>JAJXTB010000101.1 GCA_021784205.1 Actinomycetes bacterium
GGCATCGTGAAGCGCTTGCGAGGACTGGGATCGGGCATGGACCTTCTTGTCGCGGCGCTCCGAGCGCTCTGAATTGCCAGTCTAGAGGGCCAAAGTAGAATCGTCCGGTGCGCATTCTGGTGGTTCTGCCCACCTACAACGAGATTCTCAATATCGAGGCGATGATTCGCTCCCTGCGAGGGGCCGTGGCCGAGGCCGACATCTTGGTCGTTGACGACGCGAGCCCCGACGGCACGGCCGACGTGGTGCGCACGTTGGCCACGGAGCTCGGTCGTATCGAGCTGCTTTCGCGTGCGGCCAAGTCCGGCCTGGGCAGCGCGTACCGCGCGGGCTTCTCCTGGGGGCTCGAGCACGGCTACGACCGCCTGGTGGAAATCGACTGCGACTTCTCGCACGACCCGGCGGCTCTGGCGAGCCTGCTCGCGCTCTCTGAGACCCACGACGTGGTGATCGGCTCACGCTACGTGCCCGGCGGCTCAATTCCAAAGTGGTCCCTACCGCGACGCCTGCTCTCTCGCGCGGGCAACCAGTACGCGGCTCTCATGCTGGGGCTGGGCGTGGCCGACTCGACCGCGGGCTATCGCGTGTACTCTCGCCACGCGCTCGAGGTGATCGACTACACGACCGTGCGCGCCGACGGCTACGGATTCCAAATCGAGATGACGTACCGGGCCCGACGCGGGGGCGCGAGCATCGTCGAGTCACCGATCGCCTTTCGTGATCGCACGCGCGGCGAGTCCAAGATGTCGGGGGCGATCGTCTTTGAGGCGCTGTTCCTCGTCACGAAGTGGGCCGCGGAGCGCCTGGTGGGGCGCTCCTCGTCCTAGACCCGCTCGGCGAGCAGGGCCGCGAGAACGCTCGAGAGCTTGTCGCGCGTCTCCTCGCGCTCGGCCGTCGGGTCGGACTCGCTGACGATGCCGGCACCGGCCCAGGCTTCGAAGCTGGTCCCGCGCACGAGCACGCCACGGATGCCGACCCACCACTCACCATCGCCGTGGGCGTCGACCCATCCGAGGGGTCCCGCGTAGTGTCCGCGGGGCGTCTCTTCGAGTTCACTAATGAGGTCGTGAGCCGCGCGCCGGGGGATGCCACCCACCGCGGCCGTGGGGTGCAAGAGGGCGAGGACGCGCAGCGCGTCGGGTGCCGATGAGTGCGCGGTCGCGCGAATCCACGTGCCCAGGTGAGCGACGCTGCGTAGCGCCACGATCGAGGGCGTCGCGTCGGCGTCGATGTCGTCAAAGTGGCGCGCGAGCAACTGGACGAGGTCGTCGACGAGGACAGCGTGCTCGTGGAGGTTCTTGGTGCTGCCGAGCAGCCAGGTCTGGTAGTCATCGGGCGCCACGTGCGCCGGCAGCGCGATCGTGCCGGCCAGGGGGTGACAGGTGACGGTGTCACCCTCGCGGCGCGCGAGCAACTCGGGACTGGCGCCCACGTAGCGTCGCGAGCCACTCACCGGCAGGCTGTAGACGGTACAGAGGGGCTCGCGACGGCGCAACCGTGCCGCGAGCGCCGCGGGATCGATGGCCTCGGGCACGGTACCTAGAACCGCGCGCGCGAGGACGACCTTGTCGAGTTCCTTGCGCCGCAAGAGTTCGACGGCGCGCGCCACCGTGTGGGCGTACTCCTCGGCGGTGGGCTGGTAGGTGAGCGAGCGAGGAAACAGGGTTTCTTGGCGGGGCGCCTCTACGTCAGCGAGAAGCGCGCGCCACCCCTGGTCACCCTCGAGGGCGCAGACCCACGTGGCGTCTTTCGTCACGGTAATGAGGTAGCGCGCGACGTCGAGACGTGACGCGTCGCCGCGTTCAAAGGGCAGGGAGCCAAAGGCGACGACACCGCTGCCCGGCGGTCCGTCGTCGCCCACGACTTCTAGCGGGGCGAGGCTCGCGAACGCGCCCTCGGGTGCGTCGAGCCCGTGGGGCAGCTCGAGTTGAAAGGCGGACCCGCCCAGTCCGGCTCTGAGTATCTGGGGCGTTTCGATCAGCCAGCCGTCTCGAGAGGCCAGCGTGCGCACGGCGTCAATGTTGAGTGACTCCACCCGCGCGCGCACGAATCTCACGAGGACCTCGTTGCGAGGAACTGCTGGCTGAGCCCTCCCATCACGCGTCGGTGATTCACGGCGCGAAAGCCCGCGCGCGAGAGCATGCTCGCTATTTCGGGGGCCTCTGGCAGGTAGGCCGTGGACGCGGGGAGGTAGTGGTACGCGGTGCGATCCGAGAGTAGCGATCCGATCAGGGGAACCACGCGGCGAAACCACAGGCGAAAGCCCGCGCGCCAGAGTCCCGAGCGCGGCTCGGCGACTTCGAGCAGTGAGATGCGCCCGCCGGGTCGCGTGACGCGGGCCATCTCCTCGAAGGCGGCCGCTAAGTCCGCAAAGTTGCGCAGCGCGTACCCGCACGTCACACCGTCAAAGGCCCCGTCGCGAAAGGGGAGCGTCGTGGCGTCAGCTTGGATGCGCGTGGGCATGTCCCGGCCGGCCTCGAGCATCCCGTAACTGAGATCCACCGCAACCGGACGTTGACCTTGACGAGTGAGCTCGCGAGTGAAGTCGCCCGTGCCCGCCGCGAGGTCGAGGACCGCGCTGTGGGAGGCGAGGCGCAGGTCGCGAACCGCGCGCCGACGCCAGCGTGCGTCCAGACCAAAGGTCATGAGCCGATTGACCAACTCGTAACGCGGGGCGATGGCGTCGAACATGGCGCGCACCTGACGCGTCTTCTCTTCGCCCTGGGGCAGTTGGGTAGCGTCCATTGACTAGAGGTAGTACCGGTAGACGACCTGGGCGACGCACGACGGCTTGGCCGCGCCGCGCACCTCGACGGTCACGTCCATGGCGACCTGGGCGCCGCCGTCGAAGGACTCGACCGCGGCCAACGTCGCGCCGGCGCGCACCTCGCTACCCACGGGCACGGGGCTGGGGAAGCGCACCTTGTTGGTGCCGTAGTTGATCCCCATCGCCACGCCGTCCACCTTGACGACGCCGCCGAGCAGGACCGGGATGAGCGACAGCGTGAAGTAGCCGTGGGCAATCGTGTGTCCGAAGGGGCCCGACGCGGCGCGCTCGGGATCGACGTGGATCCACTGGTGATCACCCGTGGCGTCGGCGAAGAGGTTGACGGCCTCTTGGGTGACGAGGTGGTAGTCCGAGTAGCCGAGGTGGGTGCCGACGAGAGTCTTCAACTCGTCGATTCCGGTGACGTGCGTGGTCATACAAACCTCCGCGTCAATGTTACCGGCACGTCGCCGAGGACCCGAGACCTACACTTGGCCCATGATCACCGCCGTCCACGACGAGCACCACCGCCAGATTGCCGGGGGCTGGGTGCGCGCGGCAATCTTTGGCATCAGCGATGGACTGGTGACCAATATCTCTCTCATTTTGGGCTTCGCGGGCGCGAATCCTGGTCACAGCGTCGTGCGCCTGGCGGGTCTCGCGGGCCTGGTGGCCGGGGGATTCTCGATGGCGACGGGTGAGTACCTCTCGATGCGTGCGCAAAAGGAACTGCTCGAATTCGAAATTGACGTCGAGCGGCGCTCCATCGCCGCGAGTCCCGAGGCCGAACAGATCGAGCTGCGCGAGCTCTTCATGTCGCGCGGTATTGATCGCGATCTGGCCGAGCGACTCTCCACCGATCTCATGCGCGATCCCGACCTCGCGCTTCGCACCCACGCGCGCGAAGAGCTCGGTGTGGACCCGTCGGCTACGGGCTCGCCCCTCGCGGCGGCGGTATCGTCCTTCCTCTCCTTCGCCGTCGGCGCGCTCGTGCCCCTCTTGCCCTGGCTCTGGAGCCAGTCGGGCAATGACGTGCCCTGGTCCATCGCTTTCGCGGGCGTGGCGAGCCTGGGCATCGGTGGTGGCATTGGCTGGTTCACCCATCGCGGCGTGGTGCGCTGGGCCCTGCGCCAAACCTGGATCGCCGCGGCCGCGGCGGCGGTGACCTTCTTCGTTGGTCGCGCCGTGGGTAGCTAGGCCGACGACCCTCGAACCTCGCGTGTGAAGCGCGTGAGGTGATCTTCTCGCACGAGGCGAAAGCCGAGTGAGTCGTAGAGGGCGCGAGCGCTGAGGTTGGAGTCGTCGACGAAGAGTCCCGCGCTGGCGACACCCCGTCGACGCAGCGTCTCGAGCCCCTGGGTGACCATCACGCGCCCGAGGCGCCGACCCTGGTACTGCGGGTGCACCGAGACGACGTAGATCTCACCGAAACGTTCCTCGTAGAGTTCGTGCACTTTCGTCCAGCACGACGCGACGAGAACGCCGTCGATCTCCAGGACGAGGAATCCCGAGGGATCGAACCAGGGCTCTCGCGTGCGCGCGTCGAGGTCGCCGCGACGCCACGCCCCCTGTTCGGGGTGGGAGGCGAAGGCCGCGTTGTTCTGTTCGAGCCAGGCGACCTCGTCGCGCGCCGGGTCAAAGATCCGCAGCAGCGCGCCCGCGGGTATCGGCTCGAGATCGACGGGCAGATCGACGCGCAGGAACTGCAGGGTGCGCAGATCCACCCCGGAGTCTCGAGCCTGGGGTCCGCGCGTCCACCAGTCGATCTGGGGATGTATCTCGAGTACCCGCGTCAGGAGGTCGTCGTCGAAGCCGCCACCGGCCATTTCGAGCGAGGGGTCAAGCTCTCCGCTCACCATCGCGTAGCCGGCGAGGTGGGCGTCGGCGTAGCGCAGCCAGTGCTGGGCGGGCGTGGCGTGCACCACGGCGCGTCGGCGCGCCTCGTCGATGGCCTCGCGACCTAGGTGGGCTTCGAGGTAGTTGATCCAGGTCAGCACGTCGAGGCGCTGGTGGCTGGTCAGGCTCGTCGTTACCTCCCACGTGCCGGGCATCTAGCGAGGCTATCGGGGCTTAGAGGGATCGATTCGCCAAGCGGTTGAGGCGGCGCAGCAACGCGCCGATGGTGCGCTCGGCACCCACGAGCTCGCTGTAGACGTCGGTGGGCAGTCCCGCGCCCTCGGCCTCGACGAGGGCCGTCAGGCGAGTGGCGAGGTCGCCCATCGTCGAGGTGATCGTCGCGAGTTCCATCTGCGCCCTACTCATCGGTCCTCGCTTGGTCGTGTGACTAGACGCCTACTGTACTGGTGAGATGAAGATCGAGATTCGTGACGAACACACGCCGCTCGCCTGGTCGCGCGTGCGCGTCGAGGGTGAGGGGGCCTTTGACTTCCTCCAGGGACAGCTGACCCAAGACGT
Organism: Actinomycetes bacterium; assembly: GCA_021784205.1. The sequence continues at coordinate 5,183 of JAJXTB010000101.1, forward strand.
GGCTCGGGCGTCGGGTGAGGGTGTGTGGTCCCTCGTGCTCGAACCCGACGGCGTCGCACTCTCGAGCGCGTGGGTGCGTCGAGTCGAGAACGTGATCACCCTGGACGTGCCCGAGGCACTGGCCAGTCGCGTCGTCGCCCGTCTCGCGCGCTTTCGCCTGCGTGCCGCGTGCGAGATCGCTCTGGACGGCGTCGGCGAGACGCCGCTCGGAAACCTCGGTGAACAGGTGGACGCGCTGTGGCCCGGCGAGAGCGAGTTCGCGGCCCACGTCGCTCCGCAGAGCTTCGGCGCGAACGTGGTCGCCACGTGCGTGTCCTTCACCAAGGGCTGCTACACCGGTCAAGAGCTGGTCGCTCGTCTCGACGCGCGCGCAAGCAACGTTCCGTGGCGCCTCGTGCGCGCGCGCGGCGATGACCTGGACGCGATCGACGCGGGTCTTCGCTCGCGCGGGCCCGAGGGACCCGCCGGCGTGACCCTGGCTGTTGCTCGCGCGGGCGGGGTGTGGGCCCTGGGTTTCGCGCACCGCAGCCTGCTGAGCGAAACGGCGAGTCTCGGCTTTGAGGTGGAGACCTCGTCGTAGAGTTTCCGTCATCTAGCGTGGGCCCGGGAGGGTAGATGCGCTTCATCGTCGAGGGACTCTTCATCAAGATCTCGGGGATCACCACCGAGGAGGACGCCCTCTTTTCCATCGGGCTGGGCGCGAGCGCGGTGGGCTTTGAGTTCGGACCAACACCGCGACGCGTGAGTCCCGATGACGTGCACGACATCTTGCGGCGCCTGCCTCAGGGCGCCCTCTCGATTGGCGTCTTTCGCGGGGAGTTACCTCAGCGAGTCGTGGAGATCGCGAACCGGATCGGTCTCTCGGCAGTGCAGATCGATGGGGTGTTCTCGGGCGACGAGTTGAGTTACGTCGCCGAACGGGTGAACACCGTGCTACGCAGCGTGGCGAGCACCGCGCTCGCGCAGGCTCCCGCGGGAGTGGACTACGTCGTCGTGCCCGAGTCGGATGATCATGACTCGCTGGTCGATAGCCTCGGCGTCTTCGCTGACGAGCGACTGCGGGTGCCGGTCATCGCCTCGGGTGGGCTCAACGAGCACAACGTCGTCGACGTGGTGCAGAACTACCCGATCTGGGGCGTTGACGTGCGCAGTGGCGTCGAGGTCTCGCCCGGCGTCAAGGACCCGGCCCGCCTGGGTGCATTCATCGCCAACGCACGCTGGGCCTACGAGAACAGCCACGTCGTTCGGCGATTCGAGGAGTGGTTCTAGTCCCGCTCGCTCGCGGGGCCCCGTCGCCCTAGCTCTGGTAGCGGCGAAAGACGACCGAGCCGTTGTGCCCGCCAAAGCCAAAGGAGTTCGACAGGATGACCTCAACCGACGCGGCCCGCGCCGCGCCGATGACGACGTCGAGGCCGATTGCGGGGTCGACGTCGGTGGTGCCCGCGGTGGGCGGAATGAGCTGCTTGTCGAGCGTCAGCACCGACGCCACACCCTCCAGGGCACCGGCCGCGGCGAGGGAGTGGCCGAGGTGGCCCTTGATCGAGGTCACCGGGGGCGCACTCTCGCCAAAGACGTGGCGCACCGCCACGGACTCGGCGAGGTCGTTCAGCGGTGTCGAGGTGCCGTGGGCGTTGATGTGCGACACGTCGGCGGCGGTGATGTTGGCGTCGGCCAGGGCTAACTCCATGCAGCGAATCGCGCCCGCGCCGCTGGGGTCGGGTGCGGTGATGTGGTGTGCGTCGGCGGTGGAGGCCGCGCCTATCACCTCGGCGAGAATTGTGGCACCACGCTCGTGGGCGAAGTCCCAGTCTTCGAGCACCAAAATTCCGGCTCCCTCGCCCATGACGAAGCCGTCGCGGTTCACGTCAAAGGGGCGTGAGAAGTCCGTGTTCGATAGCGCGGTCATGTTGCGAAATCCGGCCTCGGCAATCTCGACGATGACCGCCTCGGCGCCGCCGGCAATGGCGATGCGCGAGCGACCCGAGGCAATGAGACGCGCGGCGTTGCCGATGGCGTGTGTGCCGGCCGCGCACGCGGTGGTGACGGTCTCGGCGGGTCCGCCCAGGCCAAAGCGCATCGACACCGCCGCGGTGGCGGCGTTGGGCATCATCATGGGCACCATGAAGGGCGACACACGGTTCGCCCCCTTCTCGCGCAGGACGTTGACCTGCTCGAGCACGGTCTGGAGTCCGCCGATGCCGGTGGTGACGATGGAGCCGGCGTCGTCGAAGGGGCCCTGAAGCCCACTCGCGAGCCAGGCCTCGTCGGCGGCCATCAGCGCGTAGAGCGTGAAGGGGTCGAGGCGACGCAGATCCTTCGCACTCCCGAGCTGAGAGGCGTCAAAGGGCGCGACGCGCTTACTTGCGGGGGCGACGGGCTGGACCAGGGCTTCCCAGAGTGCGTCCACGCCGAGCCCGGCGCAACTCACGGCGCCGAGAGCAGTCACCGCGACGCGACGACCCTGGACGGGTCCCTCGGCGCTGAGGGCGACGCGCACTACAGCTTGGCGTAGACGAGCTCGAACGCCTGACCGACGGTCGCGATGTCCTTGAGCTCGTCTTCGGCGACTTCAATGTTGAACGTCTCTTCGAGCGCCATGACGAGCTCGACGAGGTCGAGGCTGTCCGCGCCCAGGTCGTCGGCGAAGGACGCTTCCGGGGTCACCTGCGCGGCGTCTACGGCCAAGACCTCGACGGCGTTGTCGGTGAATTTCGCGAATGCTTCGTTGCGGTCCATGAATGCCCCTTAGGTTTTGTGTCGTTCCATCGTACTCAATGCTCCGAGCGTCACAGGCCCATTGCGAGGCCGCCGTCGACGGGAAGGACGGTTCCGGTCACGTAGCGCGCGTCGGGGCCGGCAAGAAAGCCCACCACACCGGCGATGTCGGCGGGAACGCCGATGCGCCCGGCTGGGACGAGGGCCAACATTTCGTCCTTACTCGCGAGTTCGCTCGTCATATCGGTGTCCACGAATCCCGGGGCGACGACGTTGACCGTCACCCCGCGAGAGGCCACCTCACGTGCGAGGCTGCGCGCGAGCCCCACGAGCCCGGCCTTGGCCGCCGCGTAGTTGGCCTGGCCGGGCACGCCATAGAAGGGGCTGATGGAGCCGATGAAGATGATCGAGCCGCGCCGGGCGCGAACCATCGAGGCGAGCGCGGCCCGCGCGCTGTAGAACGCGCCGTCGAGGTTGACCGAGAGGACCTCGCGCCACTGCTCGTCGCTCATGCGCATCGCGAGACCGTCTCGGGTGATGCCGGCGTTGGCGACGAGCACGTCGAGGGGGCCGAAGTCGGCGACGACACTCTTCACCGCCTCAGTGACCGCCGAGGAGTCCGCGACGTCGAGCGCGAGCGCGCGCGCGACGCCCGCGGGTGCCTCGCCCGAGCGTGAGAGGGCCACGACCGTGTCTCCCGCTCCGACGAAGTGTTCGGCGATCGCGGCGCCGATGCCGCGGCTGGCGCCGGTGATGAGAACAACGCGGTTCATCGAACCTCCTCGAGTTGGGCGGGCGACTCTGGACTGACCTGGTGCTCGAAAGAGCGAATGCGCTTGGTGAGACCGGTCAAGACGCCCGCCGGTGCCATCTCCACACTCGTCGTCACGCCCGCGGGAAGAGCCAACGTCGCGGCCAAGAACTCCACGGGCGACGTGAGTTGGCGCGAGAGCAGTCCTCGCCACTCCTCGGCCGTGGCGTGCACGGCGCCGTCGACGTTGGCAATGAGCGTCTGGTCAGTGCGACCCCAGTGCACCGAGGCGAGTGCGCGGTCGAGTTCGCTTTGGGCCGGGGCCATCAGGGGCGAGTGGAAGGCACCGCCCACGGGCAGGGGAGTCGCACGGCGCCATCCGAGCTCGCGATGCACGCTCAGGAGGTGATCGAGCGCGCGACGCGTTCCGCTCACGACGATCTGTCCGGTGCCGTTGATGTTGGCGACCCAAATGTCGGCGAGGGCCTCGAGGGCACGGCGCGCGTCGTCGTCGCCTCCCATGAGAGCCACCATCGAGCCTTCGGATGCCTCGGCCGCGGCGGCCATGGCCGATCCGCGCACTGCGATGAGCCGCGCGCCATCGTCGAGGCTCAGTAGACCAGACGCTACGAGGGCCGAGAACTCGCCGAGGCTGTGGCCGAGAAGGTAGCGCGGCCGCACGCCCCGGTCGAGCAGATCGTGGTAGCACACGAGCGACAGCGCGAAGGTGGCTATCTGGGCGCGGTCGGTGCGAACGACGTCGGCGTCGCTCGCTTCGGTGAGCAGGTACTCACAATCAAGACCGGCCGACTCGCTGATGCGCCCGACGAGCTCCCAGTGCGCTGACTGGCGCCAGGCGAGCCCGGCGCCGCCGGCCAAGGACCCCTGGCCGGGGAAGAGCGCGACGACGTCGTCGCGCAGGG
>JAJXTB010000012.1 GCA_021784205.1 Actinomycetes bacterium
CTCACCCACACTCGCAACCGAACCAGCGCCGAGATCAAGCACCTGTTCTCCAAGAACGGCGGCTCTATCGCCGAGCCGGGTGCGGTCTCCTGGCAGTTCGACCGCAAGGGGGCGATCGAAGTCGCCGGGCCCCTGGACGAGGACCAGCTCCTCGAGTGGGTTCTCGAGGCCGGCGGCGAGAACATGGCAGCCACCGGCGACAACTTCCTCGTCACCACGGCACCGACGGACTTGGGCAAGGTTCGCGACGCCCTCGAGGGCTTTGGCGTGAAGGTGCTGTCGGCCGATCTCACGCTCGAGGCCCAAAACCAGATCGAGGTCAGCGACGCGAGCGACGCCAAGAAGATCTTGCGGCTCATCGACGCCATCGACGACCACGACGACGTCCAGAACGTCTACGCGAACTTCGACGTCGCCGACGAGATCCTGGCCGCGCTCGAAGAGTAGGTCCACCGTCTTCGGTGCGCGCTGGGTAATATCGAACGTATGTTCGTACTTGGCATCGACCCAGGCCTGACCCGCTGCGGGTTCGGCCTCGTCGAGGGGGGCCTCGTGGGGCCCGAATCGTTTCGCGCGGCGACGGCCGGCGTGCTCGCGACCGATCCCGACGCCCCGGTCGAGGCCCGACTGGCCCAGATCTACGCGGACCTGGGTGAGCTCTACGACCAGTACGCGCCCGACGTGGTCGTCGTCGAGAGGGTCTTTTTCATGCGCAACGCGAAGACCGCGATTCCCGTCGCCCAGGCGAGCGGTGTCGCGGTGGCGCTCGCCGGCGCGCGCGGCGCACTGGTGCGCCAGTTCACCTCTCAGGAGGTCAAACTCGCGGTCGCCGGTTACGGCGCGGCGAGCAAGTCCCAAGTCCAGGGGATGGTCGCTCGGCTCTGTGCTCTTAGCTCAGTGCCGCGTCCTCCCGACGCAGCCGACGCGCTGGCCCTGGCGATCACCTATCTGATGGTGGCGCGTCTCGAGTCGCGCTATCCGGTGGTCACGTGATCGGCTGGCTCGCCGGGGTGGTGCGGCGCAACGACGCGGGGCTCGTGATCCTGGACGTCGGCGGGGTGGGCTATCAGGTCCACCTAGCCTCGCGCCGCGAGGTGGCCGTGGGCTCGTCGCTCGAAGTACACGTGCGCACCGCCGTTCGCGACGACACCATCCTGCTTTACGGATTCCTCGAGGCCGAAGAGAGGGACTTCTTCGACCAACTCCTCGCCACCCCCGGGGTGGGCCCCTCGACCGCGCTCGCGGCGCTGCGCACGATGGAGATGACCCAATTGGTCAGCGCGATCGAGGCGGGCGACGTCAAGACTGTCGCGACCGTGCCGGGCGTGGGTGCCAAGACGGCCAGTCGTATCGTGCTCGAGCTGCGCGGCAAGGTCGTCGCGCCCCTCGATGCGGTGGCGGTGCCGCGTGATCTCGACGACGCCTTGCGTTCCCTTGGCTACTCGGCGAGCGAGATCCGCGACGCGCTCGCCGATGTGGACATCCCCGACGACGAGGCCGCCGCATTGCGCGTCGCGCTCTCTCGATTGGGACGATCGTGAGGCGCGACACTGAACTGGAGTCCTCACTGGTGGCCGCCAGCGAGCGCGAAGTCGTCATGGACGCGACGTTGCGCCCGGCGCGTCTGGCCGACTTCGTCGGCCAGCGCGAACTCGTCGGACACCTCGAGATCGTGCTCGGCTCGGCGCGTTCACGCGGCCAGGTCGCCGACCACCTGCTCTTCGCCGGCCCTCCGGGGCTCGGCAAGACGTCCCTCGCCGCCATCGTGGCGGCCGAGATGGGCGCCACGATGCGCACGACTGCCGGGCCGGTACTCTCGCGCCCCGGCGATGTGGCGGCGCTGCTCACGGATCTTGCGGAGGGCGACGTGCTCTTCATTGACGAGATTCACCGCCTGACCCGGGCGGTCGAAGAGGTGCTTTATTCGGCCATGGAGGACCGCCGCCTTGACGTGATGGTCGGTCGTGGTCCCTCGGCGCGCTCGATTCGACTCGAGCTCGCACCATTCACTCTCGTGGGTGCGACCACGCGCACCGGCCTGGTGGCCGCACCGCTGCGCGACCGCTTCGGCTTTGTGGGCCAGCTCGATCTCTACGACGTCGATGAGTTGGCTTCGATCGTGGATCGCTCCTCGCGCCTGCTCGGGATCGACGTGACCGGCGAGGCGGCCCGCGTCATCGCCTCGCGTTCGCGCGGCACCCCGCGCATCGCGAATCGCCTCTTGCGCCGGGTGCGCGACTACGCCGCGGTTGAGGGGGTGGCCACGGTCGACGCCGGCTTCGCCGCGAGGGCCCTCGACGTCTTCGGGGTCGACGTCGAGGGCCTCGACAAGCTCGACCGACGAATCCTGGGCCTGCTCTGTGAGCAGTTCGCGGGCCAGGCGGTCGGGCTGACCACGCTCGCGCACGCGCTGGGCGAGGAGACCGCGACCATTGAGGACGCCTACGAGCCCTACCTGCTGCGCGCCGGGCTGCTCATTCGCACGCCCCGCGGACGTCTCGCGACAGAGCGCGCCTATCGTCATCTGGCCCTGCAGCCCCCCGGCGGGGGATTGGTCTAAGAAGCCTCGCGCCAGCGAGTAGGGTTTCTGGGGTCTATTGACGGAGGAAAAGTATTTATGTTGGCAGCCTCGAGCGGTGGCTCGTCGTCGATTTTGTTGATCTACGTCGTAGTCTTCGGCGCTCTCTATTTTTTCTACCTTCGTCCGCGAAATCGCAAGCAGAAGGCGCAGCGTCTTCAGGCCCGCCAGGTCGAGGTCGGCCAGCGCGCCCAGACCATCGGCGGCATCCTGGGCACGGTTGTCAAGGTGACCGACGAGGCCGTGACCCTGCGCAGTGATTCGGGCGTGGAGCTGGACTTCGTGCCCTCGGCGATCGCCCGGCGCATCGACCCCGTCGTGCCCGAGTCGACCGACGACGAGCCCAAGAACGAGACGCCCGAAAGCGATCAGTAGTGGCGTCGCCGGCGGCTTCAAAGCGCTCACTACTCGTCAGCCTGATGCTGACGATCGTCGTGTCCTTCGGCGCCCTGATCACGACGCTGTCCTTCGGCTGGGGGCCCAAGTTGGGCCTCGATCTCGCCGGGGGCCTGTCGGTGGTCTACAAGCCGGTGACCAACACGACGACGGCGAAGCTCCAAGAGGCCGTCACGATCCTCAATAACCGCGTGAACGGCCTGGGCGTCTCTGGCGCCACGGTCAACCTCCAGGGGAAGAACATTGTGGTGAGCGTGCCGGGGGTATCTGACGCGCGCAACGTGCTGGCCATCGTGGGTCAGACCGCCCAGCTGCTCTTTCGCCCGGTCCTCTGTGAGGCCCCGCCGGCGACCAAGACCGCCAAGACCGTCGCCACGCTGCCGCCCTGTGGGGCGTCGTATCTGATGTCGCCGCAGAATCTGGCGGTCAACACCAACACGGGCAATCCGACGAACAACATCCCGCCGGACCCGGCCTACGCCGACATCGCCTCGACCACTTCGGCCAAGGACAATCCGAAGAAGGTCGTCATCTTGCCGGGACTGGGCACGTCGTCGATTCGCTACGTGCTGGGGCCCTCGGAGCTCAACGGCACCGCGGTCAAGTCGGCCATCGCCCAGCAGAACACCATCGGCGCCTGGGTCGTCAACTACACCCTCACCTCCGCGGGTAGCCCCGCGTGGGACCGGGTGGCCCAGGCCAACTTCCACGGCCTGCTCGCGATCGAGCTCGACGGCGTGGTGCAGTCCGCGCCGCTGATTCAGCCCAATCAGACCAGCTTCACCTCCTTCGGCGGCCAGGGTGAGATCTCGGGCTCCTTTACCGAGACGTCGGCAAAGGAGCTGGCCCTGGCCATGCAGTTCGGCGCCTTGCCGGTACGCCTCCAGGCTCTCAACACGGTGACGGTTTCGCCAACCCTGGGTCACAGCGCCCTCGTCGCCGGCCTCGGTGCCGGACTCGTGGGCCTCGCGCTGGTGCTGCTCTACACGATCGCCTACTACCGACTGCTCGGACTGGTGATCGTGCTCGGGCTCGCGGTGACCGCGGCGTTACTGTGGGCGATCATCTCGGCCCTCGGCCATACCGCTTTGGCGCCGAGTTTCAGTCTGTCAGGCGTGACGGGGCTGATCGTCTCGATCGGTATCACGGTGGACAGTTACATCGTGTACTTCGAGCGATTAAAGGACGAGGCCCGCTCGGGCCGCTCGATTCGCACGTCGGTCGACCGGGGGTTTCGCTCGGCCTGGCGCACGGTGCTCGCCGCCGACACGGTCAGCCTGCTCGCCGCCGTGCTGCTCTACGTGATCGCCGTGGGTGAGGTGCGCGGTTTCGCGTTCTTCCTCGGTCTCTCGACGCTGATGGACGTGGCCATCACGTGGTACTTCACGCGACCACTGGTGATCCTGCTCGGTCGTCGTAATTCCGATTCCCACTCGGCGCTCTCCATGGCCGCCGGTCTCGCCCAGGGAGGCGCCCATGAGTGACCTCGAGAAGACCCCGGGGCGCTTCGGGCGCATCTACCGCGGACTGACCACGATTGACTTCGTCGGGCGGCGCAAGATTTGGTTTTCGATCTCGGCGGTCATCATCGTGTTGGGACTGGGCTCGCTGGCCGTGCGCGGCTTCAACCTCGGCATCGACTTCAAGGGCGGCAGCTCCTGGGAGGTGCTCGCTCCCAAGTCGTCGATCACGTCCATGACGAGTGCGGTGGAGAACGCGGGCCTGTCGATGCCCACGGTCCAAAAGCTTGGCAGCGACACCTACGAGGTGACCGCGGACCTTAACAACCTCTCGGCGGCGAATCAGCTGGCGATCACCAACAAAGTGGTCAATGCGATGGCCAAGGAGGCGGGCAAGACGCCCAACCAGGTGTCGACCTCGAGCGTCGGGCCCACGTGGGGCAGCCAGATCTCCCAGCGCGCCCTCGAGGCCCTGATCGTCTTCTTCATCGCAGTCGTTGCCTACATCTCGATGCGCTTTGAGCCCAAGATGGCCCTGGCGGCGTTTTTGGCGATGATCCACGACCTGCTGGTGACCGTGGGGGTGTACTCGCTGTTCGGTTTCCAGATCACGCCGGACACGGTGATCGCGATCCTCACCATCCTCGGTTACTCGCTCTACGACACGGTCGTGGTCTTTGACCGCGTGCGCGACAACACGGGCTCGGTCCTCAAGTCGGGCGACCTGAGCTACTCGGACATGGTGAACCTCTCGATGAATCAGACCCTGGCGCGATCGATCAACACCTCGCTGGTGGCGATCCTGCCCGTCTTCTCGGTGCTGGCGGTCGGCGCGTACATCCTGGGCGCGACCAGCCTGCAGAACTACGGTCTGGCCCTGGTGGTCGGACTGCTCTCGGGGGCGTACTCGTCGATCTTCATCGCGAGTCCGCTGCTGTCGATGTTCAAGGAGCGTGAGTCGCGATTCCGCGAGTTGGCTGAGCGCGTGGCCTCGCGCACCGAGCGCGCGACCCTGACCCCGGCGGCCGCGGCCGTCTTGTCCGCGGAGGGCACCGTGCGCAACCGGCCGGCCGGCTCGTCGGGCTCGCCGGTGCAGGCGCGCGCGCGCAAACAAAAGCGGCGGTAGCCGTAGGCTGACACCATGGTTCTCACGCGATCGTCGGACGCGGCGTTGGCAAGTTCGCTCGAGCGCGTCATCGCGCGCTTTCGCGAGCACCACCCCGACTCCTCCGGCGACGTCGAGATCATCCGTCGCGCCGGCCTGGCCGCGATCAGCGCTCACGAGGGCCAGCTGCGCCGCACCGGCGAGCCCTACGTCACGCACCCCATCGCGGTCGCCGGCATCGTCGCCGACCTGGGACTGGACGCCCTGACGATCGCCGCGGCCCTGCTGCACGACGCGGTCGAGGACACCGGGATGACCACCCAGTGGCTAGAAAGCGAGTTCGGCGAGCAGGTCGCGGCCGTCGTGGACGGCGTCACCAAGCTCGATCGCCTCGAGTTCGACTCCAAGGAGGCCCAGCAGGCCGCGACGATCCGCAAGATGTTCATCGCCATGGCCCGCGACTGGCGGGTGCTCTTGATCAAGCTGGCCGACCGGCTGCACAACATGCGCACGATCTCGGTCATGCCCATGCACCGCCAGCGCGCGATCGCCCAGGAGACCCTGGACGTCTATGCGCCCCTTGCGCACCGTCTCGGTGTCCAACAGGTCAAGTGGCAGCTCGAGGACCTCAGCTTCGCCACGTTGCACCCCAAGCGCTACGCCGAGATCGAGCAGATGGTCGCCGTGCGCCAGCCCGAGCGCGAGGCCTATCTCGTCGAGGTGATGGAGTCTCTTTCGGCCAAGCTCGCGAGCTTTGGCATCACCGCCGAAGTGCGGGGGCGACCGAAACATCTCTGGAGCATCTACGAGAAGATGGTCATCGGCGGAAAGGAGTTCGACGAGATCTTCGACCTGGTCGGCCTGCGCGTGATCGTTGAGGAGGACCGCGACTGCTGGGCCGTGCTGGGCGCGATCCACGCGCTCTGGTCGCCGGTGCACGGTCGCTTCAAGGACTACATCAACTCGCCCAAGTTCAACCTTTACCAATCACTGCACACCACGGTGATCGGACCGCGCGGCAAGTCTGTCGAGGTTCAGGTGCGCACTTGGGAGATGCACCGGCGCGCCGAGTTTGGCATCGCCGCCCACTGGGGCTACAAGGAGGGCGCCTCGACCAAGGAGATTGCGTGGATGCAGCGCCTGGCCGACGTCGAGGAGGAGGAGAACGACCCGATCGCCTTCTTGGAGGCGTTAAAGCTCGACCTGGGCCAGGACGAGGTTTACGTCTTCACCCCTAAGGGGCGCGTCATCGCCCTGGTCGAGGGGGCGACTCCCATCGACTTCGCTTACGCGGTGCACACCGAGGTGGGACACCACTGCGTGGGCGCCAAGGTGAACGGACGGCTCGTCTCGCTCGATACCGTGCTGCACTCGGCCGATGTGGTCGAGATCGTCACTAACAAGAACAACGCGGCCGGGCCGTCGCGCGACTGGCTCAACATCGCCAAGTCCTCGCGGGCGCGCTCCAAGATCCGCCAGTGGTTCCAGCGAGAGCGACGCGAGGACGCCATCGAGGGCGGGCGCGAGGAGTTGATCAAGGCCCTGCGCCGCGAGGGGCTGCCGATCGCGATCTCGCTGTCCTCGAGCGCGCTCGACGCCGTGATCAAGTCTTTTAACTTAGAGGACCTCGACGCGCTCTTCATGGCGATCGATTCGAACCAGATCTCCGCCCTCGCCGTTGTCCAGCGCCTGGACCGCGAACTGCGCGGGGGAGAGGCTGAGCAGCTGCCCAGCACGGTGACCAAGATGCCGCGCGGGCGCACCACCCGTCGATCGGCCGGGGTCTACGTCGAGGGCCTCGACGACGTCATGGTTCACCTGGCGCGCTGCTGCTCGCCGGTGCCGGGCGATCCCATCACGGGCTTCATCACCCAGGGCAGGGGTGTCTCGGTGCACCGCGACGACTGCTCCAACGCGGTTGCCCTGGCCCAGCGCCTGGGCGAGCGCATCATCGACGTCGAGTGGGACGCCTCGGCCGTTGGCCAGTACCGCGCGGTACTCGAAGTACTGGCCTTTGACCGCTCGCGCCTGCTGCTCGACGTCTCCAAGGTGGTCGCCGAGTACCACCTCAACATCATCTCGAGTAGTTCAACGACGTCGGGCTCGCGCATCGTGCGTATGGTGTTCGACGTGGAACTGGTCGATCCGACGCACCTCGGCAGCCTGATCGCCGCCCTGAAGGCGGTCGACGGCGTCTTCGACGCGTTCCGCCAGCTGCCCGGTCAGAACAAGTCCTCATGAGTGGCCCCTCGGCCGTGCAGGCCCCCGTCGGTACGCACGACGTGCTGGCGCCGGACTCGGCGCGCTGGCAGTACCTGATCGCGACCTTCGCCGACTGGGCGAGGCGCTACGACTTCTCACTCATCATCAATCCACTCTTCGAGGACGTCGCGGTCTTCAATCGCGGTATCGGAGAGGCCAGCGAGATGGCGACCAAGGAGATGTACGTCTTCGCCGACCGCGGCGGGCGTACCCTCGCGCTGCGCCCCGAGGGCACCGCATCGGTCGTGCGCGCATTCGTTCAGCACCGCCCCGCGACGCCCTACAAGGCGTGGTACGTCACGCCCGCCTTTCGCTACGAGCGCCCCCAGAAGGGTCGCTACCGCCAGCACCACCAGTTGGGCGTCGAGGCGCTCGGCACCGACGATCCCTCCCTCGACGTCGAAGTGGTCTCGCTCGCCTGGCGTTTCTACGCGGCCCTCGGGCTCACTCGGGTGCGCTTGCTGATCAACTCGATGGGTCATCTCGAATGCCGCGGCGCCTACGTGGCGGTCCTCACCGACTACCTCGCCGCCCACGAGGCCGAGATCTGCGACGAGCACCGACCGACCTGGCGCGCCAACCCCTTGCGCGTGCTCGACTGCAAGAAGGACGCCTGCGTGGCCCTGACCACGGTGGGCCCGATGCTAATCGATCACCTCTGTCACGAGTGCGCGACGCACTTTTCCCAGGTGCGTAGTGGCCTCGAGGCGATCGGCATCGCTAGCGAGCTCAACCCGCGCCTGGTGCGGGGTTTCGACTACTACACGCGCACGACCTTCGAGTTCGTCTCCGACGCCCTCGAGAGCGCCCAGAACGCGGTGGGCGGGGGTGGGCGCTACGACACCTTGGTCGAGCAGCTCGGCGGACCGCCCACGAGCGGCATCGGATTCGGCAGCGGTATCGAGCGTCTGTTGCTCGTCCTCGAGGCTGAGGGCGTGACGGTGCCCGTTGCGGCCCTCGACGTGTTCGTCGTCGACACCTGCGAAGAGGACGCCACCAGTTCGCTCGTCGATGAGCTGCGCCGGGTCGGGCTGTCGGTCGGGCGCGCCTACGACGCGCGCTCGATGAAGGCCCAGATGAAGGCGGCCGACCGCTCGGGAGCGCGCTACGCCCTCCTGGTCGGCCCGCGAGAGCAGACCGCCGGCGAGGTTACGATGCGGGACCTGCGCGGTGAACAGTCGGCGGGCCAGGTGACGCTCTCGCGCGAAAGAGTCGTCGCCCACGTCACCGATCTAGTGAAGAAGAGGCTATGAACGACGTCGACTCCACCTCCCTGCGCGACCTACTGGTCGCGCGCGTCGCCGAGCGCGAACTCGGCAGCCGGGTGAGCGTCTGCGGCTGGGTGGCCAAGCGCCGCGAGCACGGTGAGCACCTGGCCTTCCTCGACCTGCGCGACCGTTCGGGCATCGTCCAGGCGGTGGTGCCGGGATCTCTCGACGTGCGCAGCGAGTACGTGGTGCGCGTCACCGGCACCGTCTCGGCCCGCCCCGAGGGCACGGTGAACGAGCGACTGGTAACCGGCCGTGTGGAACTGACCGACTGCGAGGTCGAGGTGCTGTCGGTCGCCGAGGCGCCGCCCTTCCAGCTCGACGAGCGCGTCGAGGTGGACGAAGCCGTGCGCCTGAAGTATCGCTACCTCGACCTGCGTCGCGACTCGATGCAGCAGAACCTTCGCCTGCGCGCGCGGGTGAACGCGGCGTTGCGCGCCGCCATGGACGCCCAGGACTTCTGCGAGGTGGAGACTCCGCTGCTGTGGGCGCCCACCCCCGAGGGCGCGCGCGAGTTCGTGGTGCCTTCGCGGCTGCACGCCGGCGAGTTCTACGTGCTGCCCCAGAGCCCCCAGATCGCCAAGCAGCTTCTCATGGTGGGCGGTTTTGACCGCTACTACCAGATCGCGCGCTGCCTGCGCGACGAGGACCTGCGCGCCGATCGACAGTTCGAGTTCACCCAGCTCGACCTCGAGGCGAGCTTCGTCTCTCAGGACGACATCATGGGCTTCGTCTCGCGCGCGGTGCTTGACGCCGCCGAGGTGGCCACCGGCGTGCGACCCGAGCGCATCGACACCATGACCTGGGCCGAGGCGCTGGACCTCTACGGCACCGATAAGCCCGATCTGCGCTTTGGCATGGTCCTCCAGGACCTCTCGGCGGCCTTCGCCGCGACCGAAGTGAAGGCCTTCGCCGCCCCCGTCGTCAAAGCCATCCGCGTGCCCGAGGGCGCCTCGTTCACCCGCAGCCGCCTCGACGCGTTGACCGACCAGGCGAAGGCCCTCGGCGCGAAGGGCCTCGCGTGGTTCCGCGTGGGTGAGGACGGCCTGGACTCGCCGCTCGCGCGATTCCTCTCTGAGACAGAGGCCGCGGCGATTTCCGGCGTCGACGGCGCGTGCGCGGGCGACCTAGTTCTGGTCGTCGCCGACGAGCACGCCCTGGCCTGCCGGGTGCTCGGCGCGCTGCGCCTCGCCCTCGGCGCGCCGCCGGTCTCCGAACCTCCGTATCGCTACCTGTGGGTCACCGAGTTCCCGATGTTCGAGGGCCTCGACGACGACGGCAACCCGATCGCCGCGCACCACCCCTTCACGATGCCCCACCCGGACGACCTCGAGCTGATGGGGAGTGACCCGCTGCGCGTGCGCTCCCAGGCCTACGACCTGGTCCTCAACGGCTGGGAGTTGGGCAGCGGGTCGGTGCGCATTCACCGCGCCGACATCCAGGCAACGGTGTTCCGCTCGCTCGGTATCTCCGACGAGGAGGCCGAAAGCCGCTTCGGCTTCCTGATGGGGGCCTTTAAGTACGGGGCGCCGCCACACGCCGGCTTCGCGTTCGGCGTCGACCGGCTGGTCGCGATCTTCGCCGGCGCCGAGACCATTCGCGAGGTGATCGCCTTTCCCAAGACCCAGTCCGGCGCGGATCCCATGACCGGGGCGCCCAAGGAGGTCGGCGCGCGACAGCTTCGCGACCTGCACCTGCGTCCCGCGGTGAAGGGTTAGCCACGTCACTCTTTGACGACGCGGCCGCGCGGCGACTGCGCGAGAGTGCGCCACTGGCCGACCTGCTGCGCCCGCGCACTCTCGACGAGGTGCTCGGCCAAGAGCACCTCGTGGGCCCGCAGGGCCCTCTGCGGCGCTTCGTCGAAGACCGTCAGCTGGTCTCGATGATCCTCTGGGGCCCGGCGGGCACGGGCAAGACGACCCTCGCGCGGATCCTCGCGAGCGCGGCGGGCTACGAGGCCGAGAGCCTCTCGGCGGTCTCATCCGGGGTGAAGGACGTACGCGAGGCGATCGAGCGCGCTCGACGTCGACGCGGCGAGTTCTCCCAGCGCACCGTCATCTTCATCGACGAGGTGCATCGCTTCAACAAGTCCCAGCAGGATCTCCTGCTGCCGGCCACCGAGAGTGGCGAAATCGTCCTGATCGGCGCGACGACCGAGAACCCGTTCTTCGAGGTGAACGCGGCCCTGATGAGCCGCACGACGCTCTGGCGGCTCCACCCCTTGGATAGCGCCGCCCTGGCCACCCTGGTCGCGCGCGGCCTCGAACTCAAATCCGCGAGCGCCGACGAGGACGCTGTTGAGGCCCTCGTCGCCTCGGGTGAGGGCGACGCGCGCAGCGTGCTGACGACCCTCGAGACGGCCATCGTCCTCGCGGGGGCGAGTCGTCACGTTGCTTTAGAGCACGTGGCGCGCGCTCGCGATGGGCGCCTGTATCACCAGTCGCGCGACACCCACTACGACCAGGTCTCGGCGCTGATCAAGTCGGTGCGCGGCTCGGATCCCGACGCCGCGCTCTACTGGCTGGTGACCCTGCTCGAGAGCGGCGAGTCGGCGCGCTTTCTCGCGCGCCGACTGGTGATCCTGGCGAGCGAGGATGTCGGTCTGGCCGACTCGAACGCCCTCGTGGTGGCCGAGGCCGCGGCGCGCGCGGTCGAGTTCGTGGGTCTGCCCGAGGCCCGTCTGACGCTCGCGCACGCGACGCTCTACCTGGCTCTCGCGCCCAAGAGCAACTCGGCCACGCGCGCGCTCGGCGCCGTGACCGCGGCGATCCGCACCGGGGGAGTCGCCCCGGTGCCGGAGCACCTGCGCGACGGCCACTACGCCGCCGCGGCCACCCTGGGCTTTGGCATCGATTATCGCTACCCGCACGACTTCGACAACGCGTGGGTCGCACAGGAGTACCTGCCCGAGGCGGTGGCGGGCCAGCGGTTCTACGAGGCGACGGGTCACGGCGCCGAGGCGGCCCTCGCCGCGCGATGGCGCGAGCGCACCTTCCCGGACCAGGGCTCGAACGAGGCCCCGGTAGAGTAAATCCGTGGAAGCCCAGGAACTTCGCTCGACCTTTCTCAACTACTTCGCCGCCAACGGGCACACGATCGTGCCCTCGGCGAGCCTGATACCCCACGACCCGTCGCTCTTGTTCACCATCGCGGGCATGGTGCCCTTCAAGACCTATCTCACCGGGGAAGAGGCCGCGCCCTTCGCGCGCGCCGTTACGGTGCAAAAGTGCTTTCGCGCCCCTGACATCGATCAGATCGGCACCACCAGTCGACACCTGACGTTCTTTGAGATGATGGGCAACTTCTCCTTCGGCGACTACTTCAAAGAGGGCGCGATTCGCTACGCCTGGGGCCTGATCACCGAGGGGTTCGGACTCGACCCCGATCGACTGTGGGTCACGGTGCACGACTCCGACGATCAGGCCGCCGAGATCTGGCGCGACCTCATCGGCGTGCCGGCCAGTCGCATCCAGCGCCTCGATGAGGACAACTTCTGGGCGATGGGAGAGACCGGGCCGTGCGGGCCGTGTTCGGAGATCTTCTTCGACAAGGGTCCCGCCTACGGCGCCGACGGGGGACCGGCCTTCGGTGGCGACGAGCGGTTCCTCGAGTTTTGGAACCTCGTTTTCATGCAGTACGAGCGCGAGCCCGGCCAGCCCCTGGTCGAGCTGCCGCGTAAGAACATCGACACCGGCGCGGGATTCGAGCGCGTCCTGTCGATCCTCAACGGGGTCGACAGCGTGTTCGCGACCGACCTCTTCACGCCCCTCATGGAGGCGGCCGCGACGATGGTCAAGACCCCCTACGGCACCAGCGAGGCAACCGACGTGGCGATTCGCCGCATCGCCGAGCACGGTCGGGCCATGACGATGCTGGTGGCTGACGGCGTGCTTCCCTCCAACGAGGGCCGCGGTTACGTGCTGCGCCGCATCATCCGCCGCGCGGTGCTCGCCGCGCGGCGCGGCGGCCACGAGGCGCCCCTGGCCGCGACGTTAGTCGACGCCACCATCGCCAAGATGGGCTCGGCCTACCCGGTCCTCGAGAAGGACCGCGAGCTCATCATCGAAGTCCTCGAGCGTGAGGAGGCGGGCTTTAACCGCACACTGCGAACCGGCATGAGTCTCCTCGAGGAGGCGCGCGACGAGGTGCTTTCGTCGTCACGCACCGTGTTCCCCGGCGAGGTCGCTTTCAAGCTGCACGACACGCACGGATTCCCCATCGAGCTGACCAGCGAGATCGTCGCCGAGTCGGGCCTCAGCGTCGAGCGCGCGGCCTTCGACGCCGCGATGTCCGCTCAGCGCGAGCGCGCTCGCGCCGCGGCGAAGACCCTGCACCTGGCTGACGAGTCGCACTACCGCGACCTGGTCGAGGCCCACGGTCCCACTGAGTTCGTGGGCCGCGACGTCACGCGCTACAGCGTCGAGTCCACCGTGATCGGCGTGCTCGAGGGCGAAGGGGTCAGCGAGCTTTTCCTCGAGTCGACGCCCTTCTACGCCGAGTCCGGCGGCCAGGTTGGTGACACCGGCACCATCGTCACCGAGTCGGGACGCTTTCACGTGGCCGACACTCAGAGCGTGGCCGGCGGGCTCGTCGCCCACCGCGGAATCCTCGAGGGCACCATCGTGCCCGGTCAGGTCGCCGTGGCCACGATCGACCCCGCGCGACGCGAGGCCACCCGTCGCAACCACACCGCGACGCACCTCTTGCACGCGGGGCTGCGCAGTGTGCTCGGTGACCACGTGCGCCAGCAGGGGTCCTTCGTCGGTCCCGACCGGCTGCGTTTCGACTTCTCCCACGGACAGGGCCTGGCCAAGGAGGAGGTCGGCGCAATCCTGACGATGGTCAACTCCGACGTGGTGGCCAACGAGGGTGTCGAGACGATCCAGACCTCCAAGGCCGACGCCGAGAAGATGGGCGCCGTCGCGTTCTTCGGCGACAAGTACGGGGATCGCGTGCGCGTGGTGCGCGCGGGCAGCCACAGCCTCGAGTTCTGCGGCGGCACCCACGTCGACCGATTGGGCGACATCGGCCAGATCCAGATCGTCTCGGAGGGCTCGATCGGCGCCAACACCCGGCGCATTGAGGCCGTCTCGGCCCTCGCCGCCCATCGACGCAGCGTGGAGATGGAGGCGGCGCTGGCCAGCGTCGCTGGGATTTTGAAGACCTCGACCGAGAACATCACCCCGGCCCTCGAGCGCCTGATCAGTCGCCAGCGCGAGATGGAGACCCAGCTCGCGAGCCTGCGCCAGGCCCAGCTCTCCGTCGTGACCGATCAGCTCGCCGGCGCCGAGGGCGACACGGTGCTCGGGCGCCTCGACGGCTATGGCGGGGACTCGTTGCGCAGTGTCGCCCAGGAGCTCCAGCGCCGTGGTCGGCGTCTGGTGGTGTTGGTGGGGGCGAGCGACGACGACAAGGTGGCCCTGGTGGTCGCGACCGATGGAACCCTCGACGCCGTCGCGCTGGTCAAGGACCTCGCCGCCCTCGTCGGCGGCGGCGGCGGCGGCTCCTCGCGCCTGGCGGTCGCCGGAGGTCGCGACGCGAGCGGCATCGACCGGGTCTTGCACGCGGCCGCCGCGATCTAGCCGTGGCGCGCGTCTTGGGTCTCGACCCGGGGACCAGGCGATGCGGGGTCGCGATCAGCGACTCGGCTCGCACGATGGCCTTTCCCCGCGAGGCTCTCGCCGTCGACGGCACGTTGGTCGAGACGATCCGGCGCGCCGTGGACGAGGAGTCGGTCGACCTGGTGGTCGTCGGGCGCCCCCTCTCACTCGCCGGCGTGGCGACCGCGTCGACGGACCTCGCCGATGAGCTCTTCGCCAAACTGGCCCAGGCGCTGGCCCCGCGAGAGGTCATCCAGTTCGACGAACGGCTCACCACGGTCGAGGCCGGACGATCGCTCTCGGGCGCGGGTCATCGGCAGCGCGCCCAGCGTGCGCGCATCGATTCGGCCGCGGCCGTCGTGATGCTCCAGAGCTTCCTGGAGGGAAGCCGTGCGTAGTGGGTGGGTCAAGGCGGGTCTCCTCGGCGGCATTGTCGGTGGCATCCTGGTCGTCGGCCTGCTGTGGTTTGTTCTCCAAGCGGTCGCCCTCGGGGGTCCGGGCAAACAGGTCATCGTCACGGTCAACGCCGGCGACTCGCTCTCGACCGTCGCTGCCGAGCTGCACAGCGCTGGGGTGATCCACTCGCCGCTCGCTTTTCGCGCCGACCTCGTGATCTTCGGCGCGCCTACGGTGCTACCCGGATCCTACGAGATCGCCCAGAACTCGTCCTTTTCCCACGTGAAGTCGATCCTCTCGAACGGTCCCAACGTCCAGGAGGTGACCGTGCGACCCGGCCTCACGCTGCACGAGGTTGCCCTTCAGGTGGCGAGCGCGGTGGGCAACACCTACGCCGAGGCCTTCTTAAAGGACGCCGCGGCGGCGGCCGCGGCGAGCCCGTATCACCCCAACGGGTCCCTGGAGGGACTCATCGGCTCGGGCCAGTACGTGATCACACCGACGATGACCCCCTCTCAGCTGCTCGCGCGCATGGAGAGCTCATTCAACTCTTTGGCCAGCGCCGTGGGTCTTTCACCGACGACGACGGTGGAGGGACTCAGCGCGTACCAGATCGTGATCGCCGCCTCCATCGTGGAGAAGGAGGGCTACTACCCGCGCAACATGCCCAAGGTGGCTCGGGTCATCTTCAACCGCCTGGCTCGCGGTGGGCCCCTCCAGATGGACGCGACGGTGCTCTACGCGCTGGGTCGCGACGGCGGCGCGGTCACCCACGCGATGCTCCAAACCCCTTCGCCTTACAACACGTACCTCAACAGCGGCTTGACCCCGACGCCGATCTGCACGGTGTCGTCGGACTCGCTGGACGCGGTGCTGCACGCCCCGCCGGGCCCGTGGCTCTACTTCACGGTGATCGACAAGAGCGGCACCGAGGCCTTCGCCACGACCTTCGCCCAGCAGTTGGCCAATGAGACGATCGCCGCGTCACGGGGCATCGGATGAACTGGCGCCTCGGCGTCGTGGGCTATCCCATCGAGCACTCGCTCTCCCCGCGTCTGCACGAGGCGGGACTGGCCCTGGCGGGACTCAAGGGAACGTCGGAGCGCGTCGCGATCGCACTTGAGGAGTTCGCCGCGCTCGAGGGACTCCTCGGCGCGCGCTTCGATGCCCTCTCGGTAACGATGCCGTTAAAGGAGCTCGCCGCTTCATTGTGCACACACTTAGACGGACCCGCGACGCGCACGTCGATGGTGAACTCTCTGTGGTTTCGCGACGGGCTGATCCATGGCACCAACACCGACGGAGAGGGTTTCGTCGACGCACTCGCCGCCACGCTCGGCGTGGAGGTTGAGGGACGCCGAGTCGCGGTGATCGGCTCTGGGGGAGCGGCACGCGGAATCGTCGATGCGTTAGCGAGCCACGGTGCCGCGCGCGTTGACGTGCGTGGGCGAAACCCGGAGCGTGTGGCCTGGCTGGCCGAGCGCTACGACGTCGTGGGCCCGAGCGAGGTCTATGACGTGGTCGTCAACGCGACGCCGGTGCTCGGTCGCGACGACCAGGTACTTCCGGGCGTGACGGACACGACCGTTGCGGTGGACATAACCTATGAACCGCGCCGCTCGCCGTGGCTGAGGGCCTACGAGGAGCGGGGCTGTCGCAGCGCCAACGGGCTGGGGATGCTGGCCTTCCAGGCCGCTCGCCAGATGTCGTGGTGGTGGGGCGTGCCGATGGACGGCGAGGCGTTATTGGAGGTGATCGCGTGACCGACACGTTGGCGGCGATCACCGACCGGTTGCGCAGCCGAGACCGGCTCGACCTGGGACTCCTGTGGGGCCTTGTCGCCCTGGGCTTCATCGGCGCGTTCATGATCTACAGCGCGACGCGCGCCCCGCTGGCCAACGCCGGCTACAACCCTCACTACTACCTTGAGCGCCAAGGCGTCTTCGTAGTCGCCGGCATCGTCATCATGTACGTGATCTCCCTCTTCGACTACCGTCGCTTCGAGGTGCTGGCCACCCCGCTGTACGTCATGGCCCTACTGGGACTCGCCGGAGTGTTCGTGGTGGGCCAGAGCTCGCTCGGGGCCCAGCGCTGGTACAACCTCGGACTGATCCAGGTTCAGCCGAGCGAGTTCACGGTGCTGATCTTGATACTCGCCGTCGCCACCTACGCCCACCGACGACCCGACGGGCTCACCATGTACGACGTGGTGCGCCTGCTCCTTATGGCGGCGGTGCCGCTTGGCATGATCGTCCTCCAGCCCGACCTCGGCACGGCCATCATTATTGTGCTCGTGGTCTCGGCGATGATGGTGATAGCCGGCGTTCCGCCGCGATTCATGAGCTTCCTCGCCGTGGTGGGAACAATCGGGGTCGCCGGCGCGGTCTACTTCCAGCTGCTCCACCGCTATCAGGTTGACCGTTTCGTCTCGTTCCTCAACCAGAATTCGACGAACCCGGCCCTGGCGCCGCTGATCTACGAGGTGAGCAACGCCAAGAGTGCCATCGGCTCGGGCGGCCTCTACGGTGCGGGCCTCTTCAAGGGACTTCAGACGGTTCTCGGCTACGTGCCCGAGCAACGCACCGACTTCATCTTCACCGCGATCGGCGAGCAGCTCGGATTCATCGGTTCGGTGACCATCGTCCTGCTGCTCGCTTTCGTGGCGTGGCGCATGTTCGTGATCGGGCGCAACTCGCGCGACACCATGGGCCGCGTGCTGAGTTTGGGAGTCTTCATCTTCTTCGCTTTCAGCTGCTTTGAGAACATCGGCATGACGATGGGCATCATGCCGGTGACCGGCATTCCGCTGCCGTTTCTCAGCTACGGCGGTTCCGCCGCGTTGGTCTTTTACACCGCGGGCGGTTTGGTGCTGTCTGTCTCGCGCCGTTCGACCAATTAGCCTCGTCTCGTGACTGACCTGCCCGAACCCGCCAGAGTGGATGGATCGCTCGAGGACGCCGCCGGGGCCCCGGCCACCGAGACGAGCCCGCCGGCACCTGAGGAGATCGTCTACAAGGTGATGAGCATCGAGTCGGTGCTTTTCGACCTGGGCGACGCCTCTCCCCAGGTTCACCTGATGGAGGCGGACTTGCCGTATCGGTACCTGTCGATTCCCATCGCCCTCGCCGAAGCCCAGGCGCTGCACAACGCGATGAACGGTGTGGCGGGGCGCCGACCCGGCACGCACGAGCTCGTCGCCGAGATGCTCAACCGACTGCGTGCCGACGTCGTCTCCGCGCGGATCGTGCGCTTTGACGCGGGCGTCTTTTACGCCGAGCTCGACGTCATGACGTCACGCGGGCGTGAGGTGTTCGACTGTCGCACCAGCGACGCCCTGATCATCGCGCAACGCCAGAAAGTGCCGTCACCGATTCTGTGCAACGAGGAGATACTTTCTGGCGAGTGACGTGTCGACGGCACGGACACGCCCGGCTCTTTCCCTCCAACGTTGGTCAAGGGCTTCACGGTTGCTTTCTCAGCACTACATTGTGTTCGATTCGTCGATGACCGGTGGGGGGAATGGCGAGCGTAGATTCGACGTCGACGACGTGGCGCCTGCGCAGTTGGCGCGCGGCGGGATCGGGCGTGGTCGTCCTGCTCGGTGGCGCGGTGCTCTGGCTCGTGCTCGTGGGCGCGGTCGGAGCTATTGACGGCACCTCGTCGGCCAAGCATCTCTCGCCGTTTCAAGACGTCGTCATGGTAGTGATGGTCACACTTTTCTTGTTGGTGCCGCCGGCGTGGCTGATCGCGTTTGCGGGACTCTGTCGTCGAAGCGTCGTCATCGCGTCGAGTGACGTCGTCGCGGTGCCGGGACGTCGGACACTGCGCGTTCCGTGGGCGATGATTTCGGGTGTGACCCTGGTTGCCCCACGCTGGCGCGCGCGACGCCGGCGTACACCGGCGCTCGTCCTTACCAGCGGTGCACTCTTGAAGATTCCACGAGCGACGAGTCGACTGCCCGCGAGGGTGATCGCTGAGTTACACGCCCATCACGATCTCGCCCCGGGTGACGGCGATCGCCAGGTCGCGTTGCGCGTCGTGCGAGAGATCCGTCAACGGATTCCCGTCACCTCGTCGGTGCGGCCCTCGGACACGTCCTTCTCGAGTAGGGATGTGGCGCACGCGTCATCAGTACGATCGAACCTTCGGGCGGCGGCCCTGCCGGGTTCTATCGCCTTCCAGCGTCGGGTGCGCGACGTGGTCCCTCCCAACGTTCGACTCGCGGGATACGGAGCGATCGTCTTCGCCATGGGACGGCTTTCCCTCGCTGTGGCTCACGGCCAGCAGCGCTCGGGCCAGCCCTTTGACTGGGGTCACTTCATGCTGATACTCTTCGCCGCTCTCGCCGGTGCTGAACTTCTCATCGTCGTACTGTCGTACTTCACGATGGCGGAGCTAGCGATCGGCGACGACTGGATCGCGCAACGTCGTCACTTTCATCGACGGTGGAGAGTCCTCGACCGAGGCGAGATCGTCGAGGTATCGCGGTGGTCGCCGCGTTATCTTCGCCGGCAGGTGAGATCGACGCTGGGTGCGCTCGTAATCTCCTCGACGAGCTCGTCACGGGCGTTCCTCGTCTCGGGAGCGATGCTGAGAGCCGGTGCCGCCACAGCGGTTGCCACGTTGCTGAGGGACAGCCCAGCGATTCTTCCGTCGGCGAGGGATCTCCTCAGTCAGCAGTTGACTGACGCGCCGCTCGTGACACCCGATCCCGTGGCGAGGGCGAAACGAGCGTTCCTCGGGGCTCTGAGTGGGAGTATTTCGTATCTCGTGATCGCGGGAATCGCGGTCAGTGTCGCCATGACCGACGGCGCGAGTTGGGTGATCGTGCCCGCGGGCGTGGCCCTTCTCGCGACGACGTGGGCGACGATCTATCGTTTTCGAGAGCTACGTCGGATACGTGGTGGCGGCGTGGACGGCAGTGTGTCTCCTCGTAGCGCGAAGATTGTCGCGGGGATCCTTCAACTCGGGCGTGTGGCGTCGGCCGTGACGGTGGTTCTTGCATCGTGGGCCATTCACCGAGCTCTCAACGCGCCCCCGCCGGGATACGCAACGGCGACCCTTTCGCACGTCGTCACACCGTTGCCTGCCTGGCTGTCCTCGGTGAACATGCCAGTGGGATCGAATGAGTTTCGCTACGCCGATCGAGTCCTTCGGACGCTGTGGAGCGTGCGAGAGCGCGCGTTAGTCCAGCTCGATCCCAACGAATTGGCCCAGGTCGACGGCCAGTCGAGCGAAGCGCTCGCGACCGATGTCGCTCTCGTGAAGTTGGCCTCCGTGGGCCAGGCGACGGGCAACCACGTTCCGTTCGAACCCGAGATCACGAGCGTGGTCATCACTGGTTCGACGACGTCGTATCCCCACACCATGTTGGGCGAGGTGAACTCGACGGGTCCGACCGCGTCGCACCAGTCGATCACGCTGCTCGTGCTGTCAAAGGCGGGACCCGTCGCACCGTGGCAGATCCTCCTGACTACCAACTACACGGTGTCACGTGGTTACAACCCGTTCGTGTTCACGTCGCCGGCGTCGTCGGCTACGCCCTCGGTCGATCCCCGACGGTTTCCCCAGAAGTTGGCCGGGTATTGGCACACGTGGCTCGTGACGCATCATGATCCGTCGTCGCCCTTCGAAGCGGGACCGTGGACGACGACACTTGGCGCAAGCCTGGCCCAGACAACTCAGGGTCAGACGGTTAATCACGGCTTGAACACCGTGCACATCGATTACCGGCCCGCATATGGTCCGTGGGTGTTCCCGGGTCCCAAGGGGATGCCCATTGTCTGTACGGGGATCCTCGCGACGCTGACCTCGACCGCGGTGGGTTCTCAGTTGATGCGCCAAGACCCCTACCGATGGAACTGGGGAGGATTGCTACCCCCGGGTTACTACCGAGTCATCACCGACGTTGGCGTGCATCCGTCGTGCATCGTTGAACAGCCCGACACCAGCCTGCTCGTGTTGGGCGGCGATGTTCAGGAGATAGCCGAGACCGGCGTGCGCTGACAGCGGCGTCGCCAGTTAGTGCTCAGCTGGGCTGGTGCGGCCCTGTGCCTCGCGCCGCAGTTACACCTGTTGGTAACTCGCAGCGATGCGAGCCAAGATCGGACGCCGTGGAGTCCTTGTCCAACGCGGGAGTACTCTAGGGGTGAACCCGGGCCTGGAGGGGACAAAGGGAGACACGATGTCCAACGGCCCGGTAGGCGAGTCGAGGAGTCCCGACCGTCGCTGGCCGTTGCGAGTAGGTCTCGCGGTGGTTCTCCTGGCACTCGTGGGCTCGGGACTGACGCTGTCGCGACTCGGTGCTCGAGCGCCGGCAATGACGGCTCCGCCCTCGACAACGACGGTGAGCACTACGAGGCCGGCCCCGACAACGACAACGACGGTTCTCGCTCCCGGGCTGGAACCAGGGTCGACCTCGGGTCCGCTGGTGTCCTTTCCTGCCCTACGTCACTGTGGTTTTCACGAGATGAACTCGCCCAGCACGCCGACGTCGAGCGTGACAACCCCCTCGAGCGCGACGACGATCACCGTCGTGCCCCGGCCCGTTCGCACTCTGCCACTCGGGCACTGTCGAATCCTGGAGATCGGTGACTCGATCGGCAGCGAGTTGGGGTGGGGACTGGGACGAGAGATCTTCAAGGTGCCCGGCATCACATTGATCGAGCGTGACAAGTCCTCGACTGGTCTCGCGGCGTCCTGGTACTACAACTGGCCCGCCCGCCTGCGAAGGCTCCTGCACAGGTATCGGCCCAACTTGGTCATCGTCTGCCTGGGCGCCAACGACCAGCAGGCCATCTCTCGACGCGGTACCGCAATGGACTTTGCGACGCCCGCCTGGCGCACCGCCTATCGCGCCAACATCGATCAGATCCTCGGACTGGCCCGCCACCACGGGGCGTACCTCCTCTGGGTGGGCCTGCCCGTCATGCGCCCGATCCAGTACAACCGTGGTGTCACGCTGCTCAACTCGCTCTACGCTGAGCAGGTTTCTCGATCGCCCGGGGCGATCTTCGTCTCAACGTCGCAACTTTTAGCAACGTCATCAGGTGAATTTCGCCGCACTGCCCACGTGGGAACGCGGGTGGAGATCCTGCGCGCCAATGACGGCATCCACTTCACGGTCATCGGCGAGGACGTCTTCTCCACCTACGTGGTCAAGGCGATCGCCGCCACGTTGCACGTCAATCTTCCCCTGAGTTCCCCCATGGGCATCAACGGCTGAATCTCCTCACTGGGCGAGGTGGCCCACGAGCAACGTCGCATTCCACGACAAGGCGACGCACACGGCCAAGAGCAAGAACGCCGCGAATCGGTCGCGACTGAGCAGTCGAGAGTGCCGGATCGGATTCTCGAGCAGGTGATAGGAGAGGATCGCACAGATCACGGCA
This sequence comes from Actinomycetes bacterium, assembly GCA_021784205.1. Next base: position 22,457 of record JAJXTB010000012.1, read on the forward strand.
CCGCCTACTTCGAGGGTTCGCGCGAGCGGCGAGGTCGGTGGCGACGCCCACAGCAGCGGCAGCATCAGCCAGGCGTAGTGGTAGAGGTAGAGCGAGTAGGAGATGTCGCCCACGTAGCGACACGGTCTCCAGGCAAGCCACGTGGCCGGCCCGCCGCGGACTTGGTCAAGACCCGTGACGAGCAAGATGGCGGCCGCTGCACACGGAATCCAGGCGAGCACCCCGGGATAGGCGCTCGTGGAGTTGAGATGTATGACGCCATAGCTCAGCAGTACGAGGGCGGCCAGGGCGAGGAATGAGTTGCGCCGCGGTGCGCGTCGTAGCCAGGTCGTGGGGACCAGGGTGGCGAGCCCGCCGAGGCCGAGCTCCCAGAAGCGGGTGAAGGGCGAGTAGTACGCGTCGACGGGGGCGAGGGGAGTCTGGTGATACGACCACCAGGCCGAGACGGCGATGCTGATGATGAGCACGAGGGCGAGGCGCGCGCGGCGACGATGCTCGACGCTCGAACGGGTGATCGCGAAGACGACGAGCGGATAGACGAGGTAGAACTGCTCTTCGACCGCGAGGGACCAGTAGTGGGTGATCAGTGAGGGCGAGACGCCCGGGATGAAGTAGTTGCTGCCCGTGGCGATCAGTCGGAAGTTGGCCGCGAAGAGCGACGCCCAGCGTACGTCACCGAGCAGTTGGAGGTTGAAGTTCGAGCCGAGCGTGATGTACGCGATGAAGACGGTTGCCACCAGTACCACGGTCGCCGCGGGCACGATACGCCGGATGCGCCGCGCGTAGAACGTCGCGAGGTTTGAAGAAATCTGTCGTGGCGGTTGGCGCAAGAGCAGTGACGTGATGACGTAGCCGCTGATGACGAAGAAAACGTCGACGCCCACGTATCCGCCCTCGAATCCCGGCACGCCTGCGTGGTCGAGCACCACGAGGATGACCGCGATCGCCCGCAGACCTTGGATATCGCCGCGAAAGTGCGACGGCTCTGGCGCGGGTAGCGCGCGGACACTCTCGGGATCGATGATCACGCGGCTCATTGGAGCAGCGTAATTCTCGCACGCGCCATCGACGAGTATGACGACGTTCAGAGGTCGGCGAAGGAGAGGGCGCGGATCTCCCCGCCCTGGAGCTCTACGTTGTTCTCGTGGCTGATGCGCAGCAGCAGGGCCACGATCACGTAGTTGGCGAGCAGCGAGCTGCCTCCGTAGGCCATGAAGGGCAACGTCACCCCGGTCAGGGGCAGGAGACGCAGCACGCCACCCATGATGACGAAGGTCTGAATCCCCACGGTGGCCGTGAGAGCCGTCGCGACCAGTCGCACGTAGTCCGAGTGGGCGCGCTGGGCGATGCGAAAGCCCTCGCCGACGAAGAGCGCGAAGAGCGAGAGCACCAGGATGATGCCGACGAATCCCAGCTCCTCGCCCACCGCGGCGAAGATCATGTCCGAAGTGATCTCGGGCACGGTGCCGCTCTGGCCGAGCCCGAGGCCGGTGCCTGTGATGCCGCCGGCGGCCAGTGAGTACCACCCGTAGGCGAGCTGATGTGAATAGGTGAAGTTGGCCGTCGACCACGGATCGAGCCACTGGCTGACGCGCACCTGGACCTGGGAGAAGTAATTGGCGGCGATCACGGCGCCGCCGGCGAGCAGACCCAGGCTGAGTACGACGTACGTCTTGAGTCCGGTGGCGACCCAGAGCATCGAGATGAACAGACCGAAGATGAGGACTGCGAAGCCGATGTCGTTCTCCACGCCCAAGATGGCGACGGCGAATCCCCAGGCGACGAGAATCGGTATCAGGACCTTAGGCGGGACGATCAGACGTCCCATCACACGCTGAGTGGGAGTGGAGAGCAGCTCGCGATTGGCGGCGAAGTACGAGGCGAAGAAGAAGGCCAGGAGGATCTTGGCGATCTCCACGGGCTGAAACGTGATCGGCCCCACCGCCACCCACAGGCGAGCACCGTAGACGGTTTGTCCGATGCCCGGTATCAGTGGTGAGAGCAGCAGGAACATTGCCGCGACGAGGGTGAGATATCGGTAACGGTCGAGATCGCGCACGCGGCGAACGAGCGCCAGGGTAACGACGACGGCAACGGCTGAAAACATGAACCACAGGGCCTGATATCCCGCGCGCACTGGGTTCCAGCGGGCGATCTCCACGTAGCCGATGCCGTTGAGGAACGTCGCAATGGGCAAGAGCACCTGGCTCGATCGCGGAGCCAGCATTCGGATCGCCACGTGCAGCAAGAGCGACACCCCGACGATGACGGTCAGAAAGAGGCCGAGGCGCTTGGGCATCTGGCCCTGGGATCCCAGGGACGCCAGTACGTAGAACGCCGTGACGACGATCCAAGCCAGCGCCATGAGGACCAATTCCGTTGAGCGCGGAGGCCTCGGCTCGCGAGCCTCGCCCGCGGCCTGACTGCGGTGTCTCGCCACCTCCTTAGAGTAGTCGTACGCTTGATGCAAATTGCGGCGTGACAAGGAGTTCAGCGACAGTGCCCCTGGAACTCAACGCGTTCGGACCGGAGCGCTTCTCGAGCCGCGAGCTGTCGCGGCTCGAATTCGGCGCGCGCCTGCTCGACCTCGCCGAGGATCACCGCCTGCCGGTGCTCGAGCGCTGCAAGTTCGTCGCGATCTTCGCCGACATGATCGACGAGTTCTTCCAGGTGCGCGTGGTCAGCCTGGAGGACAAGGTGGCCGCTGGAGTCCAGACCCCCTCGGTGGACGGGGTTCGACCCCGCCAGCAACTCGCCGCCATCCGTGAACGGGTTCTCTCGCTGGTCGAGCGACAAGACCGCGTGGTTCTCGACCAGCTCGTGCCTGAGCTCGCACGTAGCGGCATCGCCCTGGTGCACCACGCCGATCTCACCGAGGCCGAAGTGGAACGTCTCTCGACTTACTTCGACGAGAACGTCTATCCGGTCCTAACGCCCCTCGCGGTTGACCCCGGACATCCCTTTCCGATGATCTCGAACCTTTCGCTCAACATCGCGGTGACCGTGCGCGATGACGCGACGGGTGAGGAGCGCAGCGCGCGCATCAAGGTTCCCAATTCACTGCCGCGATTCCTGTCCACGGGATCCGGACGGTGGTGCCTGCTTGAGGAATTGATTATGGCAAACCTCGGCCGGCTCTTTCCCGGTATGACCCTGGGGCGTGCGGACCTCTTTCGTGTGACGCGCAACGCGGACCTGACCCTTGAAGAGGACGAGGCCGACGACCTCCTGGTCGCCCTCGAGGTCGAGTTGCGTCGCCGGCGTTTTGGCGAGGCCCTGCGCGTCGAGATCCAAAGTGGCATGTCCAAGGACTATCTTGACCTGCTCGTCGACCAGCTGGACCTGGATCCGTCCAACGTCTACGTGACCGACGCGCCGCTGGGCCTTCACGACCTGTGGAGCCTCTACGCCTTCGACCGGCCGGATCTCAAGGGCGAGGGCTGGTCGCCGCTCACTCCAGCCCGACTGCTCGCGGGCGACCACGTGGGCGATATCTTCGCCGCCATTCGAGAGGGCGACATCCTTCTTCACCATCCCTACGAGTCCTTCGCCGACTCGGTCGAGATGTTCATCGCCCAGGCGGCCGACGACCCCAAGGTGGTCGGCATCAAGCAGACGCTCTATCGCACGTCGGGTGACTCGCCGGTGGTGGGCGCGCTGATCCGTGCGGCCGAGCGGGGCAAGCAGGTCGTGGCCCTCGTCGAGCTGAAGGCGCGCTTTGACGAGGCGGCCAATATCGAGTGGGCCAAGGCGCTCGAAGACGCCGGGGTGCACGTGGTCTACGGCGTGGTGGGACTCAAGACCCACTCCAAGACGGCCCTGGTCGTGCGCAGCGAGGGCGAGACGACTGCGCGCTACGTCCACGTGGCCACGGGCAACTACAACTCCAAGACTGCGCGCACCTACGAGGACTTCGGGCTGCTCACCTGTGACGCGGACATCACCCACGACATCGGCGAGCTGTTCAACTTCCTGACCGGATTCGCCCGTAACGCCAATTACCGCAAGATCATCGTCAGTCCGACGATCTCTCGCTCGCGCATCATCGAGCTCATCAATGTCCAGCGCGATCTCGGCGAGCGCGGGCGCATCGCCATCAAGGTGAACGGTCTCACGGATCCGAGCATCATCGACGCGCTCTATGAGGCGAGTTACGCCGGCGCCGCGATCCGCCTCGAGGTGCGCACATTGTGCTGCCTGCGTCCCGGTATAGAGGGCTTGTCGGAGAACATCACCGTACACTCGCTGGTCGGGGAGTTCCTCGAGCACTCGCGACTCTTCGTCTTCGGCGAGGCGGGTCGAGATGACTTCTCCGTCTTCATCGGTTCGGCTGACCTCATGGAGCGCAACCTCGACCGGCGCGTCGAGGTGATGGTGCCCATCGAGGACCCGGTGCTCGCCGCCGAGATCGTTGAGGCCTTCGAGGTGACGTGGCGCGACGACCGCTTTACCTGGCAACTGGGAACCGACCGACGTTGGCGGCGCCTCACGTCGGTCGAAGAGTTCTCCGCGCAGGAGGAGTTCAAACGGCGCTCGCTGGCCCGTTCCCGTTCGCTGGCGGCGCGCTGACCTCTCGACGCCACTGCAGGCTCGCGTAGGCCGCGCCGCCGATGGGGATCGGGATCCAGAAGTTCACCAGTCGGTAGGCGAGCACGGCCATGATTGCCTGGCTGTGGGGAACGCCGAAGGGGACGATCGTTCCGATCAAGACGCCCTCGACGACGCCGAGCCCGGCGGGAGTGAGGGGGATCGCGGCGAGAACGTTGGCCAGGCCGTAGGCGACAAGCAGGTCGATGGGCGACATCACGTGGCCGAAGGCCCAGATGAAGACCCACAGGCAGGTCGCGTCGAAGAGCCAGTTCAACCCCGCCCACGTGAACGCCCACCACAGGGTCCGCCGGTTCGCGATCAGGACCTTGATGCGCTCGGCGACCTTTTCGAGAAGCGCCGATACCTTGTCGGGGTCCAGGGCCGGGATCCGCGCGGCGATCGCGCGCAGCCAGGCGTCGGCGTGACGCTGGCCGCGCGTCAACAGAACCAGGGTGCCGAAGAACGCGGCGAGCAGGAAGACCCCGGCGAGCGCGGCGAAGCCGTAGGAGGGGTTGAATCCGCGCAGGGGGATCGAGATCACCAACGCCACCCAGAAGATGAGGTTGAGCACGACCGCCGAGCCCGTGCCCTGGGTGGCCAGGCCGAAGGCGTTGGTCTCCTTTGGCACCCCCAGTTCGTTGAAGATCCGATACGACAGGGCGCCGGCCGGCGCGGTGCCGCCGGGCACCACGTGGCTGATGGCGAGTCCCGCGAGGTTCACCCGCAGGGTGTTGAAGCGTCCGGGGGAGTAGGGATAGAGCACGGTGCGCGTGAGCTCGACGTAGCTGTAGATCGCCGCCATCTCGAAGACCACGGCCAGGGCGACAACGAAGGGATTGAGCGAGGAAAGCAGGTTCAGCCTCTGGCGCGCCGAGGCGAACTGGGGCAGGACGAAGTACTCGAAGACGAAGACCAGGAGACCCACACTCAGGATGATGCGGATCTCGCGGGGCATCGTGAAGCGCTTGCGAGGACTGGGTTCGGGCATGGACCTTCTTCGTGTTGCGGCTCCGGGCGCTCTGAAAGAGCAGTCTAGAGGGCCAAACTAGAATCGCCCGGTGCGCGTTTTGGTGGTTCTGCCCACGTATAACGAGATTTTGAACATCGACGCGATGGTGCGCGCCCTACGCGACGTCGTGCCCGCGGCGGACATCCTCGTGGTCGACGACGCCAGTCCCGACGGCACCGCGGACGCGGTGCGCTCGCTGTCGAGCGAGTTGGGACGCATCGAGCTGCTCTCTCGCGCGGCTAAGTCCGGGTTGGGCAGCGCCTACCGCGCGGGTTTCGCGTGGGGCCTCGAGCGCGGTTACGACCACTTCGTGGAGATCGACTGTGACTTCTCCCATGACCCCGCGGCGCTGGTTCGCCTGCTCGAGCTCGGCGAGACCCACGACGTGGTGATCGGCTCGCGCTACATTCCCGGTGGTTCGATTCCCAAGTGGTCGCTGCCGCGCCGACTGCTCTCGCGACTGGGCAACCAGTACGCGTCGATCATGCTGGGACTGGGCGTGGCCGACTCGACCGCGGGGTATCGCGTCTACTCGAGCCGGGCCCTGGAGGTCATCGACTTCGCGACGGTGGGCGCCGATGGCTACGGATTCCAGATCGAGATGACCTATCGGGCGCGCCGCGGCGGAGCGAGCATCATCGAGTCGCCGATCGCCTTTCGCGATCGCACCCGGGGTGAGTCCAAGATGTCCGGCGCGATCGTCCTCGAAGCCCTCGTCCTGGTCACCCGCTGGGGCGTCGAACGCCTGGTGCGCTCTCGGACGAACTAGATGCGCTCGGCGAGCAGCGCCCCGAGTACGCTCGAGAGCTTGTCGCGAGTCTCCTCGCGCTCAGCGGTCGGGTCGGACTCGCTGACAATACCCGCGCCGGCCCAGGCCTCGAAGGTGGCGCCGCGCACCAGCACGCCGCGGATTCCCACCCACCACTCGCCGTCGCCACGCTCGTCGACCCAGCCGAGCGGGCCCGCGTAGTGGCCTCGCGGCGTCTCTTCGAGCTCGCCGATGAGATCGTGGGCCGCCTGACGCGGGATGCCGCCGACCGCGGCGGTGGGGTGCAAGAGGGCCAGCACGCTGAGTGCGTTTGGCGCGCCGTCGCGCGCGCTCGCGCGAATCCACGTGCCGAGATGCGCAACACTGCGCAGCGCCACGATTGAAGGAGTGGCATCAGCCTCGATGTCCTCGAAGTGACGAGCCAGCAGTTGGACCAGGTCATCCACGAGCACGGCGTGCTCGTGGAGGTTCTTGGTGCTGCCGAGCAGCCAGGTCTGGTAGTCGTCGGGGGCCACGTGGGCCGGCAGGGCGATCGTGCCGGCGAGGGGGTGGCAGGTGACCGTGGACCCCTCGCGGCGCGCGAGAAGTTCCGGACTCGCTCCGACGTAGCGCCGCGCGCCCGAGACGGGCAGCGAGTAGACGGTGCACAACGGCTCGCGTCGGCGCAGTCGATCGGCGAGGGCGGCCGGATCGATCGCCTCGGGCACCGTGCCGAGCACGGCGCGTGCCAGGACGACCTTGTCGAGCTCCTTGCGCCGCAGCAACTCGACCGCGCGCGCGACGGTGTGCGCGTACTCCTCGGCTGTCGGCTGATAGGTCAAGGAGCGAGGGAATAGCGGCCCCTGGCTCGCGGCCTCTACGTGTGCGAGTAGGTCACGCCAGCCGTCGTCACCGTCGAGGGCACTGACCCAGGTCGAGCCGTCACGCAATCGCGTGAACGTGTAACGCGGGACCTCGAGGTGCGAAGCATCGCCGCGTTCGAAAGGCAGCGACGCGAAGGCGACGACGCCGCTGCCGCTGGGGCCGTCGTCGCCGGAGAGCTCGTGGGCCGCCAACTGTTCGCGCGCATCGCGAGGCGACTCGAGGCCGCCGGGCAGCTCAATCGTGGTTGCCACGTCACCCAGGCCCGCCCGCAGGACCTCGGGGGTCTCTACAAGCCAGCCATCTCGCGCGCTCAGTGTGCGCACTGCCGCGAGGTCCTGACTCTCCACACGCGAGCGGACGAATCTCACGAGGACCTCGTGGCGAGGAATTGCTGACTGAGCCCTCCCATCACGCGACGATGGTTGATGGCCCGAAAGCCAGCCTGGCGCAGCATGTCGGCGATCCGCTCAGCCTCGGGCAGATAGGCCGTTGAGGCCGGCAGGTAGTGATAGGCAGTGCGATCCGAGACCAATGACCCGATGACGGGCACGACCCTGCGAAACCAGAGCCGAAAGCCGGCGCGTAGCAGTCCGGCGCGCGGCTCGGCCACCTCGAGTAGCGAAATGCGCCCACCGGGGCGCGTCACTCGGGCCATCTCGTCAAAGGCCGCCTGCAGGTTGGTGAAGTTGCGCAAGGCGTAGCCGCAGGTGATCCCGTCGAAGGAGCTGTCGCGAAAGGGGAGCGTGGTCGCGTCGGCCTGCACGCGCTCGGGCATGTCACGTCCCGCGGCCAGCATGCCGAAGCTGAGATCGACCGCGACGGCACGCTGGCCCTGTCGGGCGAGCTCGCGTGTGAAGTCACCGGTGCCCGCCGCGAGGTCGAGCACCGTGCTCGCCGCGGGCAGACGCAGGTCGGCGACGGCCCGACGGCGCCAGCGCGCGTCGAGACCGAAGGTCATGAGACGGTTCACCAGCTCGTAGCGCGGGGCGATCGCGTCAAACATGGCGCGCACCTGGCGCGTCTTCTCCTCGCCCTGGGGCAGGTGGGTCGCGTCCATCGACTAGAGGTAGTACCGGTAGACGACCTGGGCGACGCAGGAGGGCTTGGCGGCGTCGCGCACCTCGACGGTCACGTCCATGGTGACCTGGGCGCCGCCCTCGATGGTCTCCACCGAGGCCAGTGTCGCGCCGGCGCGAATCTCGCTGCCCACAGGCACGGGACTCGGGAAGCGCACCTTGTTGGTGCCGTAGTTGATGCCCATGGCCACGCCGTCGACGCGCACGACGCCGCTCAGCAGGACCGGGATCATCGAGAGAGTGAAATAGCCGTGGGCGATGGTGCGCCCGAAGGGCCCGGTCTTGGCGCGCTCGGGATCGACGTGGATCCACTGGTGGTCGCCCGTCGCGTCGGCGAAGAGGTTGACCGCCTCTTGGGTGACGAGGTGGTAATCGGAGTATCCCAAATGGGTGCCGACGAGGGTTCGCAACTCCTCGATGCCGCTGACGTGCGTGGTCATATCAACCTCCCCGGCAATGCTATCGGGGTCGCTCGTTAGGTCGAGTCCTACACTTGTTCCATGAGCGAGACCGCCCACGACGAACACCACCGACAGATCGCGGGAGGTTGGGTGCGCGCGGCGATCTTTGGCATCAGCGACGGCTTAGTGACCAACATCTCGTTGATCCTCGGCTTCGCTGGTGCCAATCCGGGCCACAGCGTCGTGCGTCTGGCTGGTCTGGCCGGCCTCGTCGCGGGCGGCTTTTCCATGGCGACTGGCGAGTACCTCTCCATGCGCGCCCAAAAGGAGCTCCTCGAGTACGAGATCGACGTCGAGCGTGCCTCGATAGCCGCCAGTCCCGAGTTGGAGCAGATCGAGCTGCGCGACCTGTTCATGTCGCGCGGCATCGACGCCGAACTCGCCGAACGGCTGTCTGTGGATTTGATGCGCGACCCGGACCTGGCGTTGCGCACCCACGCGCGCGAGGAGCTCGGCGTGGACCCCTCGGCGACCGGCTCGCCCTTCGCCGCCGCCATCTCCTCGTTCCTCGCTTTCGCGGTGGGCGCGCTCGTTCCGCTTCTGCCCTGGCTCTGGAGCCAGAGTGGCAACGACGTGCCCTGGTCGATCGCCTTCTCCGGCGTGACCAGCCTCGCCATTGGCGGCGGCATCGGCTGGTTCACCCGACGAGGCGTGGTGCGCTGGGCGTTGCGCCAGACGTGGATCGCCGCGGCCGCGGCCGCGGTCACGTTCTTCGTCGGCCACGCGGTGGGTAGCTAGCGGCGAAACCTCGTCAGATGGTCTTCTCGCACCAGAGCGAAGCCCAGTGACTGATAGAGGGCCCGCGCGCTGAGATTGGACTCGTCGACGAAGAGGCCCACCGTGGAGACACCGCGCTGGCGCAGGACGGCGAGACCCTGGGTGACCATCACGCGTCCCAGTCGGCGGCCTTGAAAGCGTGGGTGGACCGAGATGACGTAGATCTCGCCGAAACGCTCCTGGTAGAGCTCGTGGACCTTCGTCCAGCACGAGGCGACGAGCTCGCCGTCCATCTCGAGTACGAGGAATCCCGAGGGGTCGAACCACGGCTCGCGCGCCCGCTCGTCGAGGTCGCTCAGGTGCCAGGCCCCCTGCTCGGGATGGTCGGCGAAGGCTGCGTTGTTCTGTGCGAGCCAGGCGTCCTCGTCGCGCGCCGTGTCGAACGTGCGCAGCGTCGCGCCCGCGGGCACCGGCTCGATGGGAACGGGCAGGCTCACGCAGAGGAATTGAAGCGTGCGCAGGTCGTGTCCGCCATCGCGGGTCTGGGGACCGCGGGTCCACCAGTCGACCTGGGCATGGCGCTCGAGCACGCGCGTCAGCAGTTCGGGGTCAAAGCCCCCACCGGCCATTTCCAGGGAGGGTTCGGAGCGCCCAGTCACCATCGCGTAGCCGGCGAGATAGCCCTTCTCGTAGCGCAGCCAGTGCTCGGCCGGAGTCTCGTGGATGACCGCACGTCGACGACCCTCGTCGATCGCCTCGCGGCCCAGGTGCACTTCGAGGTAGTTGAGCCAGGTCAGCACGTCGAGTCGCTGACGGCTCGTCAGCGCCGTCGTCGATTCCCACGTCTCTGGCATCTAGCGAGGCTATCCGGGCCTACAGCGGACGATTCGCCAGTCGGTTGAGTCGGCGCAGCAGGGCTCCGATCGTGCGCTCAGCGCCCACCAGCTCGCTATAGACCTCGGTGGGCAGGGCTTGGCCCTCGCTCTCGACCAGCGCGGTAAGGCGCGTCGCGAGATCGCTCATCGTCGAGGTGATCGTCGCGAGTTCCATCTGGGCCTTACTCATCTGTCCTCGCTCCACCGCCTCGTGCGACGCATACTCTACTGGTGCGATGATTTCCGAGCCCCTCGACGCGACGACTCCGATCGCCTGGTCGCGCCTGCGCGTCGACGGCGATGGTGCCGTCTCCTATTTGCAGGGACAGTTGACCCAAGACGTTGAGCGGGCCGCGGGCGCGTGGTCACTTGTTCTCGAGCCCGACGGTGCGGTGATCTCGAGCCTGTGGGTGACGCGTCGCGACGACGGGGTGGACTTGGTCGTGCCGGGCGCGCTGGCCCAAACGGTGCTCGCCCGCCTCAATCGCTTTCGCCTGCGCGCACGCTGTTCGATCAGCTTTGAGGGCGGCTGTGTCGGCCCCCTCGCCACGCGGGGCGAGCAGTTCGACGCCTTCGTACCCGGCGAGGACGAGTTCGCGGCACATCTGCCCGCCCAGAGCTACGGAGCGGCGCTGATCCGCGACGCCGTCTCCTTCACCAAGGGCTGCTACACGGGACAGGAGCTCGTGGCGCGCCTGGACGCGCGCTCCGGCAACGTCCCGTGGCGCCTCGTGCGCGCGAGCGCGCCGAGTCTCGAGGTCATCGAGTCGGCACTCACCTCGCGCGGCCCGGCCGGGCCGAGCGGAGCGACCAGCGCCATACGCCGCGACGGTGTCGTCGTGGCGCTGGGCTTCGCGCATCGCAGCCTGTTCGAGGCGTCGGTGCGCGAGGAGCTGCCCATCGAACTCGACGTCGCCTAGGACACGTCCTCTAGCCTGAGGCGGGGAGGATGAATGCGCTTCATCGTCGAGGGACTGTTCATCAAGGTCTCGGGAGTCACCACCGAAGAGGACGCCCTCTTTTCGATCGGCCTCGGGGCCAACGCGGTGGGATTCGAGTTCGGGCCGACCCCACGGCGGGTCAGCCCTGATGACGTGCATGACATCTTGCGTCGCCTGCCCCAAGGGGCGATCTCGATCGGTGTCTTTCGTGGCGAGCTACCGTCGCGCATCGTCCAGATCGCCAATCGGCTGGGCCTCTCGGCGGTGCAGATCGACGGGCCGGCCGCGGCCGAGGAGATCTCCTACGTCGCCGAGCGGGTGAACACGGTGCTGCGCAGTCTGCCGAGCACGGCGATCGCGGCCGCGCCGAGCGGCGTCGATTACCTGGTGCTGCCCGAGGCCGACGACCAGAACTCGCTGATCGATTCCTTGGGGGTCTTCGCCGACGAGTCTCTCAGCGTGCCGGTGATCGCCTCGGGTGGGCTCAATGAATCCAACGTCGTCGACGTCGTGCAGAACTACCCGGTCTTTGGCGTCGACGTGCGCGCCGGCGTCGAGGTGGCCCCGGGAGTGAAGGACCCAGCGCGCCTGGGCGCCTTCATCGCCAATGCGCGTTGGGCCTACGAGAATACCTTCGTCGCGCGGCGCTTCGAGGAGTGGTTCTAGCCCTGGTAGCGGCGAAAGACGACGGAGCCGTTGTGGCCACCGAATCCGAAGGAGTTCGACAGCACTACGTCGAGTTGTGCCGCGCGCGGTTCGCCGATGACGACGTCGAGGTCGATCGCCGGGTCCACCTGGGTCGTGCCGGCGGTGGGCGGAATCAGCTGGTTCACAAGAGTGAGCACCGAGGCGACACCCTCGAGGGCGCCGGCCGCGGCCAGGGAGTGGCCCAGGTGGCCCTTAATGGAGGTGACCGGCGGCGGGTTCTCGCCGAAGACGTGGTGCACGGCGATGGACTCGGCGAGGTCGTTGAGGGGTGTCGACGTGCCGTGGGCGTTGATGTGCGAGACGTCGGCTGGTGTGATGCCGGCGTCGGCCAGGGCGAGCTCCATGCAGCGCGTGGCGCCCACGCCGGTGGGGTGTGGGGCGGTGATGTGGTGGGCGTCGGCCGTCGAGGCCGCGCCGATCACTTCGGCCAGGATCGTCGCGCCGCGCTCGTGGGCGAAGTCCCAGTCTTCGAGGATCAAGATTCCCGCACCCTCGCCCATGACGAAGCCGTCACGGTTCAGGTCGAAGGGCCGCGAGAACTCCTCATTGGATAGCGCGGTCATGTTGCGAAAGCCCGCCTCGGCGATCTCGACCATGACGGCCTCGGCGCCACCGGCGACGGCCACGCGCGAACGTCCCGACGCGATGAGGCGTGCGGCGTTACCGATCGCGTGGGTCCCGGCCGCGCAGGCGGTCGTAACCGTCTCGGCCGGGCCACCCAGGCCAAAGCGCATCGAGACGGCGGCCGTGGCGGCGTTGGGCATCATCATCGGCACCATGAAGGGCGAGACCCGGTTGGCGCCCTTCTCGCGCAGGACGTTGACCTGCTCGAGCACCGTCTGGAGTCCGCCGATGCCGGTCGTGACGATCGAGGCGCCGTCGTCGTAGGGTCCGGCGAGTCCGCTGGCGTGCCAGGCCTCGTCGGCCGCCATCAGCGCGTAGAGCGTGAAGGGATCTAGGCGGCGCAGCTCCTTGGCGTTGCCCAGACCCGAGGAGTCGAAGTCGCTGATGCGCTTGCTCGCCGGAGCGACAGATTGGATGAGGGCGTCCCACAGGGCGGTCACGCCCACGCCGGCGCAACTGATCGCGCCCAACGCGGTGACCGCCACTCGACGACCCTGGACGGGTCCCTCAGCGCTTACGGCGACGCGCACTAGAGCTTGGCGTAGACGAGTTCGAACGCCTGGCCGACCGTGGTGATGTCCTTGAGTTCGTCCTCGGCCACTTCAATGTCGAAGGTCTCCTCGAGGGCCATGACGAGCTCGACCAGGTCGAGGCTGTCGGCACCCAGGTCGTCGGCGAAGGACGCCTCCGGCGTCACCTGAGCGGCGTCGACGGCCAGAACCTCGACGGCGTTTTCGGTGAATTTGGCGAATGCTTCGTTGCGGTCCATGTCAGCCCCTTAATTTGTGTCGGTTCATTCTATTCAACGCGCGCGACCAGATTAGAGACCCATGGCCAATCCGCCGTCGACCGGGATGACCGCGCCGGTGATGTAGCGCGCGTCGGCGCCGGCAAGGAATCCCACGACCCCGGCGATGTCGGCCGGCACCCCAATGCGCTGGGCCGGCACCAGTGCCAGCATTTCGTCCTTACCGGCCAGTTCGCTCGTCATGTCCGTGTCGACGAAGCCCGGCGCGACCACGTTGACGGTCACTCCGCGTGAGGCGACCTCGCGCGCCAGGCTGCGGGCCAGTCCGACCAGGCCGGCCTTGGCCGCGGCGTAGTTCGCCTGGCCCGGCACTCCGTAGAAGGGGCTGATCGAGCCGATGAAGATGATCGAGCCCGCGCGTGCGCGCACCATCGACGCCAGCACCGCGCGCGCCGTGTAGAACGCCCCGTCGAGATTCACTGAGAGCACGTCGCGCCACTGCTCGTCGGACATGCGTAGGGCCAGTCCGTCGCGGGTGATCCCCGCGTTGGCGACGGCCACGGCGACCGGGCCGAAGTCGGCGACCGCGGACTTGACCGCGTCGCTGACCGCGGTTGAGTCGGCGACATCGACGGCGAGCGCGCGCGCGACGCCCGAGGGCGCCTCGCCCGAGCGCGACAGGGCGACCACGGTGTCGCCGGCGGCGCAAAAGCGCTCGGCGATCGCGGCGCCGATGCCACGGCTGGCGCCGGTCACGAGGACGAGACGGCTCATAGGACCTCCTGAAGTTGTCCGGGCACACCGGGGCTGATCTGGTGTTCGAAAGTGCGGATGCGCTTGGTGAGACCGGTAAGAACGCCCGCCGGTGCCATCTCGACGGTCGTCGTGACGCTCTCGGGCAGCGCCAGGGTAGCGGCGAGGAACTCGACGGGCGAGGTGAGCTGGCGAGACAGGAGCCGGCGCCACTCGTCAGCCGTCGTATGCACCGCGCCGTCGACGTTGGCGATCAGGGTCTGCTCGGTGCTGCCCCAGGCGACGGACTCGAGGGCTCGGTCGAGCTCGTTCTGGGCCGGGGCCATCAGGGGTGAGTGGAAGGCGCCGCCGACGGGCAGGGGGGTGGCGCGGCGCCACCCGAGGTCGCGGTGCACGCTCATCAGGTGATCCAGCGCGCCGATCGTGCCGCTGACGACGATCTGTCCGGTGCCGTTGATGTTGGCGACCCAGATGTCCTCGAGCGAGTCGAGGGCCGCGCGGGCGTCGTCGTCACCGCCCATGAGAGCGACCATGGAACCGGCTGCGGCTTCCGCGGCGGCGGCCATCGCCGATCCGCGTACCGCGATGAGGCGGGCCCCGTCGTCAAGTCCGAGGAGGCCCGAGGCTACGAGCGCGGAGAACTCTCCGAGGCTGTGACCCAGCAAGTAACGCGGTCGCACCCCGAGATCGAG
>JAJXTB010000102.1 GCA_021784205.1 Actinomycetes bacterium
AGAGACGTCCGGCGATGATCGCGGCCTTGGCCTTGGCGATCTTGGCCTTGAGGGCGCCGGGCACCGGGATGCCGCCATACTCGAGCTGCGTACCGTTGTTCTTCAGCGTGCCGAGGTAGACGCCACCCTTGAAGGTGCCCTTGGCGGCTGAGAGGACCGCGGCCTTCACCGAGGACTCGACGCCCTTGGCGACGGTGCCCACGAACCACGAGCAGTCCGCCGCGTCAGAGACGCAGCCGTTGGAGTCGACCCACATGATGCTGTGGCCCTTGCCCGCCTGCTGGGCTGCCGCCACCGAGCCCAGGCCGACGGATCCGGCAACCGGGAAGACGATGTCCGCACCCTGGGAGAAGAAGTTGGTGGTCAACGTCTTGCCCGCGGTCTGGTCGGTGAAGTTACCGATGAAGCTGCCCGAGCCGTTGCAGGTGGCCAGCGAGCAGGCGCCCTTGGCGGGCGTCCAGCCGAGGGTCTTCACCTTGGCGCCATAGGTCTTGTCGTAGTAGCGAACACCCGCGACGAAGCCGTTCATGTAGAGCGTGACCGCCGGGAAGTTCATGCCGCCGTAGGTGGCGACCGTCCCGGTGTGGGTCATGCCGGCCGCGAGGATGCCCCCGAGGAAGCCGCCCTGGTCGGTCTCGTACTGCAGCGCGAGGACGTTCTTGCTCTTGGTCTTGGGCGCGTCGTCAACGATCGCGAACTTCTGCTGCGGATGGGCGTTGGCGGCCTGAGCGGTCGCCTGGTCCATCAAGAAGCCGACGGTCACGATGATGCCGCAGCCCTGGTGCACGAAGTTGTTGATGTTGGGC
Organism: Actinomycetes bacterium; assembly: GCA_021784205.1. The sequence continues at coordinate 807 of JAJXTB010000102.1, forward strand.
ACGTAGTCGGTCGACGAGGTCGACGACAGGTACTTGATCGTCATGCTCTTGTACACCTTCTTGGCGTCCTGCAGACCCTTCCACGCCGAGGCGTTGAAGGACTTGTCGTTGATGCCACCGGTGTCGGTGACGACGCAGGCCTTGAACGACGTCGCGGCGGATGCCGACATGGTCGTGGCAACAGTGCCAACGGTGAGGGCCCCCAGCACCAGCGACGCGCTCACGAGCGTCGTGGACAGGCGGCGAACACCCAATTTCTCTCCCATATGCATTCAATCCCTCCAAAGGATCGTCGAACGCTAGCGCCTCCGACTGGGCATTTCGCGGTTCTAGTTGTCACAGGTGACACTATCCGCGATTGGGCGAAGGGGCTGAACGCGATACAGCGGGCGAGGAGCTCAGATTTGGTCCTCTGCCCGGTCCGAGTCCGCTCAGTGGTTGGGGTGCGCGACGATGACCTTCGGCACGGCGAGGCTGGTCGCGAGGGCGATCAGAGCGATCCCAGCCGAGACCTGGAAGGCGCGCTCGTAACCCGACGTGAGGGCCGCCGCACTCAGGGGACGGGCGAAGCGCGCCGACGCGTCGGCCGCCAGGGTGCCGAGAACGGCGAGGCCGAGCGAGCCGCCCAACTGGCGCGACGTGTTGAGAACACCCGAGGCCAGTCCGGCGTCGGCGCGGTCGACGCCTGTGGTCGCGGCCGAAGCGAGGGGGGTGAAGAGCAGGCCGATCGCCAGTGCGCAGAGGGCCGACGGCGCCAGGACGTCCACCGTGTACGAGGAGTGCACGCCGATGCGCGAGAGCCACAGGAACCCCAGCGTCGCGAGCGAGGTGCCGATCAAGAGCAGGGGCCGGGCGTGCAGCTTGGGCAGCAGTCGCGAACTCGTCTGCGCTCCCACGATGATCGCGATCGCCATCGGCAGGAATGCGAAACCCGTCTTCACCGGGCCGTAGCCCAGGATGTACTGGTAGTAGAAGGTCAGGAAGTACCACATCGAGAAGAACGCCCCGCCGATGAGCAGCATCACCAGGTTCGCCATCGAGAGCGAGCGGACGTGAAATATCCGCAGCGGCACCAGGGGGTGGCTCGCAACCTGGGTCTCCCAGATGAAGAACGTGGCCAGGCCGAGCGCGGCGCCGAGGAACCACAGCAGCGTCGAGGTGGCGGTCCAGCCGATTGCCCTCGAGTTCACGACCGTCGTCGTGTTCACGACGCCGTAGATCAGCGCGGCGAGTGAACCGGTGACGAGGACGGCCCCGGTGACGTCGAGCTTGACTGCGGCGTCGCGATTGCGCATCTCGCGCAGGTACCTCAGGGCGAGCACGCCGGCGAGGATCCCGAAGGGCACGTTGATGAAGAAGACCCAGCGCCACGAGGCCCAGCCGGTGAGCAGCCCGCCGAGCAGACCACCGACCGCGCCGCCGGCGCCGGCCACGGCGCTCCAGAGCCCGAGCGCGCGCGGAAGGCGCTTGCCGTGGAAGGTCGTGACGATGATGGTCAGTGTCGCCGGTGAGAGGATGGCCCCGCCGATGCCCTGGAGGGCGCGCACCGCGACCATCTGGCTGCCCGTCGCGGCGAAGCCGGCGCCGATGCTCGCGATGGTAAAGACGGTCAGTCCGGTGAGATAGACGCGCCGGCGCCCGAAGATGTCCGCGGCCCGCCCTCCGAGCAGGAGGAACCCAGCGAAGGTCAGCACGTAGGCGTTCACTACCCACTGGGCGCTGTCGATCGTGAAGTGCAGGTCGCGCTGCATCGAGGGCAGGGCGACGTTGACGATCGACACGTCGAGGACCACCATGAACTGCGCCAGGCAGGCGATCGTCAGGATGATCCAATCCGGGGCGTGGCGGTGCGCCTTCTTGGTCTTTGGCATCTCGCGAGTGTAACGGGAGGCTCTCGCGGCGCTTCATTTGTAAGACTGGTCGAATGGCTGCCCAGTTCATCTTCACCATGCGCGACCTACGTCGCTTCTATCCACCCGATCGCGAGGTACTGCGCGGCATCAACCTCTCCTTCTATCCGGGCGCCAAAATCGGCGTCATCGGCGCCAACGGCTCGGGCAAGTCCTCACTGCTGCGCATCATGGCTGGCCTCGACGACGGCTACACCGGCGAGGCGCGACTGACCCCAGGATTTACCGTGGGCTACCTGTCCCAAGAGCCCCAGCTCGATGAGACCAAGACCGTCGTTGAGAACGTGGCCGACGGCGTCGCGCACCAGCGCGACCTGCTCGCGCGCTACAACGTGGTCTGCGCGAGCTTCGCCGATCCCGACGCGAACTTCGACGCCCTCCTCGCCGAGCAGGCCGAGCTGCAGACCAAGATCGACGCGGCCGGCGCCTGGGACCTCGACCGCACGCTCGAGATCGCTATGGACGCGCTCAACCTGCCGCCAGCCGATTCGCCCGTGACGACGCTCTCTGGTGGCGAGCGGCGCCGGGTTGCGCTGTGTCGCCTACTGCTCTCCCAGCCCGACCTGCTGCTGCTCGATGAGCCGACCAACCACCTCGACGCCGAATCGGTCGCCTGGCTCGAGCGCACGCTGCAGAACTACGCGGGTACCGTGGTTGCGATCACCCACGACCGCTACTTCCTCGACAACGCAGCGAGTTGGATCCTCGAGCTCGACCGCGGACACGGGATCCCCTGGGAAGGCAACTACTCCTCCTGGCTCGAGCAGAAGCAGGCGCGACTGGCCTCGGAGGAGAAGGCCGACTCCGCGCGCCAGGCGGCCCTCGCGCGCGAGCTCGAGTGGATCCGCATGTCGCCGCGCGCTCGTCAGTCCAAGGGCAAGGCCCGCGTCAACGCCTTCAACGAGCTCGTTGCTGAGGCCGAGTCCGCCGAGCGGCGCGCCGACAAGGTCGAGATCGCGATCCCGCCGGGACCGCGCCTGGGCGACCTCGTCGTCGACGCTGCGCACCTCTCCAAGGGCTTCGACGATCGCCTCCTCATCGAGGACCTCTCGTTTCTGCTGCCTCCGGGCGGCATCGTCGGCGTGATCGGGCCAAACGGCGCGGGTAAGACCACACTGTTCAAGATGCTGGTGGGTCAGGACCAGCCTGACGGCGGCACCATCCAGGTGGGTCCGACGGTGTCCTTCGCCTACGTGGACCAGTCGCGCGACGAGCTCAACGCCGAGGCCACCGTCTTTGACGAGGTGGCCGGGGGCGACGAGCGCATCGTGGTGGGAAATCGCGAGCTGCACGCGCGCGCCTACGTCGCGAGCTTTGGCTTCAAGGGCAGCGACCAGCAGAAGAAGGTTGGCGAGATCTCCGGCGGCGAGCGCAACCGGGTCCAGCTGGCCAAGGTCCTGCGCCGCGGGGGCAACGTGCTGCTCCTCGACGAGCCCACCAACGACCTCGACGTGGACACCCTGCGCGCACTCGAGGACGCCCTGCTGGGCTTTCCCGGGTGCGCCGTCGTCATCAGCCACGACCGCTGGTTTCTCGACCGGATCGCGACCCACGTGCTCGCCTTCGAGGGCGACTCCCAGGTGCGCTGGTTCGAAGGCAACTTCTCCGAATACGAGGTGGATCGCCACAAGCGTCTCGGCACCGACGCCGACCAGCCGCACCGGATGCGCTACAAGCCACTGACGCGCTGACTATTGGCCCTGGTCTTCCTCGGTAGGTTGGAGGGAACGACGGGCCGTCGCCTGCCGGCGCGACGCGACGCGAGACGCGAGCGCCGCGAAGGCGGCTGGTCGGTGTTCGGAGGTTCGCGCGTCGCGTTAGCGGCGTCGTAGTGTCGGGGCGTCAAGCCCAGAACAGGAGAGACGACGTGATCTCACGGGACGAGTGCGCGGCGTTGGACGCCGTTGACCCCCTCGCTGCGCTGCGCGAGGAGTTCACCCTCGCCGACGGCCTGATCTACCTCGATGGCAACTCTTTGGGACCGGTCACGCGCGCCGCGCGCGAACGCGTGGCCCAGGTGATCGAGCACGAGTGGGCCGAGGGCCTGGTGAAGAGTTGGAACAGCGCGGGCTGGATGGCGACGCCCACGCGTCTGGGCGACCGACTGGCGCCCCTTATCGGCGCGCACGCTGGCGAGGTCCTCGTCGCCGACACGCTGACTATCGGGCTCGCGAAGTTGATCGGCGGCGCTCTCTCGCTGCGGCGCGACCGGCACGTGATCTTGACCGACATCGCCAACTTCCACTCCGACATCTACATCGTGCGCGCGATGGCTCACTTCGCCGACCGCGATGTCGTGGTGCGGACCATCACGCGCGAGGACCTCGCCGCCAACCTCGATGGCGACGTGGCTCTCGTGATGCTCACCCACGTGGACTTTCGCACCGGCGAGATGCTCGACCTCGCCGGCATCACGGCCCAGGTACACGACGTCGGGGCGCTGATGCTCTGGGACTTCGCGCACTCGGCCGGCGCGGTGCCCCTCGACGTCACGGGCGCCAACGTGGACTTCGCCGCGGGCTGCACGTACAAGTACTTAAACGGCGGCCCCGGCTCGCCGGGCTTCATCTACGTGCGCGCCTCGTTTCAAGGAGTCCTCGAGAACCCGATCCCCGGCTGGCTCGGACACGCGAGGCCCTTTGACTTCGAGCTCGAGTACGCGCCCGCCGCGGGCATGCAGGCCTTTGTGACGTCCTCGCCCTCGATCGTGGCGCTCGCCGTGCTCGACGGGGCCCTCGACGTGTGGAACCGCGTCACCATCGACGCGGTACGCGCGAAGAGCCTGGTCATGAGCGACCTCTTCATCGACCTCGTCGAGGCGCGACTGCCCGGGGTGTTCACGCTGGCCACGCCGCGCGAGCACGCGCGTCGCGGCAGCCAGGTCTCCTTGCGCCACCCCCAGAGCTACGGCGTCGTCCAGGCGATGATCGAGCGCGGGGTCATCGGCGACTTCCGCGAGCCGGACATCGCGCGCTTCGGCTTTGCGCCGCTGTACCTGCGTTACGTGGACGTCTACGATGCGGTCGAGCACCTGGTCGAGGTGATCGAGAGTGAGGACCACCTCGCCCCACGATTTGCCGTTCGCCAGGCTGTTACCTGAATCGCTGGCTGACGCGTCCACGCGTGCAGCGAGTTGAACGACGCGAGCCGGCCGTCCGTCGGCCACGCAGTGGGGGCGACCGTTGCGACGAGTGCAAGTCAAGAGACGGTGGTCCGATTCGTAACTTTACGATATTACGTTTATGCACGTTCTGTGCCAATCATCGTCAAATCGTAAAGATTCTGGACTAACATGGTGGTCAGGGTGGCCCTAATCGGAAGAATGTAAAGGAGCGAGATGGCGAGCTCCGTACTGGCTGTGATCGAGCGACTGTTCGCGGCGAGCGACGTCGTCACGTCCGGTGAGGTCGCCGCGGCCGCCGGTGTGACGCGCCAGGCAGCGCACCATCACCTCCGGACGTTGGTCGAGAGCGGTGAACTCGTCCGTGAGGGGGCGGGCCGCGGCGCCCGCTATCGCCGCCGGAGCCTTCGCTCAACGAGGTACACCGTCGCGGGACTTCAAGAGGACCGAGTCTGGATGGAGGAGTATTCCGCTCTTCGAAAGATGGACCTGGACATCTTTGACAATCTGAAGGTGAAACCAATTCTCGACTTCGCCGTCACCGAGATGGTGAACAACGCCATCGATCACTCGGGCGGCACCGAGGTGATCGTCCGGTGGTTCGCTGACGCCGACCGCATCGCCTTTGAGGTGCAAGACGACGGCGTGGGAGCCTTTCGCCGGATGCGTGAGTCGCGCGGTCTGGCCACGGACTTTGACGCGATCGGAGAGATCGCTAAGGGCAAGCAGACGTCAGCGCCGGATCGTCACAGTGGCTTGGGCATCTACTTCACCTCGCGGATGTCCAGTCAGTTCATTCTCTCGAGTGGTCAGCTGGTCTGGAACGTCGACAATCGCCGTCGAGACGAAGGACTCGGCTGGCTCGAACACGAGCGCACGGGAACGCTAGTGCGCTGCGAGGTCGACGCAACGACGTCAGTGGTGCCCCTCGAGGTGTTCCGCGCATTCTCTGACCCGATCACGGCAGGTCTCAATCGGACGAGCATTCGCGTGTCCCTCTTCAGTGACGGCACCTTCGTCTCGCGCTCCGAGGCCAAGCGCGTGGCGGCACACCTGGAGGCGTACGGCGTCGTCGAACTTGACTTCACGGGCGTGGATCAGGTGGGTCAAGGCTTTGTCGACGAACTCTTCAGGGTGTGGCAGAGCGCGCACCCACAAACGCGCCTCGTCGCGGTGAACGCGAATCCGGCGCTCCTCGCGATGATTGCGATGGCCGCACCCACTGACGGGCACCCCGAGAGGTAACGCAGCGTTGACCGGCTCGAAGCCCCGGGTCAACAGGTGTCACTGGGAAAAGATGACGGTTCGCTCGCCGACGATCGTGACGCGGTCCTCGGCGACGAGGCGCACCGCGCGTGCGAGTACCGTGCGCTCGATGTCGCGACCCAAGCTCACCATGTCCTCGGGACGGTGCGCGTGGGTCACGCGCACGACGTCCTGGTCGATGATGGGTCCCTCGTCGAGGTCGGACGTGACGAAGTGGGCCGTCGCGCCGATCAGCTTCACGCCGCGCTCGTAGGCCTGGTGGTAGGGGCGCGCCCCGCGAAAGCCCGGCAGGAACGAGTGGTGGATGTTGATCACGCGCCCGCTCAGCTCGGCGCAGAGTGCGGGCGAGAGGATCTGCATGTAGCGCGCGAGCACGACGAAGTCCACCTCGTAGGCCGCGAGGAGGGCGCGCAGCGCGTCCTCGGACTGCTCCTTGGTCGCCGCGGTGACCGGGATCACGTGGAAGTCGACGCCGTGGCGCGCGGCGAGGGGCTCTAAGTCGGGGTGGTTCGAGACGACCGCCACGATGTCCAGTGGCAGGTCGCCGTGGTCACGCCGGTAGAGCAGGTCGGCCAGGCAGTGGTCGAAGGTCGAGACCATCACGAGCGCGCGACGCGGCTCGTCCTCGTTGCGCAGACCGATCGCCGGGGAAAAATGCGCGAGGTCGCTCGCGAGGCGATCGCGCACGTCCGCGGCGTCCACAGAGGTCTCGAAGCGCGTGCGCATGCAGAACTGGCCGGTCACCGGATCGGTGAACTGGTCGTTCTCCAAGATGTTTCCGTCAACGGCGACGATGGCGCCCGAGGCGGCGTGCACGATGCCCGGCTGGTCCGCGCAGCGCAGCGTCAGCACGAAGACGTTCACCAGTCCTACTTGTACGAGTAGAACCCCTGGCCCGACTTGCGACCGAGGAGCCCCGCCTGGACCATGCGCGAGAGCAGGGGCGGCGTCGCCAGGTGGCTCTCCTTGAACTCCTCGTAGAGCGACTCGGCGACCGCCAGCGTGGTGTCGAGGCCGATCAGGTCAGTGAGAGCCAGCGGGCCCATCGGGTGCGCGCAGCCCACCACCATGCCGGTGTCGATGTCGTCGGCGGTGGCGAATCCCGACTCGAGCATGCGGATCGCCGAGAGCAGGTAGGGGATCAGTAGGGCGTTCACGACGAAGCCCGCGCGGTCTTTCGAGTCGATGACCTTCTTGTTCAGCGCGGTCGTGGCGAAGTCCTTCACCCGCGTCGTCGTTTCGGGTGCCGTGAGCAGCGAGGAGATCACCTCGACGAGTCGCAACACCGGCACCGGGTTGAAGAAGTGCATGCCGATGACCTGCTCGGGGCGGCGCGTCGCCATGGCGAGCTTGATGATCGGGATGGAGGAGGTGTTGGTGGCCAGGATCGCCGTCGGGTCACTCACGACCGCGTCGAGGCGCTTGAAGACCTGGACCTTGGTCGCCTCGTCCTCGGCGACGGCCTCAACCACCAGCTGGCGGTCGGCGAAGCGGGTGAAGTCCTCGGTGAAACTCAAGTTCGAGCGTGCCCGGTTGGCCTCCTCCTCGGGCATCTTGCCGGCGGCGACGGCCCGATTCAGCGACTTCTCGATCCGTGCGACGCCGGCCGCGAGGGCCTCGGCGTTACGCTCCAGGACGATCACGTCCGAGCCGGCGCGCGCCGCGATCTCGGCGATGCCCGAGCCCATCAGGCCGCAACCGACTACACCAATACGATCCACGGGGACCTCCTTGTTCGTGGGCCGACGGGCCCGCGCCCTTGCAGTGTAGGTCGCCCGGGGTCATCGCCCGCGAGGAAGCGCTCGGCGTTCACTACCATGTCCTCGTGGCGGCGCGGCCGCCGGAGAGGCTTGATCATGGACACCGTCAACATCATCGTGGAGATTCCGCGGGGCAGCCAGAACAAGTACGAGTACGACCACGAGAACCACACGATCTTCCTCGATCGCCACCTGGTGGTCTCCATGGGCTATCCGGCCGAGTACGGCTTCATCCCTGACACTCTGGGCGGCGACGGCGACCCGCTCGACGCGCTGGTCCTGACCGCGTATCCCACGTTCCCGGGCTGTCTGATCAAGGCCAAGATCCTCGGCATGTGCCTGATGACCGACGAGAAGGGCGAGGACGCCAAGCTCCTCGCCGTGCCCGCCTACGACCCGGCCTGGAAGGACGCCTCGGACATCGGCGACGTGCCCAAGGCCGAACTGGACCGCATCGCGCACTTCTTCACCGTCTACAAGGACCTCGACGAGGGCAAGTGGATGAAGGTCGAGAACTGGGTCGGACGCGACGCCGCGCTCGCCGAGCTGGCGGCCTCGCGAGAGCGCTTCACGCACTAGTTTTCGAAGCGTGGAGGAATCCACGAGCGCTCACGAGTATCTCCGGAGCCTGGCCAGCACCCAGGCGGTCTTCTTCGTGCTCCTGG
>JAJXTB010000103.1 GCA_021784205.1 Actinomycetes bacterium
GTACTCGTCTTCGGTGTCATCGGCCAGTGGTCGCACCTCGTCGCGCCGGGTTTGCTCCTTTGCAGCGATGAGACCTACGCCGACGAGTCACTGTTCGCGGCGGAACTCAGGAGGGCATTCGAGTCTGGCATTGAGTTGCCACTCGATTGAAGTTCGACCAGGTAGGCGTGTCGACTTGTCATGTCGTTTGTCTTGATCGGTCGGTCGCGACGTCCAGCTCCAATCACCCAACGCATCGCTTGGAAGGAGTGACCCGAACGAGACCGCTCGGCGGCCCCCCGGGACTCGAATTGGCCCATGTCTGTCCGTCGACGACAACGAAGGAATCAGTTACTAACGGCGTTGGTGGTCCCTGGCCGACAAGTGCGAGCACCTTCGAACTGTCGGGAGAGAAGCACGCCAAATTCGCGTCGCTACCCACCCAGACGCGACCACCGGAGTAGTTGACCACGGGGAATTGACCGAAGCGGGGCAGGGTGCCGCCCGTGGGCTCGCCCGTGTCGTTGTGGGCGAGGACTTTCAACGGCGAGGTTGAGAAGAAGAGCAGGGCGCCACTGGCACCGGGTGGCCCGCCCGCGACCCAGAGATGTGACAACGTCGCAACCATCGAGAATCCAAGACCTGGTGCGGCGAAGGCAACGCGGCCAACCTCGGAGCCGGTGCGTGCGTTGAGCTTGTAGATCCAGTCAGTGGCTCCCTGAGACGTCGCGACGTACAAGAACCTTCCCCCTTGGTCGATCGTCGCCCCCGCGCAGGGCACGCCTGAGAGATGGACCACCGCTGTAAACGTGGCACTCCTTCTGCCAATCTCTAGGTGACGAACGGCGCATGAATTAACTCCGTACGCGCCGGATTCCCACAAAAGACCACCGGGGCCACTGACGAGATCAGCCACTCCCGTCGCACTGCCCGGCACGGGCCACTGTTTGATCAGGCGAAGCGTTGTCCGGTCCAGTTCGGATACGACCCATCGAACATGACCGGGGGCGCTCGCACCCGAGGCTTCGTTGGTGACCCAGATGGACCCGTCGACGAACTGCGGATCAGTGAGGCCGGGCAGCACTTTTGAGACCGCCACCACGGTTCTCGAGGCTGGGCTCACCCGAACCAGCTGCGTTCCTTGGCTCGGTGGTCCGTGACTCGGATCACGAACGGCGTAGAGATTGTTGGCAGCGCCCAGCAGGCCGTAGAACTGACCCGCGACCACGACTCGCGCGTGCCACGCCGGTCCGGTCGGATTCATCTGAGCCTCGGCCGCCTCGGGCACCAGAAATGTCAAAAACGAGGCAAACACCGCGATCAGAACGCCGGCGAGACTCACCCGTCGAGAGCTGACGATCATCAACTTGCTCATTGCGCCCACACTTTGACAGTACAGACGCGAATGAAGCCAGAAATGGCGGGGGATTACGTGAATTGAGTGGCTCAGTACCCGAGGCGACCAACAACTCAATCGTCGGGTGGATAGCTACTTCGCTAGAACGTCGGATGTGGCCATCTTCGATCACGATCTTGGTAGACACGGAGAACGACAGATTGAGGCTGTAAGACGGGGGGTTCTGGCAACAGGACAACAGTGTGGAGGTCTTCGTATGAGGCGAGAGGTTACGGGTTTGACGGCGCTGCTGCTCATGTTCATGGCTGCCCCGGCAAACGCAGTCTCACGAAGTGCGGGAACGTCGAATGAACCAACGCCGGGGTCTCACATCGTGGGCCGCTACGCGCTGTGTCAGGCGTCAATGTCGAAGCGCGTAATTGCCGTCACGGTCTCACGAGCGAAGCCATACAACCGTGAGCACTTCTCGTTCCCTTCCCAATCCCGGGGAACCAACGCTGCTCAGGTCCGAGCACTGGCGCACGTACTGTGTTCACTCCCAGTAATGCCCGCGGGCGTGCAGGCCTGCCCTGCGGACTGGGGTGCCAACTACAGACTCCAGTTCTCATTGCCTAAACCCAAGGGTACGGTCGTCGTGGGAGGTGCCTTCATCAGTCCCGTGTCGCTCGGTGCGACGGGTTGTCTCGTGGTGAAGGGCCTGGGCACGACGCGATGGATGATGGGAAGCTCGAAGGTCTTCTCGGCTCTGGGCACGGCCATCGGACTACGCCACGCCACTCAAGCCACGTTTGCGGGCACCCTGACCAATTAGACGTACCCATGCCGCCGTCGACAATGCCCATCCACGATTCGAACTCCGAGCCGGCGAAATCGCACGTGCCGGCTCATGGCGACTTACAGGCCCGAGTTGATGCTCATGCGCCATGCACTAGACGACGATGACCTGTAGAAGGTGACGTATCGATCGTTGCCTCCATCGTTCCACGGCCCCGATGATCCAGAGAAGTGAAGGTCAATGCTGACCAACAAGGTGAATCGGTTCGATGACGTCCACGCAACCTGGCGCCAACTCGTCACCACGCCGCGCTGAAGCTTGTAAGCGTTCATCACTCTTGAGCTGGGTACGTGAAACTGCGTTGTTGCCGCCGCAAAACCCTCGGCGCTCCAGAGATTGAGGAAGTCTTGCAGCGATGTGACCGCCGCCTTGATTGTTGCCTGGTCGGCCTCTGCTGGCGTGAGCTTCTTCGCGATCACGTTGCCTGCGACGTTGAAGTAGTCGGTCGTGCACACAGGAACCTTTTCGGGTAGCGCGAAGTACTTAGGTGGCCAATTCGCTCCGAGTCCGAGCAGGACTATCGCGTCGGCCAATTTCGGCGTGCACGATCCGCCGTGTGTACGGACCAGTTGCTTGAACGCGGGCGTCGTAATCGAACTGATGGTGATGGCGGCGTAGGCCCGCTGCCCATGTTGGAGAATGAACGACTGGTAGGCGACGGTGCCGCTGAGTGACGAGCCAACGACTGTGTGCTTCGGGCCACTCACTGCTTCGTACATCAGGTTGTCGGGCGAGACATAACACGTGGCACCAGCGTTCGCGTACCAGACGGTGGCGTGAAAGCCTCTGTTGGGTGAGTAGGGCGCTCTCGGGAGAACCAGCGAGACCGACATTTGCGAGGGATGACAGGCGGGCATCGTTGAGGGGTGCGGGGTGGACCTGGTTCGCGGAGAACGATCGCCTTGGAGCACCAACACGAGTCCAATGACTAACGCAAATGCGAGAACGCCAGTCATGAAACGACGCCACACCTTTGAGGTCGTGACGTCAAGACTATTCACCATTGACATTCACCTTAGGGGGCTCGATAGGGTCCGTATTGATCCTTGACGTTGAAAGCCCGACGAAGTAATCGTGCAGCCTTGCATTGGCACTTGACCCGAAGGTACTTCATCACGAGGGCGCACGCTTTTCGTGCACTATTGCGGCCCTAAAATGATGGATTCTGAGTACAGTACGAGGCTTCACGGTCACATCAGCTCATCTTGCTACACGAGGACTAACGTCGAGAAGAGTCTCGAGACAGGCGGCTCGCCGAAGGCAGGAGGTCCGACCGGATGACCAGCGTTCGCCAAAGAAGTCTCAGACGGTGGATTTCGTTGGCAATGGTCGTCGCGATCGCCACTTCTGGCTCGATCTACCTCCTCACCCGGACAACGCGCTGGCCGACCGCGTTCTGTCACCCCATCCTGCGCGTCGTCGGTGGCGATGCGGTGGCGCTCATCAAGCTGCCGTACTCCACTCCCACGACCACGAACTGTGTGAACGTGACCACCAGCTCTGGTACGCGTCAGCGCTGTCACACCGTCCCGTCACCTACGGGGCCGACTATCTCGAGCCCGGTGGCTTCAACTGACCTCGCCCGTCTTCACGAGGACACTCTCCGAGCACTGGCGTACGCGCCGACCAACCCATGGCACTCTGAACTGACCCTTTACGCGATTGGCACTACAGGAAGTCCTAAAGCGTTCATTCGCAGCTCGGCCATGAACATCTTTGACGAGTTCGCCCGAACCAACCTTGGGGCATGCGGGATGCATCCACTCGGAAGTCACTAACACCCCTTCCCCGCCTTTGAACTCAGCAGGGATCTGTGTTGTATTTGCTCGAGAGCCTTGCGTGGGCCCTTGGCATCGATGCCGTCCAGACGCGCGCTGACGAAGCAGTTCGGAGGCTGCTCGTCGAAGGGGTGGCCGAATGGGGGGACAACTCTCCCGAACACTTGGAAGTAGAGGTCGCGGGAGTTTTTGACATCAGGGACTGAAGCCCTACGCACACCAGATTGAGTAAGAGTGGGCTGAATGGACGAAGAAAGCGATTCCGCGGGGTTGTCCGGTCCTGAACCGGACGGTGGCGATGCGCTGCCTCGAGCGATGTCGACGGGTGCCGTCACTTCGACGACGTTCGATCGCCTCGCACGCGCCACGGTCGCGGTACTCGTCGTTGGACTTGTTGGTGTGCTCTGGATAGGAGTTCACGTGAAGGGACATGACCAGCCAATCACCACGGTCCGGAATGCGGTGGCTACGCCCGCGCCCCGTCGTGGCCACGAGGTGACCTCCACGTCGTTAGGAATCACGACGACGATTGACGCCGTGGACATGGTGTCGGCGAGCGATGGCGTCGCCCTCGTGTCGAACGACCCGTTCCACCCCTCGTCACCGGTATGGGTGGTCGAGACGTCCGATGGCGCTCGCACCTGGCGATTCCTCGCACCTCTCCCCGCTCGGGCTGACACCGCGGGCGGATCGGAGTACATCCCGACGATTCACTTCGTCAGCCGCGACGTGGGCTACGTCCTTGGCGCAGGGCAGATTGAGATGACGACCAACGGGGGTTTGACGTGGCGTGCGCTTCGCTCGACGGCACCGGAGGGATGGGCGTTCGGTGCGAGGGACGTCGTTGCCGTCACGCGTCTCTGCAAGTCGTCAACGGACGCGGCACGATGTCCCGCCATCATCAGGGCGTGGCCGTGGGGCAGCGCCCGACAGTACTGGGGGAGTCCCATTCCTCTGTTCGCCCGCGTTGATCCACAGCAGGTCGCTCCCCTCGCCGTGACGCAAGCGGGAGACGTCATCGTCTGGGAGGGGCTCTCTGGAGGTGGGGGCTTGCCAGGCTCGGGTGCGCTCGTGGAGTCGAAGGTGGGCACGAGTTCGTGGCACCGGCTCGCCGACCCGTGCGGAATCGAGTCCGAGGGTGACCAGCTCATCGCGCTCAGCCGGTCATCTTGGCTGCTGTCGTGCTTCCTCGGCGAAGGGATGAACTCGGGCAAGAGTTCGATCTGGCGCTCCGGCAACGCCGGCACGACCTGGACGCTGGTCAACCGCGCGACCGACTCGGTGAATACCCGGGCCAATCTCGGCACCGGTGGCGGAGTCGCCATGACTATCTACCCGAGTCAGGATGGCTCGATCCTCTACGGGGCCATGTCTGGTGCAATAGGCGGAATCGAAGTGAGCCACGATGGAGGCGCGCACTGGGCCAGCGCGTGGTTGGACGGCCAGGGAGGTGCTCCGGAGACGGTGTCACCTATCGGACCGCGTGGCGCGTTGGTGGCGATCGATGCCGGACTCACCTATGTGACGCGCAGTAGCCAGGACTGGGCGGTTGCACCCCCACTGCCCGCCGGGGACTACCAGGGGCTTCCCTTCTGCACGACGGGGACCGTGCGGCCCACGTTGAATCCCGTCCACGTGCAGGGCATCCCTGGCTACTTCCCCGTTGTCTTCACCAACCTGGGGCGAGGACGCTGCTATCTCAATGGAACTCCTATCGTCCAAGGCATCGAACGAGGTCGCGTCATAGGTGTTCCCGCCACACGCAATGTCGACTTACCGGCTCGCGCAGTGGTCCTCAACGGGGGCGGGGCGGCCGCGAGCGTCAGCCTTGGCATCGATCTTGGGCAATCGTCGGCCCTCGGCTCTCATGCAACCTGTCGCCCACGGAAGGTCGACGCCATTGTGGTCGAGTTCGCTTCATCGGCGACCTTCCGCGTGAAGCTGCCTCATCGTGGTGTGGTGTGCGCGCAGGTCCCGTCGATGGGCGTGGGCTTCGTCGTGAAGGGCTCCGCGGCTACCGGATCGTAGGCCCCCTTGTTCCCTGTATGGAAAGTTTCAACCAATCACGTCGCGGACTGTCGTGAACTGAGCAGATTTCTGAGCCGGCCGCAGGCCTCGAGGACGGCGGCCGGCGAGTGAAGAAGATGCCGTCAGTATCCAAGAGCGACCGCTGGTGTCCATGGTGGGTGAGTTGTCTCAAACCGGCAACAATCAGGAAATTCGATTCGATCGTGGCGACCCTTGTGTGACTGAACATGGAAGAACCGAGTTCAGGATGGTCAGAGATGCCAGCGTCAACGTCGACTTCGAAGTCACGTGTTTCGACTCGGACGCCACGGCGTCACTTTGGGACCGTGCGCCAGCGTTCCTCGGGTCGATGGCAGGCGTTGTATCGCGTCGAGGGGCGAACGCTCTCCGCCGGTGTATATCGCACGAAAGCCGACGCCTTGGCGCGACTTTCGATGATCGAAGCGGACCTTCACCGAGGAGCGTGGATCGATCCACGCTCGTCCTCGATCACGCTGAAGGAGTACGCCGCGGAGTGGCTCTCTCTGAGAAGAGACCTCGCGCTGCGCACGCGCGAGCTCTATCAACATCTGCTGGATCGACATATCATCCCCGCCCTTGGCTCCATCAACCTGGTGGCCCTTGCACCGTCGAAGATTCGCTCTTGGCACGCCGGTCTGGCGGCGGACTATGCCTCAACGGCCGCGAAGGCGTATCGACTCCTGTCGACGATCTTGCACACCGCGGTGGCTGACGGACTTATCCTCTCGTCGCCCTGCAAGGTCAACGGCGCCGGTGTAGAACGAGCGGCCGAACGGCCCGTGGCAACGGTGCGAGAAGTCGCCGAACTCGAGGCCGCTCTGCCAGCGCATCTGCGACTCATTGTCCCCCTCGCGACGTGGTGCCAACTCCGGCGGGCGGAGCTCCTCGGACTTCGTCGCCAGGACATTGATCTCGATCATGCAGTCCTGCGCATCGAGCAGAGCCGCACCTACACCATGCACGGTAAGGCGCTGGTGAAGGAACCCAAGACCGCGGCCGGCCGGCGAACTATCGCCATCCCGGACTTCGTCCTACCAGCGATCGAGAGCCATTTGGAGCGCTTCACGGGTCCCGAGCCGGACGCCTACGTCTTCACGGGCAAGACCGGTGTCCCGCTGGGAGCCAACGTGCTGCAGGTTGCCTGGCAGCGCGCTCGAGTGCGAGTGGGACGTACTGATCTTCGACTCCACGACCTCCGACACACCGGTCTGACGCTGGCCGCGGCGACCGGGGCGACAACCGTCGAACTCATGCACCGCGCCGGCCACTCCTCGGCGGTGGCCGCCATGCGCTACCAGCACGCGACGAGGGACCGCGACCGTCTCATAGCCGAGGCCCTCGGACGACTGGTGGCGTCCTCTACTGAGCCAGCTCCGTGAGTTTGCTGCGGGTCGACGTCATCTTCTAGCGCGAATGATTCGCTTTCAGCAGTCCTGATGCGGACCTACGGATTCCCCGTGCGCTCGGTACAGGGCTGGTCGCCTCGGCACCGGGTGAATGAGTGCTGGTGACAGGAGACCGTTAATGGGAACTTGCGAATATTCGTAACTCCTGGCTGTTTGACTGGTCTTACGAATATTCGTAATCAGTGACAAAATGCGCTAAATTGTGAATATGAGCAAGTCCAACATCACCGCCCCAGAAGACCCATATCGCGTGTACACCGCCGCGTCGATTGGGCCAGCCATTCGTCACTTTCGCGTCCTGGCTGGACTCTCTCAGGCGGAGTTGGCTGACAGCATCGGCGTGAGTGCCCCCTACCTGTCTCGTTTGGAGAACGGCCAGGAGACCGAGCAGCTGCGACGGATCGTCGCGATCCTCAAGCGCCTGGGGGTCCGTATGACTCTTGAGAGGGCGGACTGGTAGTGGCCGACGTCCTCGAGCTGTGGCTCTATGGCGTGCGAGTCGCCACCGTTGAACGAACCAGGCAGCGTCTGCGCCTGGCCTACACGCCCGAGGCACGAAACGCGTTCGCTCCGGGTACGCCACTGCTGTCTCTGTCGCTGCCCGTCTCGGCGGAGACCTTTGGCAGTGCTGCAGTGCGGCCCTTCCTGGCGGGCCTACTGCCCGAAGAGGAACCACTCGGGGCGATCGCCGTGCAACTCGGACTTCGCGCTGACGACGTCTTCGGTATGCTCGCAGCACTGGGGAGGGAGTGCGCCGGCGCGCTCGTCATCCAGGCGGAGGGTGATCCACAGACACAGCCGGAGACGACCACGACGGCCGAGCCGATCGATGACGATCAGCTGGGCGATCTCCTCGCCAATCTCCGCACCGCGCCCCTGGGAGCGAGCACTCGCGTCCGTCTATCACTGGGCGGAGCACAACAGAAGCTGCTTCTCACGCGCATGCCCGACGGGCGGTGGGGTCGACCCGTCGACGGCACGCCATCGACGCACATCTTGAAGCCCGAGATACGGCGAGTTCCTCGCTCGGTGGCCAACGAGGCGTTCTGCATGAGGTTCGCGAAGCACCTGGGCGTGCCCGTCGCCGAGGTCGAGACGATCGAGGTGCACGGACGCCCCGTGCTCGTCGTCGAGCGCTTCGATCGCAGAGTTGACCCTGACGGCACCGTCGAGCGAGTCCATCAAGAGGACTTCTGCCAGGCCCTCGGGTATCCGCCGAGTCGCAAGTACCAAGAAGACGGCGGACTGGGTCTTCGCGACCTGGCCGACACGCTCAACGGCGTCGATCCCGCGTCGCTCTCGACGATGCTGGCGTACCTCGTCGTGCACGTGGTGGTCGCCAACGGCGACGCGCACGCCAAGAACTACTCGCTCCTTCACACTCGAGACGGTGCATTGTCTCTCGCGCCGCTCTATGACGTCATGTCGACACTCCGCTACGGAGTCGAGTATCTCGCGATGTACGTCGATGGCGTTCAACGACTTGACCGTGTCACCGGCACACGAGTCATCAACGAGGCCGCGCGCTGGGGCATGTCACGAGAGACGGCGCGCGGCGTCGTCGGCGACCTGGTGTCACGTGTGCCTCAGGCGATCGAGCTCGCCGCGAACGAGACCCCGGACCTCGCCCCCGAAGTGCTCGACACTGTTCGATCGCAGCTTCGCGCGCTTGGTGAGATGTAGCCGGAGTCGCTCTCGCGTCCACCCGGAAAGACCGTCGTGAGCTCGCCAACCACCCCTCAGGGGAGTCAACGGATGGGTGACGGGCACTCCGTGGGCATCTCGTGGGCATCTTCTCGACCGTTTGGGCATCTCTGGGCATCACACAGCGGGGTCTCATGGATAACAGCGGACACTGCTGGTCAATCGAAAAGCCAAGGGATTACTACTCTGCAGCGACAAATGCGGAGAGCGGGTGACGGGAATCGAACCCGCATGGCCAGCTTGGAAGGCTGGAGCTCTACCATTGAGCTACACCCGCGCGCCCCGAAGGACTTGGACCAGTCTACCGGGGCTGATCCATCGGCCGA
>JAJXTB010000013.1 GCA_021784205.1 Actinomycetes bacterium
CGTTCATGCTCATCTAGGCGATTGTGCCGTGCAATGAGTCCCGCCGCCACGAGGAGCTGGGCTTCGGACAAGGCCATCACCTTCGGTGCCCCGGTGGTGCCCGAGGAAGCGAGCAGCACTCCCCCGCTTGCGGCTGGCGCGATGTCATTCACCGAGGTGTCGTCATCGACATGGTGCCAAGAAACGTCCAGCGGGCTCGGCCCGTGACGATCGGCGATCACGTGCGACAGGCCAAGAGTCGACGTCCAGCGCCTCACGGTATCTGGATTCAGCGGGTTCGCAGTTGGATCGAGTGGTGCGACCCACACACCCGCGCTGATCAGGCCAAGAAAGGCCTCGGCGAAGTCAAGGGGATCGCTGACGAGCAGTCCCACGCGCACCGAGCGCCCCCAGGGTGCCACGACCCGTTGCCAGTGCTCGGCCGCCTCGGCGAGGCGCAGGTAGGTGAGACTTCGACTAGTTCGCGCCGCCAACAGGTACGTCGCATCGCCCGATCGCTCGGCCCGTGCCGCTAGCAGCGCTCGCAGTGTGTCCGGCGTGGCCGGCGAAGTTGAGGACATGAATTCAATACATCATCCGCGGATCGGTGTAGTGCTTGAATTCAAGCAGGTTAAGGGCCGGGTCGTATACCACGAATGTCGAATGTACTTCGACGAGGCCAACAAAACGTTCACTCACGTCGGCGAAGAACGGCACGTCACGCTGACGACAGAGCGAGTAGAGCGCGTCAAAGTCGCGGCGCTCACGAAAGGTGACGCCGAAGTGGCGTGGGTACATCGTGACATCTTCGATCGACAGGCGTTCGGGTCGTGGCGAGAGGTGACAGACCAGCTGATCACCGAAGAAGTCGAATGTCACTCGGTCGTCGTATCGCCGCGCCAGCTTGCACCCCAAGGTGAACACGTAGAAGTCCACCGTCGCGTCGAGGTCGTAAGCCGGTACGGCCAAGTGGAAGACATCACCGCTGTCTCTCACAGCGCACCGTGGTGCCGCTGCACGTCCTCGGGCTCGAACGCGAACAGCGTGTCACTGCGCAGCCCGAGGCGAATCGTCTCCAGGCTAATGAGATCCGACGGCGCGATGTTGCCAAGATTTGCATCCGGACCGACACGGCGTACGAAGTACGCCTGCAACTCCAGAGTTGGCGCCTCAAACAAGAGGTGCGCCGTGTCGACGTCGCTTTCGAGGATCTCCTCGATCAATCCGAAGCGCAGCTCACCGTTGGGCCGGCAGATGCCGCCTTGTCCGCTCTCGCGCGTCTCGAGCGTCACGAGTGTCGCCCCAGCCGACAGGTCTGAGCGAATCGCCGCGATCCACTTGGCCGGCGACATCGTCTCGCTCTTGACCTGGTCCTTTGACCCGACTTCGGACACCACGTGAAAGTCGCGCGACAATTCGGCGACGTACTCGGCCTTGCGATCGTCCGAGAGCGCGATTGTTCCGTTGGACACCTCGACATGTGTGGCGCCGAACTCCTCGCAGAGACGGCGAAAGTCGTCGAGACGATCCTGGAGCACGAACTTCTCAAAGAGAGTTCCGCCAAAGTAGAAACCGATCTGTTCGCGCGTGAGCGCGTCGATCTTCACCTTGAGTTCGCGAGAGACCAGCGCGGTGCCCCAACCGAACTTCACAAAGTCGAGATGCTCGCCCGTGCTCTCAACGAGGTCAATGAAGTAGCGCGTCGGCAACCCCTTGTCGATGGCGATCGTCAAGCCCTCAGTGCGAGGCTTGTACGTGCGCGGCGGCAACTCAAGGTACGTGCTCATCAGCTCTCTCCGTCTTCGTTCGACGCCCCTCGTCGCTGTGTGTCGGCGCTTAAACGCTACCGGTGACGAATTGCCCCTCCAGACGGATCGTGTGACGAACTCATGACAAAGCCAAAGTGCGGAACTCAACTACGTAGATTCACCGTGGTCCCACGGAGAACATAAATTTATTCTTCCGTGATTCACCTCTCATATGCGCCTAGCTTCAACTCATCAGGTTGTCGGCATGACGGCTCACCAGGTTGTCGGTACGGCCACCTCGATGGCGTTCGCAATGGCGCGATAGCCCGCGTCGTTGGGGTGATCGTCGGGCCCCCACGGCGGCGGCGTGCACATCCAGGTCCACGAGCAGGCGTAGAGGACGTTCGTGGGCACAGGTCGCTGGTCCCACTTCGTCGCGCTGACATTATCCATGTGGAACGCGCCGGGCACGTTCGCGATGGGGATATTCGCGGCGCGATAGATCGAGGTCAACTCGTTGTCGAGGTCGGTCACGAGTACGCGCGTCTGTTCTGCCGAGGCCGCGCCCGAGTGCGGGTTGACGTAGTCCGACAGGAACGGATCGGCGTAGAGGAGCCCGACGAAGTGCACGTGGGCACCGGCGTAGGTCTGAAGTAGCTTGATGTCCCCTGGGAGATTCGCACGAATCTGGGCGAGGCCCTTCGCGACGCACGCGGAGTCAGGCACCCATTTCCACAGGCACGGGCGCACGTCGTTAAAGCCCAGGTCAATCGTGATCAGACCGGCTTGGTCGTGGTGCTGACCAAGATAGATGCGTGCGGCGTTGCGCTGGCTACCTGAACCCACGTAGCAGTGATCCCCCGTATGCAGCATCGAATACGTCGTCTCACCAGGACATCCAATCTGTCGCATGGTCAGATCCACGCCCCTCTTCTGCTCCATCGCCACGACGTCGTCGGCGTAGCCGCGATCGGTGCGCGCCCCGTTGTGATGCACGATGCCGGTGGGCTGAAAGCCAAGTGACGCCGACGCGCCCACCACCAGGTAGAAGCCCGACGTGGGTGACGTTGACGCCCCACCGATGAAACGCTGCAAGCCGACAACCCCCACGATTGCGACGACCGCCAGCGCGAAGAGAGCGCGGACGACCCGGCGAGGCCTATGAACAGCGTGACGACCACGGGGGCTGCGCTCGCGCCGTACCGTAGTCTCTCGCACGCGACGTCCCCCGGGCTCGCTCTAAAGAACCAGTCTACCGAGGTGGTTTTGCAGCAAGCTATCGGCGCTCTTCGGCAATGGAGTTCGCACCGTCAACCACGATGCACTGACCTGTCAGATACGACGCGCGTGGCGAGGCGAGAAAGTCGATCACCGCCGCGATCTCCTCTGGCGTACCGCTGCGACCCATCGGGCTCGCCACACCCTGGCGCGCCTCGTGTTCGGTCTGAGAGCCGGTGGCGATCCAGCCTGGCGCAACCGCGTTTACCGTGACAGCGCGATCTGCGTAGTCGAGGGCGAGGCCACGCGCCAGGCCAACCAGACCGGCCTTGGCCGCGGCGTAGACCGGCTCGTGGCGCATCGCCATAACCGGGCCCGTCACGCTGGCCACAACGACCAGCCGGCCCGCGTCGCTGTCGCACAGAGAGGGCAGGCACGCCTTGGCCACGTAGAAGGCGGTGTCGAGGTTGCGCGCGATGCCCGCGCGCCAGTGGGCCGTGTCGATCTCCTCGAGTGCCCCGGTCGAAAACGAGGGATCACTCAGAGAGGTCATGCCCGCGTTGTGCACGACGACGTCGAGTCGCCCCCAGAACTCGAGGGCGAGTTCGACGAGCGACGTGGACGTCGCGGGGTCGGTGAGATCACCGACCAGGCCGCGCGCGTCAACACCCTGCGCGCGCAGTTCGTCAACACGATCGAAGATCCGCGGGGTCGTCGAGGTGAGAACGAGGTGAGCGCCCGACGCGGCGAGGGCGCGAGCGCTGGCAAAGCCAATTCCCTCAGCGGCACCCGCGCCGGTAACCAAAGCGACGCGCCCAGAGGAACCTTCTGCAACTGGCGACACGCGACTCCCTTCGTCGCGCCATGGTAGCCAACGACTACTAGGCGAGGCGCGGATCGGGCCAGGGTCCTCGTTGGATCAGCGCCGCGACCGCTTCGCCACGCACTGCCGGCGAGAAGAGGAATCCCTGAGCCGCGTCACAGCCCAAGGTCCGCAACTGATCGAGCTGGGCGACCGTCTCCACCCCTTCGGCCACCATCGCGATTCCGAGACGCTCGCCAAGAGAGATCACCGTCTCGAGCAGCGTCTCGTTGTGAACGCTCTCAAAGGAGGGGTTGACGAAGTACCGGTCGATCTTGATGATCGAGGGGCTCAGGCGCACCAGATACGACAGCGAGGAGTAGCCGGTACCGAAGTCGTCGAGCGCCACACCAACGCCAAGCGCGGAGAGCCCCTCGAGCACGCGCAGCGCGTCGTGGGCGTCGTTGATCATCGCGCTCTCGGTGATCTCTACGACCAACCGGCCGGGGTCGAGGCCGCTGGCGACCAGCGCCCGGCTGACCGTGGTCACGAGATCGCCACCGGCGAACTCTTGGGCCGAGAGGTTCACCGTGACATAGGGCCGTCCGCCTCCGGGTGACGCGGGCCAGTTCGCGGCGGCGCGGGTGGCCTGTGTGAGAGCGAACTCGCCCAGTTCGTAGATCAGTTCGCCGCGCTCGGCCAGGGGGATGAACACTCCCGGCGAGATCTCGCCGCGCACGGGGTGGTGCCAGCGCATCAGCGACTCGAACCCGACGACCTCGTGGTTTGCGAGAGCGATGATGGGCTGATAGTGCATGGCGAGCTCGCCGTTGGCTCGCGCCTTGTGCAGCTCCTGGGTGAGGGCGAAGCGACTCGCGGCGACCTGGTGCATGTCGGGCGTAAAAAGCGCGTAGCGCCCCTTGCCGCGACTCTTCGCCTCGTAGAGAGCGAGGTCGGCGCGCTGGACGATGTCACTGGCGGAGACGTCGTCATCCGAGAACAGGGCGATTCCGATGCTGGCCATCTGTCGAAAGTGCAGGCCGTCGAAGTCGAAGGTCTCGCCCAGCACCGAGATCAGGCGCGCCGCGATCTCCTCAGCCTCGTTCGACGAGGACAGGCCCTCAGCGAGATAGAAGAACTCGTCGCCACCAAAGCGCGAGAGTGAGTCGCTCGAGCGCGTGACCATCTCGAGGCGCCGCGCGACGCCGCGCAGCACCTCGTCACCAACCAGGTGCCCGTGGGTGTCGTTGACCCCCTTGAAGTCATCGAGGTCGAGCAGTAGGACCGCACCCATCGTGCCGGAGCGTTCGCTGCGTGCCACCGCCTGGGCGAGACGGTCATCGAAGAGCGCGCGGTTCGCAAGTCCCGTGAGTGGATCGTGGAGCGCCTGGTGCGAGAGCATCTCGGTCAGGGCGCGCTCTTCGGTGATGTCGCGCGCCGAGAGGACGGAGTAGAGGAGCTGACCCCGGTCGTCGCGCGCCGCGTGCTTAGAGACCTGGACCACGATCGTGTGACCGTCGCTGTGTATGTAGCGCTTGATGTACTGGATCTGGTCGGTCTCACCCTCAAAGAGACGCCGGTGGGCTTCGGCGGTGATCTCGAGGTCCTCGGGGTGGGTGTAGGGCGGGAAGTGCTCGCCGAGAATCTCCTCGCGGCTGCGCCCGATGAGGCGGCAGAAAGCGTCGTTCACTGCGATGACCTCATCGTTGAGGCCGGTGAAGAGCATGGGCGCCATGTTGCCCTCGAAGGCAATGCGAAAGCGTCTCTCCGAGTCGCTCAGCGCACCCTGGGCCTCGGTGAGGGCCTCCATCGCCGCCATGGTCTCGGCGAGGGCGACGTGGGTCGTGGCCACCGCGTTCACGTGCTCGAGCCCGAACTCGATCTCGCGCACCACGTCCTCGAAGCGCTCGACCGCCCCCTCGTCGAAGGCGAAGCGCGCGCGGTCATAGATCGTCAAGACGGCCGTTCGCCCGACCAGGTGCATTGGCAACGCCAGCGAAGAGCCCAGACGGAACTGTGCGGCGCGCTCGCGCCACACCGCGAAGTCGGACTGGGTGGCCAAGTCATTGAAGACCTGCGTAATGCCCGTTCGCAGGGCCGTGCCGGTCGGCCCGCGACCACTCGCCGTCGTCCCCCACCACGAGACCATGCCCTCGTAGAGGTAGTCGGTCTCGCCCGCCGCGTGCATGACTTGGACCGCACCGTCCTCGGTGGACTTCTCGCCAATCCAGGCGAGCGCCAGACCTCCCACATCGACCAACACCTCACAGAGCCGATGCAGACTCGTCGCCTCGTCGTGGCCGGCCAGGACGACGTGGGTGATCGCCGACGTAAGAGCCAGTTGTCGACGGGCGTTCACCGCACCCGTCGCGTCCACCATGAAGGTCACTGAACCGTCGACCTCGCCACCGTCAAAGAGGGGGAACGAGTCGCCGATGACCCAGCGGCGCCCCAGCGCACCGTTCTCCATTCCCATCAGCTCACGCAGTACCGGCTCACCGGTCGCCACGGCGCGCGTCGACGGGAGCTCGTCGACGGTGAAGCTCGTGCCGTCCTCGTGCACCGTATCCCAGCCCCGCGAACCCGACTCGGTGCCCACGAGCTCGTCGCGGGATCGACCCAGGATCCGCAGAACTGCGTCGTTGCAGTCGGTCACGACGCCATTGCGGTCGCGCACCAAGACGCCGAAGGAGGAGTGACCGATCAGGTAGTCGAAGCCACCCAGTCGTGACAGCACGCCGCTTACGGACTCGCGGTTCGGATCGTTCGACGTCGTAAGATCCCCCATTCCCGCAACGGCCCGAGGACACGCCCGTGTCCGGTCGGTCGCTTGGGTTGAGATTAGCCCCGCGTCACCAGCGGGCGCGCGGGTTGCGACATTCGTGAGAGATGGTCGAGGTAGCGACATTCGCGATTTGTTGTCGAGCGCTCGTCGCCAACGACTACTGGTCGAAGCCCTGCGCGCCCTCGCCCTCTCCGCCGCTCACGGGTAGGACTCCAATGGTCGCGGCCTGACTCGGGACCGTCGGAGACGCCACCACGATCACGCGCATTCCCGCGTGGATGCTCGACACCGTGACGTGACTCGTGCCGCTCACAATGGCCGTCGAGGGCGTGAGCGAGTAGGTCACCACCCCGTTGACGCCGCGGACACTGATCGAGTGGGTACTGACTGCGAGCACGACGCGCGGCGTCGGCGCGCTCGGCGTCGACAGTGACACCGGCCGTGCCGGGGCGCTCGTCGAAGCGGTCGACGTCGCGACGGATGGGGCCGGAGTGACGCTCGTGGCGCGGGCGGCCGCCGGGTGCGGAGTCGAGGCGAGGTGTGCGGCGGCCACCGCACCAGCGATGGAGAGGGCGGCGGCGGCGCTCCAGACACTGGCGCGCTTCACCTTCGTGGCGGTGGAACGGTACATGGGCCCTCCTCGGGTCGGGTCTGTGGTCTCACCAGCATCCGCGACGCGTTTGGATCGGCCCTGTGGAAGCGCTAATCGCCCCGTAAGAATTCCTGAAGGCTTCTCTTACGCAAGGTTTGCCCGGACCGAAATCCCGCTGAGAGATCGCGACGCCGAAGCGGGCCAACAAGCCGTGACACCAGCACAACGGGTGTCGCCACAAGGTATCTGGAGGCGGCGTCCGGATTCGAACCGGAGTACGGGGCTTTGCAGGCCCCTGCCTAACCACTCGGCCACGCCGCCAGAAACGTCCATCCTACCGGGCGCCGACGAGGCGATTCCCCGGTAACGGACTCGTGACAATCCGGGCCCTCACAGAACACTCGCAAAGTGCCCCGTTATCGTGGAGGTATGAAGCGCCACCTCGTCAGTGCGATGGCCCTCGCGACGGCCCTGGTCGGCCTCGCCGGCACCAGCGCCGGGGCCGGCGTCGCCACCAGAGTGGCCGCCCGCGCCTCGGTCACCGGAGCCATGTCGGCGTCAATGCCCCTGGTCCGACTGGCCCTGTCGACGCCCGTCGCCGCCTCACAGCTGCCGCCCCTTGTCGTGCACCCGGCGCTCGCCACGTCATGGCAGCAGATCGGCCCGCGCGAGGTCCAGGCCGTCGCCTCGGGCATGATCGCCCCGGTGCGCTACGTGATCGACGTGCCGACCACCCTGTCGTGCACCACGCGCTGTCGCGTCCTCGCCGTGGCCTCCCATGACGCCAGCGCCGGCGTCGACGTCACCTGGGAGGACCAGCTGCTCGCAACGCTGGGTTATCTGCCCGTTACCTTCACGCCGCTCACCACCGCGAGCGATCCCGTCCAGATGGTTCCCGGCACCTACACCTGGGCGTACCCGAATCTTCCGGCCGGCCTCGCCAACCAGTGGCGCGTAGGCGGCGCCAACGTGATTCTCACGGGCGCGCTGATGAGCTTTCAGAACGACCATCACCTGGCCACCACGGGGGTTGCCGACGCGACGACCTGGAACGCGCTGCTGTCCGCGGTGCGCGCCCACGACGTGTCCGCCCACCCCTACAACTACGTCCTGGTCTCGATGGCCTCGCCCGAGCAGCTCACCCTCTACGTCGCGGGCCAGGCACGCTTTCACACCCTGGTCAACACCGGCATTTCGGTCTCGCCCACCGCGACGGGCACCTATCCGGTCTACCTGCGCTACACCAGCCAGACGATGTCGGGCACCAACCCCGACGGGACGCACTACTCGGATCCAGGGATTCCCTGGGTCTCGTACTTCAACGGCGGCGACGCCCTGCACGGCTTCATCCGCGCCACCTACGGCTGGCCCCAGAGCCTGGGATGCGTCGAGATGCCCTTCGCCGCGGCCAAAACCATCTGGCCTTCAACGCCGATCGGGACCCTCGTCACCGTCAGATAGCGCGTCGAGGCCTGGCCCGAAGGCCGACCTCCCCCGTTGAGTCGCCAGCTCGCCCAGCTCACTCGCGCGCGAGACCGCCTCGTTGCCGTAGCGCCGTCGCACCTCGTCCACGGCGTCTCGCAACGCCGCGTGGGCGACCTGGCGCGCGCGCGACTCGTCGAGTGCTCGCTGGCGCGTCTCGTCGGCCGCCGCCACCGCGAAGCTGAGCTGCACCTCGCTCTCGCCGCGCGCGAGGAACCCCGAGGCGTGCACGCCGAGCAAGCGAACCGCGCGCGACGTGTCCACCCCGGCGAGCAGCGCCTCGGCGATGCGAAAGATCGCCTCGTCATCGTCGACGCCAAAGGCCAGGCTCTGGCTGCGGCTCAGCGACTCGCGGTCGTCAAAGCGCACGACCACGCTGATGGTGCGCGCGAGCTGGTGGCGCTCGCGCAGCGCGCGTGAGACGACGCCCGCGTGCACGCGTGCGGCGGCGATCACCTCGTCGCCGACCAGGGAGCGCGCGAAGGTCTGTTCGTGGCCCAGTGACTTGGCGCGGCGATCCGCAACGACCTCGCGGGGGTCCTCGCCTCGTGCGAAGGATGACAGCGTCGAGGCGAGCGCCGGGCCAAGGTGGGCGGTGAGATCGGCGTGCGATACCCGCGCGAGGTCGCGCACGTGGGTAAGTCCCAGCTGGCCAAGCTTGGCCGCCGTCGCCGGACCCACGCCCCAGAGGGCGCGCACCGGCAACTCGGCGAGCCAACGCGCCTCGGTCTCGTGGTCGACGTAAAAGACCCCGGGTCCGGCGACCAATTCACCGGCGACCACGCGCGACTTCGCCTCGCGCGAGGCGAGCTTCGCGAAGAGCTTGTTGCGCGCGACGCCGATCCCACAGTCGAGGTGCATCTCTTCGATCACGCGCGCGCGCAATGCCCGCGCCGCCGGCACCGGGCGCACGCCGAGGCGCACCAGACCGCTCAGGTCGCAGAAGACCTCGTCGAGGCCGATCGCCTCGTAGCGGTGCGTCAGGTCCTCGACGATGCCGCGGAACTGGCGCGAAAGCTCCTCATAACGATCAAAGCGCCCCGGGCGGATCACGAGTCCCGAGCAGCGACGCAGGGCGGTAACCGAGGGCATGCCGCTCGTGACCCCGTAGCGGCGGGCCTCGTAGCTCGCGCTCGCAATCACGCCGCGCGCCCCGGCGCCGCCGACCGCGACCGGACGTCCCCGCAGGCTGGGGTCATCTAAGACTTCGACGCTCGCGAAGAACGCGTCAAGGTCCACGTGCAGGATTGGCGCCTCGGCGAGCGAGGGCCCCTCAGAGGCCGAGTTCCAGGTGTCGGAAGGCTTCACCGAAGGCCACCCCGATCTCGCGCCCGGCCCGCTCGGCGCGCGCGTAGACGACCCCGCGCACGCCCTCGTGGTCCCCACCGAGCTGAGAGACGTGCGCGAGGACCGCCTTCGCCTTGGTGTCGATGCTCGTAGTGACGTCATAAACCACGTCAGCCTCGAGGGTGCCCGACAGGAGAAGGTGCGTAACTCCGTGCGCGGGTCCAGCGTCGGGAAAGTAGAGCGGCATCGCCGCGGCGGGCGCGACGGCGTCCACCATCGCCCAGCCGGTCTCGCGGTGGTCACGGTGGTTCACGTAAACCCCGTCGAAGAAGGTCGCCGTGGGGTCAGGCCCGACCACGACCTCGGGTCGCAGGCGTCGCACGTGTCCGACCAGCATCTCGCGCAGAGCGGCGTCGTTGACCGCTTCACCGTCGGGCTGGCCGAGGCAGAGCGCCGAGGTCGCCCCGAGCAGGTCGGCCGCCAGCTGCAACTCGCCCTGGCGCGCCGCGCGCAGACTCGACGGGTCGCTTGAGCCGTGCGAGCCCTTGGACCCGTCACAGACCACCACGAGGTGCACCGCGGCGCCCTCGGCCGCGAGTCGGGCGAGCAGGCCGCCGGCCGCCACGTCCGCGTCGTCGGGGTGCGCGTAGACGGCGAGTACGCACGTCGGCGCCAGTCGCAGCTCGCGCATCAGCCGCGAAGTTTGGGGGCCGTGGACTTGACCAGCATGCCGATCTCGCGCGCGAAGTCGTCGGTGTCCTCGAATCCCTTGTAGACCGAAGCGAAGCGCACATAGGCGACCTCGTCAACACCACGCAGCGCGTCAAGGGTCGCCACGCCGACCTCTTCACTCGTCACGTCGCGACCCAGCAGGCGCATCGACTCCTCGACCGAGAGGGCGATCGCCGCCATCGCGGCGTCGTCGACCGGGCGGTTCTTGCACGCCGCACGCACCCCCGAGAGGATCTTGGCGCGCTCGAAAGGCTCGCGGTCCCCGGAGCGCTTCACGACGACGAGACCCACTTCCTCGACTCGCTCGAAAGTCGTGAAGCGCTGGTTACACGACGCACACTCGCGACGACGCCGGATCGCACCACCGTCTTCAGCCAGACGCGAGTCCACCACGCGGTCATCATCAGCCGCACAGTAAGGACATCGCATGTAGGAAGGATACACCCGAAATCCTTGAAATTTAAGGGATTAGGACGTGCTCGCCCACCACCACGACGTCGCTGCGCAGCTCGCGAATCAAGAGCACGCGCGCCGCCGCCGGGTCCGACGGATTGACAAGAGCGGCGATCGAGCTCACGCTGTCGCCTGGCTGGACGACGTAGACCATCCCTGGTGCGAGCACCGCGCTCGTGGCCAGATCGGTCGACAGGCCGCTCTGCGTCGTTCCCCCAAAAGCGTGTCCCGGCCAGGCGAGAACGATCGTCGCGAGCACCAGCACAAGTCCGGCGAGGGAGCGACGCCGCCGCGCGAGACGCCGCGTGCGCCGCTCACGGCGCAGCGCGAGGCTCGGACCGGTCATCCATGTGGGACCGGCCGCGCTCTCGAGGGCGTGCAGGTGAGGAGCGGACGGGTGGTAGATCTCTTCGACGTAGGACTCTTCTAGGGCCGACATGGAACTCCTTTACGAACGTCTGTTCGCCTATCTTATGGCGAACACCTGTTCGTCGCAAGGGTAATTCCCGGGTGTGACGTCGGTTATTTTCCCGTCCTGATCAGGTGGGCCTTTCCGACACGGCCAAAACGGGGATAGTCGTTGCGCCACCGCGTGGCCGCCAGGGCTCGCGGCGCGTCCTCGAGGTCGCGCACCAGGCGGATCCCCCTCGTGGCCACCAGCTCGGCGCAGTCGGCCGCAAGATCACCGCTGGGGTGATCGTGCGAGTCGGTGACCTGCCCGTCGCTCACCCAGACGACCGGCTCACTTCGGCGCGCGAATGAGAGAGCCCACTCGAGCACCGGGCCATCGACACCGTTACCCACGTTGCCCGCGGGGACCTCCGTCGCCACCGCACCGGCGGTCGCGAGGATCCACGCGTTCGGTGTCGCCCCGAGGTCCCCGGGACGGTGGCTGTAGCCGAGCACGACACACCGCGGCGAGCGTCGCACCAGAGTGGCCAGCGCGTCCAGATCGATGTCCATGGAGCCCGACTGGTCGACGACCACCACACCGCCAAGAGGCCGCGCGCGGCGCACGAAAGCCCGACGATGCGAATCGGTGAGCAGTCGCTGCGGACACGCGAGTACCGTGCCGGTGGTCACGAGTCGTCGCGCGCGCGGCCCGCCGGCACGCGCGCCCACGACAAGGTCGCTCGAAGCGACCACCAACTCGGCGAAGCGCCCGGTCGGCGCGCGCCGCCCACCTGGCTCCAACGATCGGCGAAACGCGCGCAGGGCCTCAGCGCCCACCGGCGGCCGCGCCGACATCGCTTGGCTGAGCATTCGGGCGAGGGGCACGGTCACGCGCGCATAGCCGGCCGGCGCACCCGACTCCTCGGGGGCGGTAGCCCCGAGCGCCGCGTTGGAGAGATCGGCCACGACACCGACGGCTCGTTTTCTCACTGCCCGCAGTCCCGCCATCCATTCCGGACGCACTCGACGGATCCCCGCGAGGTAGTCGCGCTCTCCCCCGGTGCCGAGCACCGCCAGAAGAAAGCAAACCGCCTGCGGCCAGTCGCCGTCGGTGGCGAGTCGAGACGCGCCGAACTTCTCGCTGCCGTCGCACAGGAGACCCAAGTCGAATCCCACCCGCCCGACCAAAGTATTCACCCGGAACTCCTCGGCGCACTCGAGCGCCTGAGGGTCGACGTCACCCAGCCCGACACAATCGAGCACACAGGGCGAGACCCGGGCGTGCATCAGTTCGTGGGCGCGCACGACACGCGCGACCTCGCTCGCCTCGAGAGGCACCTCAATCTCGCGCGTGGCGAGGTTGCAACTCGCCCCGCCGCGCTGCGTCGTGCCCGCGCGCACCCGCCACGCGCCGACGTCGACGACGTCGGCGCGGCCCGTGACCAACTCGGGATAGATGCTCACAGACCGCCCACCGCCAGCGCGTCGAGGATACCGACGGCGCGCGCGTCGCCGAAGACCAGGTCGGCGGCGCGTCGGTCGCCGTGGTGGCGCCGCAGCTGGTCGAACGCGTAGAAGCTGCGCAGCGACACCCGACGCGTGGAATCGGCGAGAGACCCCGCGAGCGCCGGCCCGCGCAGGTCCGCACTGAGCGACCCCAGCGCGTCCGGATGGGGCCGGTCGATGCGCAAGGCCACCGCGAACCGGTCGCGCAACGCCGGGGCCAACTCATCGAGATCCTCGGCGTTGGTCGTCATTACGACCGAAAAGTCCGGCCCGGGCCGCCACCACTCCCCCGTCTCGGGGTGGCGCCAGCGCGCCGACTCGGGCGAATCGGTCACCGCGAGCAGCGTAGAGAGTGCGTCGCCCGAGGCCCGGTCGATCTCGTCGACGACCAGCCGTCCCCCGCGCCCGCCACGGGCGCGCCACGCGCGCATCGCCGGTCCCTCGTAGAAGTGCCAGCTGGCACCGGCGGGCATCCAGGTCCCGGTAACGTCGCCACTCGCCAGGTCCTCGGTGCACACGAGGCGCTCGGCGACGTCGACGACGCCCTCGTGCAGCGCCGCGTACGTCTTGCCGGTGCCTGGGGGTCCGTAGAGCAGCACGCGATCGATTCCCGCCGCGAACACGTCCGCGAGATCGCGCCAGCACGCACCGAGTTCGTCGACTAATTGGTCCATCATCTCTCTCCTTTGAACGGCGCCACAACTGTCGCCGTCGAAGAGAGAACGAAGAGAGCTATTCCTCTGGCTCGTCGTGGGCCAGGCGCTCAAGGACCGGCAGGGCCGCTTCGATCAACGTGCGCTCGCGTGCCGTCAGCTGGGCGAGTTTGGCACTGAGGCCCGCGGTGCGCTCGACGCGCAGCTCGACGAGCGTCTCCTGGCCCCGGGCGGTGAGGCCGACCAGACTGGCCCGCCGGTCCGCGACGTCGTCGTGGCGCTGGACGAGGCCGAGGTCCTCGAGCGAGGCGACCACTCGGGTCGCCGCCGGCGCGCCGACCGATTCGAGCGTGGCAAGCTGGCTCAGGCGCAGCGGCCCGTGGACTTTGATCGAGGCCAGAGCCGAGATCTGCGACGGCGTCAGGCCGGCCGCGCCGTGCTGGCGGATGGCGCGCATCAATCGCGAGACCGCGACCTGGAGCCGCGTGGCCAGGGCAACCTCCCACTCCTCACTCATCAGCGCACCACGTCGGTCTCGATGGCGATCTCGCCGGGCACCGCGCCAGCACCCAGGTTGATCTCATCAAGCCGCTCAGCAATCTCGTGCTCGGAGTAGACGAAACGGCTTCCGCGCAACGCGGAGAAGATCGCCCCGATCACCGACATGGCGATCGCCAGGCCGAAGACAATGAGCAGCCCGTGGTGGAAAGGTGACTCGATCAGGCTCGGAAAGAAGCTCTTGCCGGTCAGGACGTGCCACTGTGCGCCCGTAACGTGCGCGGCCGACTGGCTGCCGAGTAGCTGACCGAGCGGGTTGAAGCCGAGGAAGGAGGAAAAGAGGCTGCCCACGGCGGGCATGTTGGCGATCGCGTGGGCGAGACCCGGCGCCACCCCGTGGCTCGTGAGTCCGCGGTACATCGAGGCCGGCAGCGTGCTGGTGAGGCCCACGATCATCAGCGAGAAGAAGACTCCAATGGAGAGCACCATGCCCGAGTTCATGAAGGCGGCCTGGATGCCAGCCGCACTGCCGCGCTGGTCGGCGGGCACGGCGTTCATAATCGCGGTGGTGTTGGGCGCCGAGAACATGCCGCCGCCCAGGCCGTTGGCCGCCACCAGCACGGCGAACACCCAGTAGGAGAAGTTCGTCGGCACCAGCAGCAGGCCAGCGAAGGACGCGCCGAAGATCACCAATCCGAGGGTGGAGAGAATCCGCGCGCCGTGGCGGTCCGACAGGTACCCCGAGACGGGGCCCGCGACGAGGAAGCCCAGGGTGAGGGGCAACAGGTAGATGCCGGCCCACAACGGGGTCGCGCTGTAGGCGTAGCCGTGCAGGGGCAGCCAGAGACCCTGGAGCCAGATGATCAGCATGAACTGCAGACCACCGCGGGCGATCGCCGTGAGTAGCCCCGCGATCGACCCCGTCGCGAAGGCCCGCACGGTAAAGAGATTCAGGTTGAACATCGGCGACGCCACGCGCGTCTCGATGACGAGGAAAGTGATGAGCAGCACCGCACCAACGGCGAAAAGGGTCAGCACCCGCGGCGATCCCCAGCCCATGGCCGAGGTGCCGTAGGGCTGTATCCCGTAGACAATG
This sequence comes from Actinomycetes bacterium, assembly GCA_021784205.1. Next base: position 15,225 of record JAJXTB010000013.1, read on the forward strand.
GCACCCAAGAGCGAAGTGAGGCCGACCGCGAAGGTCGCGTTGCCCCACCAGTCGATGCGCGCCGCGGCGCGAACGCCATTGTCGCGCAGGCTGTGATAACTCCAGAAGGTGCCGAGCAGTCCGAAAGGCACCGAGACCCAAAACACCAGGCGCCAGTCACCGATCGAGAGCAGGCCGCCGAGGATGAGTCCGATGAAGGATCCGCCGATGGCCGCTACCTGGTTGATCCCCATTGCGAGGCCGCGCTGCTCCGGGGGGAACGCGTCAACGAGAATCGCGCTCGAGTTGGCGAACAGCATCGCGCCGCCGACGCCCTGGACCAGGCGAATCAGCACCAGCCAGAGAGCGCCCGCACCGCCGCGGAACGGATCGAGCGCCAGTGCGATGGAGGCGACCGAAAACACGGCGAATCCGACGTTGAAGATGCGCACCCGGCCCATGATGTCGCCGAGGCGTCCGAGGCTGATCACCAGCACCGCGGTCACCAGCAGGTAGCCCTGCAAGAGCCACAGCAAATAGCCCACGTTGCCCGGCGAAAGCGGGTTGATGCCGATGCCCTTGAAGATCGCCGGCAGCGAGATCAAGATGATCGAGGAGTTGATGGTCGCCATGAAGATGCCGAGCGTCGTGTTGGTCAGTGCGATCCACTTGTAGCGATCGGCGTGCGACTCACGCAGAGACCCCAGGGCCATGTCGTCTCCTAATTAGTTGCTTGTGTACAAGCAACTATAACGGCAACCGGTCCCGACTATGACTTACGTGAGTAGGCACAGCGCACGTCCGAGTACGAGCAGAAGACGCAGCAGTCCCCCGCGAGCGGCGTGATCCTCTCACCGCATCCGGGACAGACGTAGGCCCACTGGCACGCATCAGACGGCGGCTCAGCCTCGTGCGTGGTGGCGCAGTGCGGACACGTCAGCGTAGCCACGCCGAGTCCTAGACGGCCTCGCCGAGGTAGACCGCGCGCACGCGCTCGTCGGTCAGCAGCTTCGCTGCACTGTCACTAAAGACGATGCGCCCATTCTCCATGACGTATCCCCGGTCGGCCAGGCGCAGCGCCTGGGCGGCGTTCTGCTCGACCAGGAAGACGGTCGTGCCCGAGTCGCGAATCTCGCCGATGATGCGAAAGATCGTCTCGACGATCATGGGGGCCAGACCCATCGAGGGCTCGTCGAGCAGGAGAAGACGGGGCTGGCCCATCAGGGCCCGGGCGATTGCGAGCATCTGCTGCTCGCCGCCCGAGAGGTTGCCGCCCATCTGCTTGCGGCGATCCTTCAAGATCGGGAACGTCGCATACATCTTTTCCATGTCCTCAGAGAATGAGCCACGTCGCCCGAACGCACCCATCTCGAGGTTTTCCTCCACCGTCATCTGGGGGAAGATCCGCCGCCCCTCAGGCACGTGACTGATACCCAGCGAGGTGAACTGATGAGCCTTGGTCGCGGTGATGTTACGCCCCTCGAAAGTGATCGATCCCTCGGACGGGGCGTGCAGACCCGAGAGCATGCGCAATGTCGTCGTCTTGCCCGCGCCGTTCGCTCCAAGCAGTGTCACGATCTCGCCGGCCTCGACGTTGAAACTGACACCGTGCAGCGCGGTGATCGCACCGTAGCGCACGACGGCGTTGGATACATTGAGCATCACTTCTCCTCCGCCGTGGCCGCGGAGCCGAGGTAGGCCTCGATCACCGCGTCGTTCGCGCGAATTTCGTCGGGTGTGCCCTGGGCAATGACACTGCCGAAGTTCAAGACGTAGAGCCGCTCGGCCAGGGCCATCACCAGCTTCATGTCGTGCTCGATCAAGAGAATCGACACACCGCGCACGTCGCGGACTTTGCGGATGAGTTCAGTCAGCTCAATCTTCTCCGCCGGGTTGGTGCCGGCCGCGGGCTCGTCAAGCAACAGAACCTGGGGGTTAGTCGCCAGTCCGCGCGCGATCTCAAGGCGCCGGCGATCGCCATAGGACAGCGACGCCGAGATGACGTTGGCCTTGGCGCGTAGTCCCACGAAGTCGAGCAGCTCGATCGTGAGGGCGTCGGAATCCTTTTCGCCGCGACGGGTGCGAGGACCGCGCACCATCGCGCCCAGCACGCCGATGCCGCGATGTGATTCAGCCCCGATCTTCACGTTCTCGAACGCGGTCAGCGCGGAAAACATCCGCGAGGCCTGGAACGTTCGCGCCACGCCCGCGTTGGCGACTCGGTGCGCCTTCTGGCCGATGATCGAGAGCGCCTTACCGTCGCGGCCCGTAAAGGTAATCGAACCCTCCTGGGGCTGGTAGACGCCGGTCAGTGAGTTGAACAGCGACGTCTTGCCCGCGCCGTTAGGTCCGATCACCGCGAGGATCTCCCCGCGCCGCATCTCGAGGCTGACGTCGTTGAGTGACACCACGCCACCAAATCGAAGCGTGACGTTGCGTACTTCGAAGATGTTCTCGCTCATGGCGTGTCTCCGGTTAGCACTTCGTCCATGTGACCCTCGCCTGACTCGGCGAGACCGATCTCACGCTTGCGCCGACGCGAGGGCAAGACACCCACCGGTCGAAAGATCATCATGAGGATGAGCAGCGCTCCCAGATAGATGTAGAGGTCGGCCGACTGGTACCCGGCCGGTGGCGAGTGCAGCAGGTACATGGACACCGTTTGAATCAGCACGGCACCCAGCACCACTCCGGCAATCGAGCCCATGCCTCCGAAAATGACGAGCACCAGGATGTTGATCGAGAAGAACAAGGTAAAACTCGAGGGGAAGATGTTGTTCGACTGGCTCGCTGTCACCACGCCCGCGAAGCCTGCCGTGGAGGCGCCGATCGCGAACGCCATGACCTTGTACTTCAGAGGATTGATCCCCACCGACTCGGCCGCAACCTCATCTTCGCGAATGGCCGTCCACGCTCGACCTACTCGTGAGTGCTCGAGGAGCGAGAACGCGATCAGGAAGATGACAACAAAGACGATCGTGAGGTAGTAGTACGGCACCGGAGTGAGTCCCCAGACGTAATGCAGGGGACCCAGATCGATCGACGGGTGCGGAATCACTCCGGTGCCCTGACTTCCGCCGGTAATTCCGTAGAGGTTATTCGCGAAGATCGTAATGATCTCACCAAAGCCCAGCGTCACGATCGCCAAGTAGTCACCACGTAGACGCAGTGTTGGCGCTCCGAGAAGAACCCCCGAGAGCATCGCGATGGCAATCGCGATAGGAATCGCGAAAAAGGGATTGAGGTCGACACCAAAAAGCGGAGGTGTTGGCAGCGCGCCCGTAACCCAGGCAGTCGTGTAGGCACCGATCGCGTAGAAAGCGACGAATCCGAGGTCGAGCAATCCGGCGAAACCCACGACAACGTTAAGTCCCATCGCGAGCAGGACGTAGACCGCAATCTGTTCGACCATGGCCGCCTGCCAGAAGGGATCAGTGATCACGTGCGGCAGGATCAATGCCACGATGAGCAAAACGACACCGAGTCCGCGACGCACGCTCTTACGCTGGGTGGCCGCGCGAGGCACCGCCGTAACCGTGGCGACGGAGCGCTTGATTGCGGCACCCTGGATGCTCCACAGCGTAACGATTGCCCAAATGACCACTGCCAGGAAGAGAAAAACGACCCAGCGGACAGTGGAAAAGAGCCCGAAGAATGGTGAGGGCTGGGTGAACGATCCGGCAAAGCCCGCCGTGGGTGCCTCGGTGGAACCAGGTGGGCCGGTCATCACTTCGAGCGCCGCCATCGCGGCGCCGATCATAAAAAAGCGTCGAACGATAGGTCGGCGAAGGAAGGCGCGCATCAGGCGGCCCTCCCCAGGCGCTCTCCGAGGATCCCGGTCGGGCGGAAGAGAAGCACGGCGACAAGGATGCCGAAGGCGACCACGTCAATATAGGCAGCTTGGACAAAGACAACCGAGAGGCTCTCAACGATTCCGAGGAGAAGACCGCCGATCATGGCGCCGCGCAGGTTGCCAATGCCACCGAGCACGGCGGCGGTGAATGCCTTCAGGGCGGGCGTGAAGCCCATGGTGTAAACGACGCCCGTACCCAGGCCGAATAGGAAGCCGGCTGCACCGCCGAGGGCGCCGCCGATAACGAAGGTCAGAGCAATCGTTCGGTCGATGTTCACGCCCATCAGCGACGCCGTCTCTGCGTCCTGAGCGACAGCGCGGACCGAACGACCGAGCTTGGTCGTCGCCACGATGCGGTCGAGGGCGAAAAGCATGATCAAGCCGGAGACGAAGATGATGATGTCGTACATCAGCACCGGCGCGCCGAAGACGTGAAAGACCGCGTGATTGATGTAGGGCTGAGGCACCGAGACTGAGTACCGGCCGAACTCCTTGCCCGCGAGGTTGAACATAAAGTACGAGGCGCCGATGGCGCTGATGAGATACGCGAGCTTGGGAGCATTTCGCTTGCGCAGCGGCCGATAGGCCACCCTCTCGAGCGCCGTCGCCACCAGGGCGCCCACCAGGCCACCCGCCACAATGCCGAGGCCGATGAGCCCGATGGAACTCAGTCCACTGGGAACGGTCGTGCCCACGAGAGCCTTCATCAAGAAGTAGCCCGCGAATCCGCCCGACATGAAGATTTCAGAGTGGGCGAAGTTGATGAGTCGCAGGACGCCGTAGACCAACGTGTAGCCCACCGCGACCATGCCGTAGAGGAATCCATTAGCGACACCTCCGACGAGGAGGTACCAGAACTCTTTCTGCAACGTCGTGAAGTGACTCGCGAGGTAGTGGCCGAATGCCCCCAAGGCAACCCCTTTGTTAGACGGGAACGAGTGTAACCAACAGTCGGATGCCGGGGGCAAAAGCCCCCGGCATCCGACGAATTGCGTAACTTGTACTTACTCGAGGCCCAGCTGAACGATCTTGCCGTTCTTGACCTGGTTCACGAAGATTGCCGAACCGGCAATGTTGCCGTCCTTCTGGAACTTGACAATCTTTGTCATGCCCTTGAAGGTGAGCTTGTGCAGCTCGGCAACGATACCCGCACGGGTGATCTTCTTGAGGTGCTTCATCGCGTTGATGATCGCGTTGGTCGCGTCGTAGGACTCGGGCGCGTAGGTCGCGTTGGCCGCGCTGAAGTGCGCCAGACCCTGGTAGGCCTTGTTGAACTTCGGGTTGGTCGAACTCGCGCAGGCGCAGGTCAGCAACACGCCATTGGCGGCCGAAGCCGGCGTCGTGCCCTGAATAAGAGCCGGCGACAGCGAACCGTCACCCGACATCACCGTGCCCGTGTAGCCAGCCGACGCCAGGGCGCCGAGGAACAGGCCGAGGTCGCAGTAGTAGCCACCGTAGAACATGGCCTTCGCACCGCTCGCCACGACCTGGGTCGCCGCTGCGGTGTACTGGGTCGCCGAGGCGGTGCCGTTCTGGCACTGCGAAGTGCCGGGAACCGTCGCCGGCGTCACCGTCGCGCCGTCAGCGCTCGCCGTCGTGGCGAAGGCGCTCGCGAGACCGGCGCCGTAGGCGGTGCCGTCATTAACGACATAGACCGACTTGATGCCCTTCTTCTTGACGATGTAGTTGGCGTCAGCCGGACCCTGGACACCGTCGTCCGCGACAACGCGGAAGAAGTTGTTCCAGCCGCTGCTCGCGAGTGACACGCGAGTAGCCGACGGACTCACTGTGGCGATGTGGGCCTTGTGGTAGTAGGGCTCGGCCGCTGCAGTTGCTCCAGAGAACGCAGGACCGACGATGGCGACCAACTTCTTGTTCGCCACGGCGGCCTGAGCCTGCGTGGGCGAAATGGTCGGGTCACCCTGGTCGTCGTATGTCGCGATCCTCAACTTAAAGGGCAACTTGCCCGATGCGTTGGCCTGGTTGATCGCCAACTGGACGGCGAACACCATGTTCAGGCCGAGCTGCTGGTTACCACCCGAGAGCGGACCTTCATAACCGATGACATACGTGGGCTTCGCCGCCGCACCCGACTGTGACGCGAGGCCGATTGCCGGCACCGCCATCAGCAGCAGAGCACTCGACGCAGCCGCGGCCACCGTCTTGTTCAAACGAAGCTTCACTTCGTCCTCCTCAACTGTTTAACTCACTCCCACGCCACGGTCACCCCCCGTGTCACCACAGTGACACGACTACGCAATCCGCCGCGGAGAAAACTAGGCCACCATGGCCATCGCGAAAGAGTAGCAGTCGCGACGGGAAAGAAATTATTCAATAGCGCCTTGAATCGCATGAATTGTGGATGACGTTGGGGCGGTATTCGGAGCGAACGAATGTTTGATTCGGACCTCGCGATGAACTACTCTACGAACAACTGTTCGTAGGAGAAAACCATGGCCGAAGTCCTCACCCCGATGCGCCGACAGATCCTCGAGTACATCGTTTCCTGCCAGCGCGAACGCAACTTCCCGCCGACCATTCGCGAAATCGGTGATCACGTCGGCCTTCGCTCTCCCGCCACGGTGGCCAACCACATCGAAGTGTTAAAGAACGCGGGCTACATCGAGAAGAACCCTCAGCAGCCGCGCACTCTCACAGTGCGCCTGGAGCACGAGGCGCCGGTGATCGACCTGCACGTGCGTCAGGTACCTCTCATCGGTGACGTTGCGGCCGGCACCGGCGTCCTCGCCGAGGAGACCGACCGTGACCTCATTGCGCTGCCGGAACTCTTCGCGGGCCGCGGCGACAGTTTCGTCCTCCAGGTGCGCGGCGACTCGATGATCGACGCCGGAATTCTTCCCGGGGACTACGTCGTCGTGGAACGCCAGAGCACGGCCACCACGGGAGAGATCGTCGTGGCCGGGGTACCCGGCGACGAGGCAACAGTGAAGCGCTTCTTCGCCCAGGGTCCCCGGGTGATCCTCAAGCCCGAGAATTCACGCTTGGAACCTATGGACTTCAGCGCCGACGAAGTCACCATCTACGGACGCGTCATCTCTGTGCTTCGCCGCTACTAGCGGAGCCACTCCCCCAGGACTCTCGCGTACTCATCGAGTTCGTCAGCGCTGACAACTTCGTCGGAAGTGTGGGCGAGCAGCGGATCGCCGGCGCCGAAGTTGGTCGCCGGTATCCCCCGTTCGCTGAAGGTCGCCACGTCCGTCCAGCCGACCTTCGCGCGCACCGGCCGTCCCGTCAGCTCGACGAGGTGCGACAAGCGTGCGTCACCGAGCGACGGCGCGGCTGGGGGCGCCCAGTCCTGGACCTCGATCTCGTCGGTGTCCTCGACCACGTCGTCGAGGAAGCGCATAAGCCAGTGCGACGCCGCGTCGCGGTCGCGGTCGGGAGCAACTCGATGGTTCAGGATCACCGTTGCCGCGTCGGGCACGACGTTGCTTGCGACACCCCCCTCGACGAAGACCGCCTGGAGCTGCTCGACGTAGGTCACCCCGTCGATCTCGACCGCGCGCGGCTCATATCCCGCGACCCGCTCGAGCAGGCCGGCGAGGCGGTGGATGGCGTTACGGCCCTGATGGGGACGGGCGGTGTGGGCGCGCCCACCTCGCAGACGCACGGCGACGCGCATGCTGCCCTGACAACCGGCTTCGACCGCGCCGGCGGTGGGCTCGCCGAGGACCGCGACGTCGGCCACCAGGAGGTCGGGGCGCAACTCGGCAACCTCGACCAGTCCGGACTCGCGGCGAGCGATCTCCTCGCGGGCGTAGAAGACCCACGTCACTTCAACGGATCGCGACGTGGAATCCGTCGCGAGTTCGAGCATCACGGCGAGTGACGCCTTCATGTCGACCGCGCCGAGCCCGTGAAGCCGCTCTGCCTCGAGGCGCGCCGCCGCGGCGTCGCCGGGCACCGTGTCGAGGTGTCCCGCGACGAGGACGCGCGTCGCGTGTAGGCCGTTCGTGCGCGCGATCACGTTGTCGCCCACGCGCTCGACCTCGAGGTGCGCGCCCGCGCGCAGTCGCGACTCGACGTACGCGGAGAGTTCGGCCTCGTGACGGCTCTCAGAAGGGATCCGCACCAGCGCCAGGGCGTCGTCGAGGCGACTCACGTGGCGACGCCGTGCTCGCGCAGGAGGTTGTTGAGGGCGACCTTGTCGTGGCGCTCGCCTTCGGCCAGACGGCGCAGGACCAGGACGCAGGGCAAGAAGAACTCCCCGCCGGCGAACTCGCGTCGCCGGCTGGCCGAGACGGCGACGCTGTAGTCGGGCACGTAGCCGCGCGAGATCTCCTCACCGGTCGAGGCGTCGATCACCGGAATCGATGGATTCAGGATCGTGCCCGCGCCGAGCACCGCGCCGCGGCCGACGCGCGCGCCTTCAACCACCATGCAGCGACTTCCAATGAAGGCGTCGTCTTCGATCACGACCGGCACCGCGTTGGCGGGCTCGAGCACCCCGCCGATGCCCACACCCCCCGCCAGGTGCACGTTGGCGCCGATCTGAGCGCAACTGCCCACGGTCGCCCACGTGTCGACCATCGAGTTCTCCCCCACCCACGCGCCGATGTTGACGTAACTCGGCATCAGGATCACTCCGCGGCTGAGAAAGCTGCCCCGCCGCGCCGAAGCCCCCGGAACGACGCGCACCCCACGACGCTCGTAGTCGTGCTTGAGATCGAGCTTGTCCAGGTATTCGAAGGGACCGACCTCGCTGCGCTCGAGGCCACGCACGCGAAACAGCAGCAGGATCGCCTGGCGCACCCACTCGTGGACGACGACGTCGCCGTCGATCACCTCGGCCACGCGGATCTGGCCGTCGTCGAGCTTGGTGATGGCCAGCTCGACGTCGCGCCTCGCCTCGACATTCGCTGGTGAGATCTCATCGATCTGGCCAAACCACTTTTCGATGCGCGTCTCGAGTGTCGTCATGACCTCATCGTAGGGGGACGTCGCGCAGGCGCGAGGCGGCGAGTTCGAGCCGCTCGTCGCTCTGGACGACCGCGATGCGCACATTGTCGCCGCCGTCGCCATAGAACTCACCGGGACTGACTACGAGTCCAGCCACCTCGGCGAGGCGTGCCGCGAGCTGCCAGCCGTCGAGTCCCGGAACGCGGCACCACAGGTAGAAGCCGCCATCGGGCATCGGCGCCTCGACGCCGGCGGACTCGAGGGCCGCGGACAGCACAGCGAGTCGCGCGTGGTAGCGGCGCCGTTGGACCTCGACGTGTTCGTCGTCGCCATAGGCCAGAGCCACCGCCGCCTGGATCGGCCCGGCGACCATCAGGCCCGCGTGCTGGCGCACCGAACGCAGGTAGGAGACCACGTCGCGGTCCCCGCTGTAGAAGCCGGCGCGCAGTCCGGCCAGGTTGCTCCGCTTAGACACCGAGTGCAGCGCCAGCACGCCGGTCTCGCCGTGCTCGAGGATGCTACGTGCGGGTCCGGCCCAGGTGAAGTCGCTGTAGCACTCGTCGCTCGCGACGAGCACGCCGTTCTCGCGCCCCCATTCGGCCACCGCGGCCAGGTCGTCGAGGCCGCCGGTGGGATTGGACGGCGAGTTCGACCAGAGCACGAGCGCACGCCGCGCGTCGGTCGGATCGATAGCGGCCAGATCTAGTCGCCCGGCCGCCACCGGCACGGCCACCGCACGCAGCCCAGCGAGCGTCGCACCCATCGCGTAGGTCGGATAGCTCACCGCCGGGTAGAGCACCGTGTCACGCGTGTCGTCGCGCAGCTTGAGATAGTGCGCCAGGGAGGCGACGAACTCCTTGGTGCCCACGCAGGCGGCCACGTGGTCGGCGTCGGCCGCCACGGAAAAGCGACGGCCCAGCCACGCCGCGGCCGCCTCGCGCAGAGGCAACGAGCCAGCCGACGTGGGATAGCCCCGGGCTCCGGCTGCGCGAGCCAGCTCCTCGATGACGAAGTCCGGCGGCGGATCGATCGGCGTGCCGATCGAGCAGTCGATCGCCCCGCCCTCGTGGCACGCCGCGACCTCGCGCACGCCGTCGAGGCGTTCGTAGGGATACGGCGGCGGCGTGAAGCTCACGGCTCGCGCCACTCGGCGAACCGGGCCGCCCCCACCTCGTCGAGCAGGACGCGCAGGACGACCGCGTCCTCGGTCACCGTCGTCTCGATCACCTCGCCCTCGCGATGCGCGGCCGCCACGACGTCGCCGCGCTCCATCGGCACTCGCAGAGTCACGATGCGGTCGTTGGTGCGCAGGGCGTCGCCGATCGCGCCGATCACTGCGTCGAGGTTCTCGTGCGTGAGGGCCGACACCCAGGCGCTGCCCGGGTGTTGGGCGCTGAGCTCGCGCGAGCGCGAACCCTCGACGTCGGCCTTGTTAAAGACGAGCAGCTCGGGCACGTCGCGGGCGTCGATCTCACTCAGCACGTCGCGCACCGCCGCGATCTGGCGCTCGGCCTCGTCGCTCGAGCCGTCCACCACGTGCACCAGCAGATCGGCGAGCTGCACGGACTTGAGAGTCGACATGAAGGCCTGAACCAGCTCGTGGGGCAGATTCGAGATGAAGCCCACGGTGTCGGTGATCAGCACCGTCTCGCCCCCGGGCAGCTGGCGTTGACGGGTGCGGGGATCCAACGTCGCGAAGAGACGGTCCTCGGCGACCACACCCGCGTCGGTGAGGGCATTGAGCATCGAGGACTTGCCCGAGTTGGTGTAGCCCACCAGAGTGACCTCGCGGTGGCGTCCCCGGGCTCGGCCCTGACGCTGGACACCGCGCGTGCGATCGATCTGGCGCAGCTCGGCGCGGATGTGATGTATGCGCTGGACCAGGCGGCGCCGGTCCACCTCGAGCTGGGTCTCACCGGGGCCGCGGGTGCCGATGCCACCGGCCTGCTGGGAGAGCGATCCCCCGGCGCGGCGCAGCCGCGGCAGGCGGTACTCGAGGAGAGCGAGCTCCACCTGGGCCTTGCCCTCGGGAGTGCGCGCGTTCTGAGCGAAGATGTCCAGGATCACCGCGGTGCGATCGATCGCGGTGCGCCCGAGGATCTTCTCCAGATTGCGCTGCTGGGCCGGCGAGAGTGCGTGCTCGAAGACCACGGTGTCCGCGTCGACCGCGAGACAGATCTCGCGCAGCTCTTGGACCTTGCCCGAGCCCACGAACGTCGCCGGATCGGGCGCGTCGCGGCGCTGGACGACGCGCGCGACCACGTCGGCGCCCGCGGTGTCGACGAGCAGGGCCAATTCGTCGAGCTGGCGCTCGAGCGCGTCGGGGGTCGTGCCCGGAAAAACCACGCCCACGAGCACGATCTTCTCGCGAAAGGTCCGCTCAATCAGGGTTGAAGGGATATACGTCACGGCGTCCAGTCGACGTCGCCGACGAAATGCATCGGGCCGGCGAGGGTGGCCTCATCGCGCGTCAGGCTGACCGTCAGATCACCGCCGGGATTGGCCACGACGACCGGACTGGCGACTTCGCCGCGCAAGGCGAGGATGGCTGCCACCGCGCACGAGCCGGTCCCGCAGGCCAGCGTCCAACCTACGCCGCGTTCGATCACGCGCAACGTGACGTGGTTAAGGCCGTCGACGGTCACGAATTCGACATTGGCGCCGCCGATCTTCTCGCTCAGCTGGCTCGCCAGCTGCTCGCGGTAGGTGTCGTTCCACTCGGACTGGTCGCGCACGACGACGTGAGGGTTTCCCACGTAGGCCACGCCCAGGGTGCCCTCCAGGGCCTCGGCGAAGGTCACGCGACCCATGGCCACACTGGCCCAGCCCTCAGCTCCGTCGAGTCGGTAGGTGACCGTGCGCATGCCGGCGCTCGTTGACACCTCGAGACGGTCCCCGGCCAGGTTGCGCGCGCGCACTACCGCCCCCACCAGGCAGCGCACGCCGTTGCCCGACATCTCGGCGAGGGATCCGTCGGCGTTGTAGAGGGTCATGACCAGGTGGTCACCCACCTCGGCCACCAGCAGACCGTCGGCGCCGATGCCCAGGTGCCGATCGCACAGCGCGGCGGCCTGCTCACCGGTCCAGTTGCTCGCGCCCGCCGCGACGACGTCGACAAGGAAGTCATTGCCGGCCCCGTGCCACTTCTGGAGGTGTCGCGTCGTCACGGGCCCAGTTTTCCAGATGGCTTCGCATCACGCAGCACCCGGGTCGCGCGCGCGAGGGCCGCCGAAGGATCCTCGAACCATTCGATGCGCGGGTCGCGGCGAAACCAGCGCAGCTGGCGCCGCGCGAGGCGCCGCGTCGCATGGATCGCCGCCTCGACGCAGCGCTCGAGGTCCTCGCCGTCTTCCACGTGGGCGAGCAGCTCGCGATAACCCACTGCCTGGCGCGCGGTGCGGCTCATTGAGGTTGCGGCGAGTGCGCGCACCTCGTCCACCAGGCCCTCGTCGAGGAATCGGCGGAACCTCGCCTCGATGCGCGCGTCGAGGACCTCGAGGGCGACCACGAGACCGATCTGAGCGACGCGCACCTCGCCGTAGGAGTCGAGTCCCGGCCCGAAGGAGGAGAAGGGGCGCCCCGAACCCAGCGTCACCTCGAGGGCGCGCACCAGGCGGCGATCGTTGCTCGCCTCGATCCGGCTCGCTCCGAGCGGATCGAGCTCGACCAGTTGGGCGTAAAGGGCGTCGCGCTCGCCGGCCACGCGCGCCTCGAGATCCGCGGCGATCTCGGGGAAGCGCCCGGGGATCTCGAAGTCATCGAGCACCGCTCGCCCGTAGAGCCCGGTGCCGCCGACGTAGACCACCGAGCCGCCGCGACCCCAGATTTCGGCCGCGGCCGAGCGAGCAGCCGCCTGGTAGGGCGCCAGCGCGAACTCCTCGGAGGGCTCAATCACGTCGAGCAGGTGATAGCTAACCTCGCGCCGCTCGGCGGCGGTGGGCTTTGCCGTAGCGATGTCCATCCCCCGATAGACCGTCATCGCGTCGAGCACGATGACCTCCGCGCCCTCGACGCTGCGGGCGAGCTCGTGAGCCAACGCCGACTTGCCCGTCGCCGTCGGTCCGATCAGGGCGACGGCCGGGCCCGGGGGATTCACGCGCTGGCGACGGCGAGTCGAGTGCGGTGTCGCGGTGCGCGTAACACCGAGACCAGGTCCCCGCGCAGGTAGTACGGGGCCCCGTAGGTGACGTCGACCTCGACGAGGGACCCGGGACGTGGCGCTACCTCCCCTGGTGCGAAGTGGGTCAGCTTGCCCTGGCGCGTGCGGCCCGAAAGCATTGCCGGGTTGCGCTTGGACGGCCCTTCGACGAGAACTTCCTCCCGGCGCCCGACGCGGGCCTCGTGACGGCGCAGGGTGGAGCGGTCCAGAACGTCCTTGAGACGGGCGAAGCGCTCTTTGACCACGTCGTCGTCGACGAAGTCCGCGCTCATCTCGGCCGCGCGGGTTCCCTCGCGCGGCGAGAAGATGAAGGTGTAGGCCGAGTCGAACTCGGCCGCCGCCACGGCCGCGAGGGTTTCGTCGAACTCGGCGTCGGTCTCGCCGGGAAATCCCACGATCAGGTCCGTCGTCACCGCGAGGTCGGGCACGGTCGCGCGCGCGGCCGCCAATCGCTCGAGGTAGCGCTCTATGCGATATCCCCTTCGCATCGCCGCGAGCACCCGGTTCGAGCCCGACTGCATGGGCAGGTGCAGCTGGGGACAGACCGCGGGCGTCTCAGCCATCGCCTCGATCGTCTCGGGGCGAAGGTCCTTAGGGTGCGGGCTCGTGAAGCGGATCCGCTCGACGCCCTCAACGGTGCCGAGTTCGCGCAGCAGCTGGGCGAACAGCGGGCGCCGTCCGGTGATGTCGCGTCCGTAGGAGTTGACGTTCTGGCCGAGCACGGTGATCTCGGTGACGCCCTGAGCGGCCAGCATCGTCGCCTCGGCCACCAGATCCTCGAGGGGCCGGCTGATCTCGCGTCCGCGCACCGCCGGCACGATGCAATACGCGCAGGTGTTATCGCATCCGGTTTGAATCGTCATCCACGCCGACCAGGCCACGTCGCGCACCGCGTAGAGCGCCGGCGCCATGTCGCGACTGGCCTCGGGGTCGGGCGCGTCCCAGATGTCAACGAGCGGCCCCTCCACCCGGGACCGGCGCAGCAGCGCCGGCGCCTCGGCGAGATTGTGGGTGCCAAAGACCACGTCCACCCAGGCCGCGCGCTCAAGGATCTGTCCGCGATCCTTCTGGGCCATGCAGCCACCGACCGCGATCTGCATGTCGGGGCGGCGCAACTTTTCGGCCTTGAGGTGTCCGAGGGCGCTATAGAGCTTGAGGTCCGCGTTCTCGCGAATCGTGCACGTGTTAAAGACCACCACGTCGGCGTCGGCCCCCTCGGGCGCGGCGACCAGGCCGTCAGCGACCAGCAGGCCGGCCAGGCGCTCAGCGTCGTGCTCGTTCATCTGGCAGCCGAAGGTTCGGATCGAAAAGGTGCGCGGATTCGCCACCCGACCAGCCTAACGGCGGGCGCGTGGGGTCTAGAGGGCGAGCCCCACGTCGGATTCGACGACGTCGGTCGTCACGCCAAGACCCGCGGCCACCACGCACACCAGGCCCACGGCGTCAAAGACGGTGATGCGCTGACCGAGGAGAAAGAAGCCCACCGCGAAGGCCACCGCGGGATCCAGCGCCAACAGGACGCTCACGATCGAGGGCTTCACCCGGCGCAGCGCCTGCATCTCGGCCCCAAAACCCACGACGATCGCCATCACCGCGGTGGTCGCGATGCGTGCCACCGACGACGCGCTGGTAAAGAGAGCGGGCGCCGAGCCGATCGCGAAGGGCAGGGTCACCAACCCCGAGATCGACATGGCGACCGCGAGGCCGCTGAAACCCTTGGTGGCCCCGCCCACCCGGTGCGAGGCCAGCGCGTAGATGGCCCAGCCCAGGCCCGACCCGCCGGCGAAGAGCATGCCGACGAGGTTGATCCCGCCCCCGGGACGCGTGAGGAACACGACGCCTACGGCGCCGAGGATGAGAAAGGCGAAGTGGCGCGGCGTCCGCTTGCCCAACGCCGCGACGAGGAAGGGTCCGAGGTACTCGATCGCTACCGCGGTTCCCAGCGGGATGCGTGCGATCGACTGGTAGAAGCATTGGTTCATGAAGGCCGTGGCGACGCCGAGCACCACGACTCCACCCCACTGGCGCCGGTTCCAGGCCCGCACCTTGGGGCGCGCGATCACCACCAGCACCAGGGCGCCGAAGTCGAAGCGCCAGGCACTGGCCGCCGAGGCGCCGACGAGCTGAAAGACCGGCGAGACAATCGCGACCGACCACTGGATGAAGATCGCCCCGACGATGATGAAGCCGCCGCCCGCTAGAGCCTGGCGACGGGTGTGCGACAGAGCCCTCAACGCGTGACCAGGCCGGTGCGATCGGCGTCGAGGACTCGCACGGTCCCCGCAACGCCCTCGTCCGAAAGATGCGTGCGAGCGGCGGCGGCCACGGCTTCGGCCTCCTCGACGCCCACGAGACCCAGCATCGTCGAGCCGGCCCCGGACCAGCAGGCCCCGCTCGCTCCGGCCTCCACCAGGGCTGCGAGCACCCCGGCGGCGAAAGGCAGCAGCGCCATCCGGTAGGGCTGGTGCAACGCGTCGCCCATTGAGCCGGACACGAAGTTGTTGCGATCCGCGAGACCGGCGATGAGCAGTCCCATCGCGTTCAGGTTGAACACGGCGTCGGCGAAGGGGACTTCGTGTGGCAGCACGCGGCGCGCGTCACTCGTGGCCAACTGCGCCTGCGGGATCACGACGACGAAGCGCCACGCGCTGTCGAGCGTCAGCGATCTCGCGACGGGTACGCCGTTGCGCAGCGCCGCAGCGACCAGGCCCCCGTAGCGCGAGGCGGCAGCGTTTTCGGCGTGCCCGTCTACGCGCGTGGCCAGCGCCAACGGATCAGCGGCCCCGGCCGCCGCGGCCGCGGCGAGAGCCAGCGACGCCGAGGAGCCCAGTCCGCGCGACAGGGGGATCTGCGACTCGACGTGGATCGAGACGCGCGAGTGGCCCAGAACCTCGCGAGCGACCACCGCCGCCAGATGGCCCTCGTCGTCGAACAGTCCCGCGCCCTCGCCGGCGCTGGTGATGCAGAAGTCGTCGGCGGCCTCGACACTCACGTCCACGTAGAGGTTTAGGGCCACCGCCAGAGTGTCAAAGCCCGGCCCGAGGTTGGCCGACGAAGCGGGCACACGCGCGAGCATTGACTCAGCGTAGGCGTTGGAGCAACGTGAGCGGTGCGACCGAATGTTGAGCCAGCAGTGGCAGCGTCGCGCGCACGGGCCCGGTCACCTCGATTGAACCGACGCGCTCACCAGCGCGAATTCGATTCACGCCACCGGTCAGCGTGACCGCCACGGGCACACGCGAGGAGTCGCCCCACCACCACAACGTGGCCGACCCACCGAGGACGACCGGCGTGCGAGAGCCCGTCCAACCGATACGGCCCACCACGTCGCCGCGTTGCAGCGAGAGATGCTGGACGTGGGTGAGAGCGCTTCTAGCCAGGGCGAGCGCCGCGTCGCCGGCCGGTCCCAGGAGGTCGCCGCCGCGTTGGCCGAGCACCACGGCGTAGAGAACCTCCGTCGTCGCGCCCTCGGTGAAGGTCATCGCCATCACGTCACACCCGCCCGCCTCGCTCGTGCGACCCGACTTCACGCCGATCACGTTGTCCACCCCTACGTAGGGCGTGTAGGAGTTCTCGAGGCCGCCCACTGGCAACTCGACGCTCGGCTGGATCACGATCGATCGCACGAGAGGCGAGGCCATCAGCAGGTTCGCGAGTCGGGCCTGGTCGAGTGCGCTCGAGACCGACGCTGGGTCGTATCCCGAGGCGTCGGCGTAAGACGTCTGGGTCAGACCGAGCACGTGGGCCGTTTCGTTCATCAGGGTGACGAAGCTCGCCTGGCCCCCCGCGACCATGTCGGCGAGCATGGCGGCGTAGTTGTCGGCCGAGTGCACGAGCAACCCGTTGAGCAGAGTCGACTCACAGAGCGTCTCGCCGACGACGACCGGGACACTCGACTGGTCAGTGGATTTCATGTACTCGTAGGTCGCCAGGTCGTTCGCGCTCACGGTGACGCACGGACCGGTCTCTCCGATCGAGAGCGGAAGCTTCTGCAACACGACGTAGGCCGTCATCATCTTGGTCAGGCTCGCGATTGGCACGATGGCGTTTCTCACGCTGCGCGTGACACCGAGCGACGGGATGTAGAGCGCGGCGCTACCCTCGCTCGGCCAGGCGAGCGGCGCACTCGCACTCTTCGAGCCGAGGTCGCGCAGAGTGATCGAGGCCGTTGCGACGCCACCGAGCAGCGGCAGCTGCATCGCCACGATGATCCCCCCGGCGATACCCACTCCGAGGACCATGGCGACGCCGCGCGCGAAGAGTCCACGACGCCGGGGGTGACGATTGCTGCGGTGCACTGCTAGACCGAACGCTCTTGGAAGTACTCCTCGTAGGTCTTCAGGACCTTGCGAGCCTTTGACCCCTCACCGGCGGCCACGATGCCCTCCTCTTCGAGCTGGTCCATCAGGCGACCGGCCCGAGCGAATCCCACGCGCAGCTTGCGCTGGAGCATCGACGTCGATCCCGACTGAAAGCGCAAGACGAGCTCGCGCGCCTTGGCCAGGACCTCGTCGTCATCGCCACCGCCCCCGGGGCCAACGTCGCCGCTGTCGGCACGCTCGTCGAGGGCGACCACCGTCTCGCGTCGGCCACCCTGGGCGCGCCAGAAGTCAACGACCCGGCGCACCTCTTCTTCGCTGACCCACGGACTCTGCAGGCGGTGCGCGACGCTCGAAGACGCGGTGACGAGCAGCATGTCGCCCTTGCCTATCAATCGCTCGGCACCCGCCTGATCGAGGATGACGCGGCTGTCGGCGAGAGAGGACACGGCGAAGGCCATCCGGCTGGGCACGTTGGCTTTGATGACGCCGGTGATCACGTCCACGCTCGGACGCTGGGTCGCGAGCACCAGGTGGATTCCCACGGCACGCGCCATCTGTGCGATGCGCACGACAGACTCTTCGACGTCGCGCGCGGCCACCATCATCAGGTCGTTCAACTCGTCGACGACGATGACGATGTAGGGCAGTACCTCGGGTTGCTCCTCGTCCTCCTCATCCACGAGCCCGGAGGTGCGCTCGAGCACGTCGGCGACCATCTGGTGCGAGGACACGGGCCGCTCGATCTCGCCGCGCGCGAGCATTTGCTGATAGCTCGTGATGTCGCGCGCACCGCACTCGGCGAGGATGTCGTAGCGCCGCTCCATCTCCTTGACCGCCCAATTCAGCGTCGCAGCGGCCTTCTTCGGGTCAACGACGACAGGCGCGAGCAGATGCTGAAGGTCGTTGTACTGACCCATCTCCACACGTTTGGGGTCGATGAGGATCAAGCGCACCTGGTCGGGTGTCGCTCGCATGACCAGCGAGGTGATCAGTGAATTGATGCACGAGCTCTTGCCCGCGCCCGTCGCTCCGGAGATCAAGACGTGGGGCATCTCGCCCAGGTTGACGATCTCGACCTTGCCTGAGATGTCGCGACCCACCGGCACGTCAAGGGGGTGTGTGGCCGCGCGCGCCTCGTCGGTCGCGAGCAGGTCGCCCAGCGCCACCAGCGTGCGCTGGCGGTTCGGCACTTCGACACCGATGGCGCTGCGCCCTGGGATTGGTGCCACGATGCGCACGTCGGGCGTGGCCATGGCGTAGGCGATGTCACGGTTGAGTGATGTCACGCGCGCCACCTTCACGCCCGGGCCGAGTTCGAGCTCGAAGCGGGTGACCGTCGGGCCCATGGTGTAGCCCACCAGGGTCGTGTCTACGCCGTGAGCAGCGAGGGCCTCGACCAGTTCGGCACCGGCCTCGTCGAGCACGCGCGGGTCGGTGCGCTGCTCGCGCGAGGTCGCGAGTAATGCGAGCGGTGGCAACTCCCAGTGGCTGGGCACCGCAACGGCGTGAACGGCCGGGCGGATCGGTGGCGCGACGTCGTCGACGTCCTCGTGCACGTGCACCCCGTCGTCGCCGTAGGGATCTATGTCGGCGTCGACGTACTCGTCGTTGCTGGGGAACTCAAAGTCAGCCGCCGGAGTCTCGACGGCCTCTTCAACCGGGGCCACGGACTTCCTGCGACTCGCACGTCGCGCGTTGTCCGCTTCGGCGTCGCCGAGGGTCTCGGTCTCGCTCGAGCGCTCGCGCCACGCAGTGAAGAGTTTTCGCCCCAGCAGCCGCGCGAGAGCGGCCCCCATGGCGACGAGCGCCTTGAGTCCGATCCCGGTCAAGACAATGGTGGCCACGAGCAGCAGCGCGACGAGAACGATCAGGGCGCCGCCGATGCCCAGCGCGTGCAGTAGGCCGCCCCCGATGATCGCCCCGATCCAGCCGCCGCCGTGTGCCAGGCGTTCACTGCTCGCGTGCAGACCCGGGTGTCCCCCCGCGAGGTATCCCATCCCGCACAACCCGAAGAGCCCGAGGGCCAGACCCCAGGCGATCCGTCGTCGATCGACCTCGATGCGCCCCCAGCCCAGACCGACGCCAATGCCCACCACGACGAACGGCAGGGCGAATCGTCCCACGCCGAGCAGCGACGAGAGTGCCCGCGAGAGCGCGCGCCCCACCGGCCCGAGAGCGTGGGCTTCGGACAGGGCCACGAACAGGCCGACAACGATCAGCAGGACGATCCACACGTCACGTTCATGGCGTCGCCACAACGAGGGGGCCGGAGCCGGCTTCGTCGACTTCGACGTCCGGCTCACCGGCTTCTTCTGATGTCGCCCACTCGCCACAACCCTCCAACTTACTTTTGAAGTTCGCGCTCAACGCGCCACTCGGTAGGCTTCTGCGGTGACCCGTTCCCCCCTGGTGCACTCGCTCGAACTCGCGGCGCGCCTGGGGGCGGTCGCGTCCGTCTGCGAGGTCGTGACGACCTCGCCACTGTCGCCCTCACTGACCGCGGTCACCCTGCGGGGCAACGCCCCAACCCTCGCCGGACAGCCCGGCAATGACGCCATGATCCTGGTCGGCGAGAGCGACGAGCACGTGGTGCGCCGGCGCTACAGCGTGCGCAGCGTCGACGAAGAGCGTGACGAGTTCACGTTGTGGGTCACCACCGGCCACGACGGCGACGGTTCTCACTGGGCGGCGTCGGCCGCGCCCGGTGACCAGGTGGACGTCATCGGACCGCGGGGCAAGATCCTCCTCGCCGAGGATGTCGACTGGCATCTCTTCATGGGCGACGTGAGCTCCCTGGCGGCCTTCTACCGCATGGCCGAATCGATCGACGCTCCCTCGCAGGCCCTCTTCGTCGTCGAGATCTCCCACTCCGAGGACGCCCTCACCACGCAGCTCGCCGATGGCGTCGGCGTGACCGGGGTGTTCGTCGACCGCGCGCAGCGCGCGCCGAACGATCCCGCCGGACTACTCAGTGGGCTCGCCGCCTTAACCCTGCCACCGGGGCGCGGCCACGCCTATCTCTTCGGTGAGTTCTCTGTCATGCGCGCCCTCCTACGCCCGCTCGCCGACCGCGGGCTGGAGTCAACGGACGTCTCGTCGAAGTCCTTCTGGCGCGCCGGACGGCCCAACGCCGCCCACGGCGAACCCGTCAAGTCAGACGACTGATCCAACCGCTTCCCATTAAGGGAATCGCACGTCGCGGTGATACAGTCATCCCTGACGCGACGGCTGAACACGATGTACTCGCCTGCGCAGAGGACGACACGATGACCTTTCGGATTGCGGTGGGTGCGCTCAGGCGACGGTCACGTGACGCCGAAACGTTCGAGCGGCCCAGTGAAGCAGCCGCATCCGCCCCTTCCCTGCGCGGGTCCCTCCAGGTTCGCCACGTCGACGCCGGGTCGTGCAACGGCTGCGAGCTCGAACTCGCCTCGGCCTTCTCGCCGGTCTACGACGTCGAGCGGTACGGAGTGCGACTGGTCGCCTCGCCCCGCCACGCCGACGCCTTGATCGTGACCGGTCCGGTGACCCACAATCTGCGCGAGCCCCTCCTCAAGACCCTGGCGGCGATGCCCGAGCCGCGCCTGGTGATCTCCCTGGGCGACTGCGCGCGCGACTGCGGCGAGTTCCGCGGCGCCTACGGCGTCGCCGGCTCAGTGGAGGACATTGTCCCGGTCGACGCCCACATCGCGGGCTGCCCGCCTCGACCGAGCGAAATTGTAAACGTCCTACGAACCTTCACCGGCCAGTGACGATCCTCTTCGTCGCGTTCCTCGCGTGCACCGGTGCGGGGGCCCTCGCCGGGGCGTTGATGCCACGCCGTGGGCGGGTTCTGGCGAGTGCCGCGCTGCTGATTGGTGCGAGCTCCTTCGCGCTGGCCCTCGCTGGGCGAGTTCTGTCCACGGGTTCAGACTTCTCGTGGTCGCGCTCGACGCTGCTACCCCTCGGTGGTCTCGCTCTTCGCCTCTCGCCTCTCGGTGCCCTGTTCGTCATCCTCTCAGGCCTCGTGGCCGCAGCGTCAAGTCTCTACTGGATCGGCTACGCGCACCACTCGCTGAACGCGCGCAGCGCCTCTACCGCCTTCTGCCTCTTCGTCCTGGGACTGCTCGCGGTGCCCATGGCCGGCAACGTCACCACCTTCCTCTTCGCGTGGGAGCTGATGGCGCTCTCGTCGCTCGCCCTCGTGGCACACGATCACGCCCGGCGCCGCGACGCCGTCGCCGCGGCGCGCTGGTACGCGGTGATGACCCAGGGCGGTGCAGTGGCGATCACTTTCTCGCTGGCCGGTCTCGCTGCGCACGCCCACTCGACGAGCTTCGTGCGCATCGCCGCCGAGAGCGCGGGCCTCACTCCGGGTGCCGCGTCGACCTTCTTTCTCCTCGCCCTGGTGGGATTCGCGTCAAAGTCCGGCGCGGTGCCGCTGCACGT
>JAJXTB010000014.1 GCA_021784205.1 Actinomycetes bacterium
AGCGCTCACGTGGGGATTTGATGCCGACGTAGGCGGGTACGGCCATCACGTTGACCAAGAAGTCGTGGTACACCTCGAGGTGAATGCGCATCGCGTAGGCCGCGGCGTCCTCGTAGGAGACGTGCGCGGTGTGACCCTCTTGCCAGAGGAACTCCGACGAACGCAAGAACAGTCGGGGGCGCAGCTCCCAGCGCACCACGTTCGCCCACTGATTGAGTAGCAGTGGCAGGTCCCGATGGCTCTGGATCCACTTAGCCATGAACTCGCCGATGACGGTCTCTGACGTCGGACGCACGACGACGGGTTCACTCAGCTCCTCACCGCCGGCGTAGGTCACCACCGCCAACTCTGGGCTGAAACCTTCGACGTGCTCGGCCTCGCGGGCGAAGTAACTCTGGGGGATGAACAGGGGGAAGTAGGCGTTCTGAGCCCCGGCGGCCTTGATCCGGGCGTCGATCTCGGCCTGGATCCGCTCCCACAGCGCGTAGCCGTACGGCCGGATCACCATCGTCCCGCGCACCGGACCGTTGTCGGCCATCTCGGCCTTGGCCACGACGTCCTGATACCACCGGGGGAAGTCTTCGGACTGCGAGGTCAGCGCATTAGGTGACGCCACGATTCTCCTTCACTTGGGTGGCGAAAGCCTAGTCAAGCAACCACTAATCGACGCGACGTCGGATCCGCTCGATCCGTTCGCCGCCGTGGTTCGCGTCCAAGCCCCGGTCGTCGAGGAGCAGGGCTCGGTCCGCGGCGGCCTCGGCCTCGGCCGAAACGTCACGGGCGGCCAGGCGCGCGGCGACCCCCTCAGCGGCAATCTTCTTCGCCTCGTCGACGAGGGCCTCGACCATGTCCGCTTCGGGGACGACCCGCACGATCTGTCCTTGAATGAAGAGGTGTCCCCGATGCTTGCCCGCCGCGATGCCGAGGTCCGCGTGACGGGCCTCGCCGGGTCCGTTGACCACGCAACCCATCACCGCGACCTGGATCGGCAGTTCCAGGGCGCTGAGCGCTGCCTGGGCCTCATTGGCCACGCGGATCACGTCCACTTCGGCGCGCCCGCAACTGGGACAGGCGATCAGGTCCAGGCCCTTACGCTCGCGCAATCCGAGTGACTCCAGCAGCTGGCGTCCGGCGCGGGCCTCTTCGACGGGATCGGCGGTCAGCGAATAGCGCAGCGTGTCGCCGATGCCCTCGGCGAGCAACGTAGCGATGCCGGCGGTTCCCTTGATGAGCCCGCCGGGTAGCGGACCCGCCTCGGTGACGCCGAGGTGCAGGGGGTGATCGAACGTCTCGGACGCGAGTCGGTAGGCGGCGATCATGGTCGCCACCGATGAGGCCTTGACTGAGATCTTGACGTCGGAGAAGCCCACTTCCTCGAAGTACGCCAACTCGATGCGGGCCGACTCGACCAGCGCCTCGGGCGTGGCTCCCCCGAAGCGCTCATAGATGTCGGGGTGCAGGCTGCCGGCGTTGACCCCGATGCGGATCGGCACACCACGGTCCCCGGCCTCGCTGGCCACGAGCTTGATCTCCTCGGGTTTGCGAAGATTCCCCGGATTCAGCCGAAGTCCGTGAACCCCGGCCTCGAGGGCCGCGAGGGCCATCTCGACGTGGAAGTGGATGTCCGCGACGATCGGCACCGGTGAGCGGGGCACGATCTGCACGAGCCCTTCGGCGGCGGCCACGTCGTTACAGGTGCAGCGCACGATATCGGCCCCGGCCGCGGCGAGCGCGTAGATCTGCGCCAGGGTGCCCTCGACGTCGGCCGTCTTAGTCGTCGTCATGGACTGGACCGAGATCGGTGCGTCGCCGCCGACCTTCACGGAACCGACCGCGATCTGTCGGGTGTGGCGACGTGGCGTGAGAGAACTTGCGGTTACGTCCATGACACCATTCTGCCGTAGCGCGGGTGCGCCGGTTCAATCACTGGAAGGGATTCACGATCGGGTGGACGATGTCCAGGTAGAGCGTGGCGGCGAACAGCGCGAGCAGCACGAGTGAAAACGCGTAGACGACGGGCAGCAGACGCTGCAGGTCGGCGTGATAGGGCCTTCCCTTTCGAGAGCGAATCCGTTCGTACGTCGCGATCAGCACGTACCCGCCGTCTAGGGGCAGCATCGGCACCATGTTCAAGAGCCCGACGAAGATGTTCAGCACCATCAGGATCTCGAGCAAGACGCCGACACCGAGCTGGGTGCTCTGCACCGCGATGCGCACCACGCCGACGATCGACTGCGGACGATTCAACTGGGCGGTCCGGTTCGACGCCGCCGCGGGGTCGGTGACCTGGTGAAAGAGGCTCGAGAACTCGCCGGGCGAGAAGACGTGAACGATTCCCTTGGCCGCGAGTCCCACGGTCGAGACCACTTTGGAGAACGACGCCGGGACCGCCCCGAGCCACGACTCGTGCACGATCATGTCATTGAGTCCGATGCCGAGGTAGCCGACTGGCGTCGGGCCGGTGGCGACGGGCTTTCCCGCCACGAGCAGGTGTCGGCCATCCTCGGGCACGGCGAAGAGGGTGTGACGCACGCCCTGACGCTCGACCACGATACGCAGCCGTTGGCCCGCGTGGTCGTGAACCATGTTTACGAGACGGTTGACATTGGTCACGGGCACCCCGTCAATGGAGAGCACCTGATCACCGAGTCGCAGCCCGGCCACCTGAGCGGGATTTCGCCGCTGACCCTGGAAGTGGGTGAAGCTATCGATGCCGATGTGGCTCGCCGATGGCAAGCCGACGAACGTCAGTGAGGCCCACGCGAGCAGCAGCGCCATCACGATGTGCATGAGCGATCCGGCCGACGCGAAGAGGACCTTGCGCGGGTACGACGACGCTCGATACGTCCGGGCCTCGATCGCCGGGTCAACGGCGTCGCTCCAGGTCATACCGGGCACCTTCACGTAGCCACCGAGCGGCAGGAGGCGTACGCCGTATCGGGTCTCACCGACGGTGGTGGACCACACGACGGGACCAAATCCCACGAAGAAGTCGGACACGAGCAGACCCGCGCGCTTGGCCGTGATGAAGTGTCCGAACTCGTGACCCATCACCATCACCACGATCGCGAGGATCACGACCGGTAGGGCCCATCCCGCCCAGACGTCCAAGAGCGCCGCCCCGACGCCGACGCCCACGAGGAATCGGACGACGGCCCACCGCTGGGCGTTCATCGGCCCCTCGTGATCAGGTCTGAGGCGAGCCGACGCGCGCTCGCGTCCTCGGCGACGAGCTGCTCGATTGACTCGAGAGCCCCATCGACGTACTGGTCCATCACCGCTGCCACAACCGGCACGATATCGGTCCATTCGATCACGTCGTGCAAGAAGGCGTCTACCGCCACCTCGTTGGCCGCCGATAACCAGGCCGGTGCCGCACCCGCGCGACGCGCCGCGGCGTAGGCCAGGGGAATCGCGGGGAAGGCGTCCAGATCCGGTGGCTCGAAGGTCAGCGCCTGGCTCGTCGTGAAATCGAGCGCGCCCCACGCGTGATCGAAACGCACCGGTCGTCCAAGGCAGAACGCGATGGGTAGGCGCATATCGGGCTGCGACAGCTGGGCGATGACCGATCCGTCGACGTACTCGACCATCGAGTGGACGATGGATTGAGGGTGCACCACCACGTGGATCCGATCGACCTCGACCCCAAAGAGTGCGGAGGCCTCGAGAACCTCGAGCCCCTTGTTCATCAGTGTCGATGAATCGATGGTGATCTTCGGTCCCATCGACCACGTTGGATGATTGAGCGCGTCGCGACGCGTTACGGTCTCGAGCCGTTCGCGCGACCACCCGCGGAACGGGCCACCCGACGCCGTGAGCAAGAGTCGGCGCACGTCCGGGTGGCCCGGGAGGCTGGAGTCGGCGAGGCACTGGTAGATCGCGCAGTGTTCGGAGTCGATCGGAAGTACGAGCGCCCCCGGCGTTTCACGAACCCTCGCCACCAGTGGCGCGGCGGCGATGAACGACTCCTTGTTCGCGAGCGCCAGGGTGCGACCGGCCTCGAGCGCGTTGATCGTGACCGGTAGTCCGGCGAATCCGACCACGGCGTTGACGACGACGTCGGCGTCACGCGCCAGTTCGCCGAGCCCTTCGCCACCAACGAGGACCTCGGTGGCGTCGCCGAGGATCTCGCGTGCGGCGATGTAGTCCTCGGGTCTGGCCACCGCGACGCGAGGCACGGCGAACTCGCGCGCGACCTCGGCCAACTCGGCGATACGCGTGCCGCCGGCGATTGAAACCAACTCGAACGACTCGGGCTCTCGGCGCAGCACGTCGAGCGTTTGACGCCCGATCGAACCGGTCGCGCCCAGTAACGCCACCCGGCGACGCGTGGTCACCGTCTTAGCCCAGCTTGAGAACGTGCACGAGATAGAAGACGGTCGGCAGGGCGAAGAGCAGTCCGTCAATCCGATCGAGCATGCCACCGTGGCCCGGCAGCAGCCGTCCCAGGTCCTTCACCCCGAGCGTACGTTTCACCATCGATTCGAAGAGGTCGCCGAGCGGCACCACGATCGAAAGGGCCACGCCCGTCACCAGCGCCGCCGACGTCGTCCACGGACTGATTCGAGGCAGCAACAGGACCGCCACCACAATGGTGATCAGCGTGCCACCGATGAGCCCTTCGACCGTCTTGTTAGGAGAGAGTGCCCGATTGAGTGGTCGACGTCCCAGCCATCGGCCAATGTAGAGCGCACCAGAATCGTTCGACACGGTCAGGGCCACCGCGCCGAACAGGTACGCCAAACCATGCCGGTTCGTCGAATACATCGGTGCGATCAGCATCAGGGCGTACGAACCCAACACGCCGATCCACGCGTACACGAACACGGTTGCGCCCAGTCCGTCAAGTGTGTCGATCGTCTGTTTGGCGCTGAGGTACCACACGAAGCCAAAGATCACCAGCAGCACGGTGATCGCACCGATGGCAGCCAACCCCTTGTTGTACCCGGCGACACCGAGGGTCAAGACCGCCGCGATGCCGAGGACCGTTGCCGGGTGCGCGCCGGCGCGCCGGAACCCGGCGTACGCCTCGGCGCTCGCCAAACCCAGTGCGAGCAGTACGAGCACCGCAACGGGGATGGCGCCAGCCACGAATATCACCGAAACGACGGCCGCGAGCAGCACGCCGGTAAACGTGGCGACTGACACACTGCGCGACGAACTCTGTCGAACTGCGCGTCCCGCGAGGGGGTGGTGGGTCGCCGGGCGTCTCGTGCGCGTCCGATGCGCTGGTTCGGGACGCGGCGCGTCCTCGATGGCGGCCTCTTCAACTTCGGGCTCGGCGACGGCGAACTCCCACGGCCGGGTGTCGTCCTCTCGAACCTCGCCCGCCAAGAATGACGCATCGAACTGATCCTCGTGGGCGACCCAGTCCGCCTCACCCTCGCGCCACGCCGGCGCGGGGATGGCCGACCACGGATCGTCCTGGCTCGCGGCGTCGCGCGCCACGACGATTGGGACCTGACCGGTCGGCGCCTCCGTCCAGTGCGGCAGGAGCGACGGATCGAATTCGAACTCGTCGGCGGCGTCAGCGGCGCGTTCCACACCGGTGAAGGTCACCCGGGGGTCGGTCGAACTCACCGAGGGCATTTCGCCCGTCGGCTCTTCGAAGAAGGACCCGTCGTCAGACTTCAAGAAGTTCTTGCTCCTTGTGGGCTAATAACTCGTCCACCTTGGCCACGTCGTCCTGGGTCAATTTGTCCAGGACCTTTTCGAGACGTTCAATCTCGTCCTTCGGCAGACCCTGATCCTTTTCGAGGGTCTCCAATTCCTGGCGCGCGTGACGGCGGATGCCGCGAATCGCAACCTTGCCCTCCTCGGCCTTGGTGCGCACGATCTTGACGAATGACTTGCGACGCTCCTCGGTCAGCGTTGGGAACATGAGACGAATAACGTGGCCGTCGTTGGATGGATTGAGGCCGAGGTCAGCGGCGCCGATGGCTTTCTCGATCGCCGCCATCGCTCCCTTGTCGAACGGCGAGACCACCAGCAGTCGGGGCTCGGGCACCGAGAAGTTGGCCAGCTGCTTGAGCGGTGTTTCGGCTCCGTAGTAGTCGACGAGCACGTTCTCGATCAACGACGACGACGCGCGGCCCGTGCGTACCGAGGCGAACTCGGCCTTTACGTGCTCGAGGGCACGCGCCATCTTTTCGCGCGTGTCATCCATGACTAGGTCTACGAGTTCGTTCTCCATTACCTCACCAGCGTACCGACGGCGTACCCATCGAGGGCGCGACCTAGATTTCCCGGTGCCATCAGGTCAAAAACTCGAATCGGCAGATGATTGTCCTTGCAGAACGTGATGGCGGTCATGTCCATAACCCGCAGATCCTTAGCGATCACGTCGCTAAAAGAGATCTCATCGAATCGTACGGCCTCCGGATTTTCGCGCGGGTCCTCGCTGTAGACGCCGTCGACACCACCGTGGGTGCCCTTGAGGACAATCTCGGCTTCGATCTCGGCCGCACGCTGGGCCGCCGGGGTGTCGGTGGTGAAGTACGGGTTTCCCATACCGGCGGCGAATATCACCACACGGCCCTTTTCGAGGTGTCGAACCGCTCGGCGGCGAATATAGGGCTCGGCCACCTGATCCATGCCAATCGCCGACATCACGCGCGTTGCGCGACCATGGTTCTCGATGGCGTCCTGGAGTGCTAGTGCGTTTATCACCGTGCCCAACATCCCCATCAGGTCTGAGTTGGCCCGATTCATGCCGGCCATCGCACCCGTTGCGCCGCGCCAGATGTTGCCGCCACCGACGACCACTGCCAACTCGAGTCCACCGCGTTCCATCGCCGCAGCGACTTCGGTCGCCAGGAAGTCAACGGTCGACGCGTCGATCGTCTCGTCGCTGGCGGCCGAGGCGAGCGCCTCCCCCGACAGCTTCAAGACGACTCGTCGCACCCTCAGCCTCCGACGACCACCTGCGCGAACGCCGAGATCGTGGCGCCGTGCAGAAACTGCTCGATGGTCTGCTTCTCATCCTTCACGTACGCCTGTTCTAGCAGCACCCGCTCCTTGAACCAGCCATTGAGTCGACCTTCGATGATCTTGGGCAAGGCGGCCTCCGGCTTACCCTCGTTGCGCGAGATCTCCTCGACGGTGGCCCGCTCGGCCTCGACCTCGGCCGCGGGTACGTCTTCTCGCGCCAGGTAGAGGGGCTTGGCGAACGCGATGTGCACCGCGATCTCGTGGGCGACTTCTGAGTCAGCGCCACGCACCACAACGGCGACGGCGTTCACACCGCGACCCGACTGCTGGTGCATGTACGTCTCGACGACCTCGCCCTCGCCGGCCACGACGCGGCGAACACGGCCAACCGAGATGTTTTCCTTCAGCGTGGTCAAGAACGTCTCGATGCGGTCCTGGAACTCAGCCGTCGCGGCTTCGCCCTCGGCGGCCACGCGAGCAGCGATCTCGTCAACCAACCCGACAAACTCCTCGGATTTGGCAACGAAGTCGGTCTCACAGCGCAGCTCTACGATTCCCGCGGCGTTGCCGTCTCGCACAACTGCGACGGCGCCCTCGCCGGCAACGCGGTCGGAACGCTTCATAGCCGACGCCAGGCCCTGGACTCGGAGCCACTGGGTCGCAGCCTCCATGTCACCATTGTTGGCCTCGAGTGCTTTCTTTGCGTCCATCATGCCAACACCGGTCGCTTGGCGCAGTGTCTGGACATCCTTTGCGGTGATTGCCACCTTGATTCTCCTCCGTTGTTCTCGTCGTCGATCGACTTAGGCCGTGGGCGCAGTCTCGTCGGCCTCGATGACTACGTCGCTTGCGGGCTCGTCGACGGTCGCGGCTGCATCATCGCCGGCTACCGGCACTGGCACTTCGGCAACCGGGGTCTCAGCGACCGGGGTCTCAGCGACCGGGGTCTCAGCGACCGGGGTCTCAGCGACCGGGGTCGGAGCCGGAGCCGATGACGCCGCGGCCGCGGCGGCGGCCTTCATGGCGGCGCCACGGTTCTGGCGAATAAAGCGTCCTTCAGTGACCGCATCCGCAATCAAGCGGCACAGCAGGGCACCGGCTCGAATCGCGTCATCGTTGCCGGGAATGACGTAGTCGATGATGTCGGGGTCACAGTTGGTGTCCACCACGGCCACCACCGGCAGGCCGAGCTTGCGCGCTTCGGTCACGGCGATGTGCTCCTTCTTCGTGTCGATCACAAAGATGGCGTCGGGCACGCGCTCGAGGTTGGCGATACCACTGAGGTTCCGGTCGAGTTTCTCAAGTTCGCGCGAGTGTCGCAGCGCCTCACGCTTGGGCATGTTCTCGAAGTCGCCCGCGCGCTGCATCGACCGGAGTTCGCTCATGCGCTTGACGCGGCCAGCGACCGTCGTGAAGTTGGTGAGCATGCCACCGAGCCAGCGCTGGTTAACGAAGGGCATCCCGCAGGCCTGGGCGTAGTCGGCGACTGGCCCCTGCGTCTGCTTCTTGGTGCCCACGAAGAGAATTGTGCCGCCGTTAGCGACGAGCTCACGCACGTAGGTGTAACTCGACTCGATGCCGGCCAGCGTCTTTCGAAGATCGATGAGATAGATCCCGTTGCGCTCGCCGAGGATGAATCGACGCATCTTGGGGTTCCAACGACGGGTCTGGTGCCCGAAGTGCACGCCCGAGTCCAACAGTTCCTGAAGTGTGACCAACGCCACGTTCGTATCCTTCCGTTCGGTTACTGACGCCTTGGAGAGCACCGCGAACGGTGACCGCACGAAACCCCAAAGCCCAATTAATTGCCCGCCCACGGTGGGAGGGCTCTAGTTATGTTAGTCGATTCAGCCTCGTGGATGAGTCCGGCGGTGCACGCTCTGCAGTCGGGACTTTGAAACATGGGTGTAGAGCTGGGTCGTCGTAAGACTTTCGTGTCCGAGCAGTTCCTGGACGACACGTAAGTCAGCGCCACCTTCGAGCAGGTGCGTCGCGTACGTGTGTCGAAGCGCGTGGGGATAGACGTGACCCCTCGCGACCCGTCGGTCCAGGATCCGGCGTACGTCGCGGGGACCCAGGCGCCGCCCCCGGCGATTCAAGAAGAGCGCGTCGGGCGGCGACTCGTCGGTGGCGACCTCGTCGCGACCATCCTCGAGCCAGAGTCGCAACGCGTCGAAACCACGGTCGTGCAGGGGAACTAGACGCTCCTTGCGACCCTTGCCGAGCACTCTGACCAATCGTCGCGACCAGTCAATACTCACTCGATCCAGCCCGCAGAGCTCCGAGACCCGCAGACCCGCGCCGTAGAGGACTTCGCACACCGCCCGGTCGAGCAGGGCCCACTGATCGTCCCCCCACTCTTCGTCGAGCAGTGAGTCGAGCTGTTCACGAACGACGATCGTCGGAAGTGCCGGCGTGGGCCGCGGCGCGAGCAACCGCGCCGATGGGTCTGACTCGATCGCGCCGCGCTCGACCAACCAGGAGAAATAGGTGCGCAACGACGCCCGGCGCCGCCCGATCGAGGTTCGGGCGTCTCCCCGTTGGGACAGCCACACGAGGTACGAGCGCAGGTCGCGCGCGCCGACGGTGGCCGGTTCGGACAGCCCACGCGACGTCGCCCAGTCGATGAACCGTGACACGTCACCGCCGTAGGCGCGCACGGTGGCCGGCGATCGGTCCGCTGCGCGGAGCATCGCGACGAACCCCTCGAGCCCCCAGTGCGCCCCGGGCCCCCCGCCAGATTGCAGCTCCGCCACGCCCCAAGGCTACCCATCGCCTCGGCGAAGTCCGACGACCTAGGTAGTCTTGCCATGACTAAAGGAGTGTCGGTGCCGCGAATCCTGATCATCGAGGACGACGACCACATCCGCACCGCCCTTCGTCTGATGTTCGAAGGCGAAGACTTCGCCGTCGACGACGCGTCGACCGGCGAGGTTGGAATCTCGCTGTTCCAGCGCATGGCCGCGGACATCGCGATCGTCGACGTCATGCTGCCCGGCATGACGGGCTTCGAGACCTGTCAGGCGCTGCGCGAGTCGAGCGACCTGCCGATCGTGATCGTCTCAGCGCGTGACGATACCGCCGACGTGGTGCTCGGGCTCGAATCGGGCGCCGACGACTACGTCACCAAGCCCTTCATCCCCGAGGAACTATTGGCTCGGGTGCGCGCCCACATGCGTCGGCGACCCGACAAGACCACCCACGCCTTCAAACTGGGCAATCTTCACGTCGTGCCCGACGAAGGCGTGGTGCGCCACGACGACGGGACCGAACTGCACCTCACGTCAACGGAGTTCCGGCTGCTCATCGACCTGGCGTCGGCCGACGGACGAGTTCTCTCGCGCGAGGACTTGCTCGAGCGGGTCTGGGGTTACGACTACTTCGGCGACAGCCGACTGGTGGACGTGCACATCCGCCGACTTCGCACGAAGATCGAACCCGACCCGAGCAACCCAAATTACTTGGTGACCGTGCGCGGGGCGGGGTACAAGCTGGTGCTCTAGTGCGGCGCCGCAGCCTGCGCCTGCGCCTGCTCGTGACCTTCGGGTTGAGCGCCCTCTTGCTGAGCTCGATCTTCGTCACCGTCACGTTCCTCGGGATCCAACGCGTCCTGATCAACAACCAGCAGCAGACCGACCTCAAACAGAGCTACGTGAACGCCGCGCTCATTCGCTCGACGCTGTACTCGTCCCCGCCGGACCTGGCCAACCAGCTCAACTCCATCGAACGGGCGACGGACTCGAGCGTCCTGGTCCACACCCACCACCAGTGGCTCTCGCGCAGTAACGGAGCCGCCACCGCCGACGTGACCGAGACGATCATTTCGATGGTCGACCAGGGCCACGTCGTGCAACAGACCCTCGACGTTCAGGGGCGTCTCATCTTCGTCGTCGGTGTCCCGATCCCCGCGGTCGAGACCCAGGTCTTTGAGGTATTCAAACTTGGCGGACTGGAGAACACGCTCCGAACGCTGGTGACCGTCCTGGGACTCGGCGCCCTCTTGACCTCGCTGCTCGGTTTGGCCGGTGGCCTCTGGGTCTCACGGCGCGCCGTTCGCCCGCTCGAGCGGGTATCGGCCGCCGCCGCCGCGATCGCCGACGGTGACCTCGCGACCAGACTCTCGATCACCCAAGCGGACCAGGAGGTCGAACAACTCACCGAATCGTTCAACACGATGGTGAGTCGCCTCGTCGATCGCCTCGAGCGCGACGCTCGATTCGCGAGTGACGTGAGCCACGAGCTTCGTTCTCCCCTCACCACTCTGGCGACCACGGCGTCGGTGCTCCAACAGCACCGCGGTGAACTGTCAGTCGCCGGCCGCGAGAGTCTCGACCTGCTGATCGCCGACCTCGCGATCTTCCAGTCCCTCGTGGACGATCTGCTCGAACTCGCTCGCATCGACGCCGGTGCCGCACCCCACGTCATCGAACGGGTGCCCGCCATCGAACTCGTTCGCCAGTCGGCTCGCAGTGCGGCCCAGCGCCACGGTCTGCCGGTACCGCTCATCCAAGTCGACGCCACGGTGCACGACCCCTACGTCCACGTCGACCGCCGTCGATTCGAGCGCATCATGACGAACCTCGTCTCCAACGCCGAACGCTACGCCCACGGCGTGATCGCCATCCGCATCGACGAGGTCAACGGTCGACTCGTCATCAACGTTGACGACGACGGACCCGGGATCGCGGCCAACGAACGTGACCTCATCTTCGACCGCTTCTTTCGCGGTCGCGCGGCCAACGACCGCGGTGCGGCGCGCGGCACGGGCCTCGGACTCGCCCTCGTGCGCGACCACGTCTCGGCCTTCGGCGGCTCGATCAGCGCACTCGAGAGCCCCGAGGGTGGCACCCGGATCCAGATCCGACTGCCGATCTCCGAGGAGGTGGCCGAGTGACGCGAATCCGCCCAGTGGCCGGTCTCATCCTCGCGTCGGTCTTCTTGAGTTCCTGCACGCTGGTGCCGACGTCGAAGTCGCCCTCGCGCATCAACCCCGCGGCGGTGCCCCTCGGCCTGCTCGGCAAGACCATCCCCGGCACGGCCAGCGGGCACGTGATCTTCATCACCCAGCCCGTCTACATCGTGGACGCGACTGGCCACCTCGCCCCGTCGAGTCGGATCGTTCCCTCGCCGCCGACCTTGTCATCGGTCCTGCGCGAGCTGATTCTCGGACCGACCGACATCGAAGTCGGCACCGGATACACCAGCGCCCTACCCAACAACCTCGTGGTCACCCAGGCGACGATCAATCACGGTGTGGGCATTATCGACCTCACCCGCTCGCTCTCGACGATCCCCCGCCAGCAGTTGATTCTCGCGGTGGGCCAGTTGACCCTCACGGCCTTCGGCGTGGGCGCGATTCACGGTATCCGCGTCACGGTCAACGGAGTGCCCGAGAAACTGCCACTGCCCGACGGCAAGATGAGCACGCTCGTGACCGCGAGCGACGTTCAGTCCCTGCGCACCGGCTAACGGCGGTACGCCGTGGCCGAGCTCCAGAGGTGCTCGAGGTCGTAGTAGTCGCGCGTCGCTTCGTCAAAGACGTGCACGATCACGTCGCCGTAGTCCAGGGCGACCCACTGGGCCTCGGTGGCCCCCTCGACGTGGTTTGGGTGACTCCCAACCGCTAGCGCGACGAGACGCTCGACCTCTTCGGCGATCGCGCGGACCTGACGGTCAGTTCGACCCGAGACGATCACGAGCGCGTCGAAGGAATCGACCAGCGAACGCATGTCGATGACGACGACGTCGAACGCCACCTTCTCCTCGGCGCCAGCGACCGCCGCGCCAACGAGCTCTGAGACGTAGGTCGCAAAAACCCCCGGCGCCACCACGGTGCGCGACGCGATCTCGCTCAGTGGACCACCCCGATCACGACCACCGCGGCCACGAAGGGAATCGCTAGGACACCGATACCGACCAGCGACCAGCGCTGCTTGGCCCGCCGGGCGTCGACGCGACCACGGGGCGCGGGTTCGAGCAGCGTGTAACGCGCCGCGCGTGGACTGGTCACATCAAAGTTTCGAACCGCCATGTCGGTCAAACCTTATCCCCGGAAACCCTCGTAGAGCGGAATAACGTCCTCGGGCACGAAATCCCGAAGATTTTCGTGGTCGGGGTGGGTGTCGCGGATGAACGAGCTCGACAGGTCCACCGGCTCCATGGCGATCTCGTAGCTGATCCAGCCGGTGGGCATGGCTGGCGCCCGGCCCGGGCGCGGCACCACACCGACGCGAACCATGGTCCGCAGCACCGACGCGTCGTGCCATCGGTCGAGCTGTGACACCAGGTCCGCCCCGATGATGAGGTCGACCTCGTCAGCCTCATTGAGCAGTTCGCGCACCGTATCGATCGTGTAGGACGGTCCCGCGCGACGAATCTCGCGGTCCGACACCACGACGAGCTCGAGTCCGTCGAAGGCGGCTTTGGCCATGGCGAGTCGCAGCGGAGCCGGGCGAACCGACCCGCGTTCGCTCTTCTGGTAGGGATCGCCGGCGACCGTGACCTCGATCCGATTGAATCGGTGACTGCGGGCGGCCGCTCGCAACGCCGCGACGTGCCCGAAGTGCGGCGGGTCGAAGGTCCCCCCAAAGAGACCGAGGCGCCGTAGTGTCACGGGCCAACTCTAGAGCGATTGTCCGTCGCGCGAAGAAAGCCCTACGCTAGATGCATGCATTCGTCGCCGTCCGATTGGTCGATTACGACGTGGCGGAATCGCCCGCTGCGTCAGAGTCCCGCGTGGCCCGACCGCGAAGCGCTGGAGCGGGTGGAGCGCGAACTGGCGACCAAGCCACCCCTCGTCTTCGCCGGCGAGGCGCGTCGACTCCAGCAGCACCTGCGCGACGTGGCCAACGGCGAGGCCTTTCTGCTCCAGGCCGGCGATTGCGCTGAGTCCTTCGACGAGGGATCGGCCGATTCGATTCGCGACAAGCTCAAGGTGATCCTTCAGATGGCGGTCGCGCTCACCTACGCCGCGGGCGTCCCCGTGGTCAAGGTCGGCCGGATCGCCGGGCAGTTCGCGAAGCCTCGCTCGGATGACTTCGAGGAGCGCGACGGCGTGCGCCTCGACGCGTTCCGCGGTCACATCGTGAATTCCGACGACTTCACGCCCGGCGCGCGTCGACCCGATCCGCAACGGCTGCTCGCCGCGTACCACCAGAGCGTCGCCACGCTCAACCTGCTGCGCGCGTTCACCACGGGTGGTTTCGCGGCGCTTTCGCGGGTGCACGCGTGGAACCAGGAGTTCGTCGCCAACTCACTCGAGGGCAAGCGCTACGCGATGGTCGCCGACGAGATCGAGCGCGCGCTGCAGTTCATGAAGGCGTGCGGCATCGATCTTCACGACGACACGGCGCTGCAGAGCGTCGAGTTCTACACCAGCCACGAGGCGCTCATCCTGCCCTACGAGCAAGCGCTCACCCGCCAGGACTCGCTCACCGGCGACTGGTACGACTGCTCGGCGCACATGCTCTGGATCGGTGACCGCACCCGTCAGTTGGATGGCGCCCACGTCGAGTTCCTCCGCGGGGTCTCCAATCCCCTGGGTTTGAAGGTCGGGCCCAGCATCGACGTGGACGAACTGCGCCGGTTGGTCGACGCGCTGAACCCC
Organism: Actinomycetes bacterium; assembly: GCA_021784205.1. The sequence goes on from JAJXTB010000014.1 coordinate 14,537, forward strand.
GAGAACGAGCCCGGACGGCTCACCCTCATCTCGCGCATGGGCGTGGAACGGATCAGCGACATCCTCCCGCCGCTGGTCGAGGCCCTACGCGATGACGGCCGATCCGTGGTGTGGGCCTGTGACCCCATGCACGGCAACACGTTCCGCGTGGTCGGCGGCCAGAAGACGCGCCACTTCGACGACGTCCTGTCCGAGACGGCACAGTTCTTCGAGGTCCATCAGGCGCTGGGCACGTGGCCGGGCGGACTGCACATCGAACTCACCGGCGATGACGTCACCGAGTGCCTCGGCGGCGGCTCGCGCCTCGATGAGGCCGACCTCGACGTGAACTACACGACGATCTGCGATCCGCGGCTCAACGCGACCCAGAGTCTCGACATGGCGTTCCACGTGGCCGAGTTCCTCCAGAACTACGCCTCGGCGAGCGGTGCCCGGTCGTTGTAACTGAGCAACCGCAGCCGATCACCGTCGAACTCGACCTCGGTGATCGAACAGTGCTCGGTTAAAAGACCCAAGCGCTCACCCGGTTCACTGCGGGTGACTAGCTTGATCATCTGTTCGACGACGCCACCGTGGACCACGAGTACGACCCGCTGGCCCCCGTGGGTCCTCGCGATCCGCTCAAAGGCCGCTACGCATCGTTCGAAGAACCCCGTCCAGGATTCACCACCTGGCGCGAAGGGCCCGCGCGGGTCGACGTCCCAGTCGGGTACCCCGAACCGGGCGACCATCGCCGACCAGGTCAGCCCGTCGGCCTCGCCCGGGTGCAGTTCGCACAGGTCGCAGTCCGCCGTTGCTACGAGATCGCTCGGCAGTGCGCGAGCCAGGATCGACGCCGTCTCGATCGCTCGAGGCAGCACCGAGGTGTACAGCGCCTCGACGTCGTGGAACTCCGCGCTACGCACGAGTCGGTCGGTCAGCGCTCGCGCCTGCTCGCGGCCGGTGTCGGTGAGGCCGCGACAGCCCTTCGGCCCGCCGATCACGCCCTCGACGTTGCAGATCGCTTCACCGTGGCGCACGAGCACGAGCCGGGTTCCCCTCGCCGCGCGGCCCCGGGTGCGCACCCCCGCGGGTGGCTCGACCGACCAGTCGCTCACGACAGTTCGCCGACGAAGGCCTCCAGCTGGCGAAGCGTGCGGCACTCGACCACTCGATCGCAGTACGGCGCGTACTGATCGATGATCGAGTCCCCGCTGTTCCAGTAGCTCGCCGGCTCGGGGTTCAGCCAGAAGACGTTGCGCGCCCGGCGGCGCAGGTCCGCCACGACGTCGGCGTGCGCCTGGTGGTAGTTGTTGCGTCCGTCACCGAGGATCAGGATGGTGGTTCGCCGGGTGATGTCGTTAGCGAATCGTTCGTGGAAGTTGAGCAGCGCCCGTCCGTAGTCGGAGTGTCCGTCAAAGGCCACCACGTCGGCCTCGGCGTTGATGCGCGCCACGGCGACCGCCGGGTCGTCAACGCCATCGAAGTAGTCGGTCACCTCGTCGAGGCCGTCGACGAAGACGAAGCTGCGGACCTTGGAGAACTGGGAGCTGATGGCGTGCACGAGGTGCAGCGTGAACCGGGCGAAGGACGCCACCGAACCCGACACGTCGGCGATGACGACGATCTCGGGTTTGGCCGGTCGCGGCGGCTTGAATCGCAGATCGAGCGGTACCCCGCCGGTCGACAGACTGCGCCGCACGGTGTGGCGAAGGTCGACGGGCCCGCGACGACGACGTCGGCGCCGCCGCGCGAGTCGGGTAGCGAGTTTGCGGCTCAGCGGGCGCAGCGCCCGTTCAAGCTGGGCCAACTCCTCGCGGTTCGCGTGCATCACGTCGAGGTCCTCGGGCAGCGGTTTGCGCACGGATTTGGCGAGCGCCGTCGATCCACGATCTTCAACCAGACGCTCTCGGATGGCGCGTTCGACGGCCCGCTTCAGATTCTCGATGCGAGCGCGAGCCTCGTCGCGCGCGAGACGTTTGGCCAGTTGGTCGTCCTCGGCCGAGCGTTCGTCGGTCAGCCGAGCCTCGAGTCGTTCGAGCTCCAGGCTGCGCAGCGTTCGATAGAGGTAGTAGGTCCCACCGACGGGTCGCCCCGGCTCCATACCCGCGTAGCGCGCCACCGCGGCGCGCGCGCCACGGTTGAGCGCCGTCGAGTCGCCGTCGCGCAACGCCCGATAGAGCAGGTCCGCGAGCTGGTCGGCGCTGAGCGGCGCCGAAGCGCCACCGCCATCACCCTGGGACTGGCCCGAACCCGGCGACCCCGCGTCGCCGTCGGGGGCTTCGCCGTCGGGGGTCGCGTCGCTCGGCGGCGTTGCCACCCGAGTGGCGAAGAACACGTCAAAGGCGGTGTAGAAGGCGGGCAGGTGATCGCCGTCCTTCACGAGGGTCGCGGCCAGCGAGTCGCGCAGCGCCGTGCGGTCGCCGAGGTCGATCACGCGCATCGCCCGCGCGGCGTCGACGTGTTCGGACATGGAGACCGGCAGCCCGGCGGCGCGTAGCTCGCCGACGAAGTCCGCGAGGACGTTAAGCAAGGCTCACCGTGCGACCGAGGATCTCCTTGGTCGCACGTTCGATGTCGGACTGGTACTTGAGCAGGATGTGCAGGGTCGCGACCGCTTCTTCGGCGCCGATCTCCTCGCGACCGAGGATGACCAACGTTCGGGCCCAGTCCAGCGTCTCGGATACCGACGGCGCCTTCTTCAGGTCGAGGGTCCGCAGCGATCGCACGACCTCGGCGATCTGCTCGGCGAGGGCCGTGGAGATGCCCGGCACCCGAGCCAGGATGATGTCGCGCTCGCGCTGGACGTCGGGGTATCCGATGTACAGGTAGAGGCAGCGACGCTTCAGCGCCTCGGAGAGCTCGCGGGTGTTGTTCGAGGTGAGAAAGACCATGGGGATCTGTTGGGCGCGAATCGTCCCCAACTCGGGGATGGACACCTGGTATTCCGAGAGGATCTCGAGCAAGAGCGCCTCGGTCTCGAGTTCCACACGGTCGACCTCGTCGATGAGCAACACGACGGGGTCCGTCGCCGAGATCGCCTCCAGCAGGGGCCGCGTGAGGAGGAACTCATCGGAGAAGATGTCCTCTTCCAATTCGCTCCAGGACTCTTGAGCCTGGTCCTCGGACCGGCCGGCCTGGATGCGCAACAACTGCTTGCGGTAGTTCCACTCGTAGAGGGCCTTGGACTCGTCGAGCCCCTCGTAGCACTGCAGGCGCACCAGTCGCGCCCCCACGGCGTCGGCCACCGCTTTGGCGAGGGCCGTCTTTCCGGTGCCCGCCGGGCCCTCGACCAGGACCGGCTTGGCGAGCCGGTCGGCCAAGAACGCGACCGACGCGATCGCCTCGTCACTGAGGTACTCGTGCTTCGCGAGCCGGGCGCGCACGTCACCGGCCGACTCGAAGTGCACCGGCGGCAGGTGCTCGAGACCCAAGCGTTTCGCCAACTCCTGCCTCGGATCCAGTGACGTCATCGGACCTGTCCCTCTCCTCGTACGACCCACTTCAGGCAGGTCAGTTCGCGCAACCCCATGGGACCGCGCGCGTGCAACTTCTGGGTCGATATCCCGACCTCGCCGCCGAGACCGAGCTCGCCACCGTCGATGAAGCGGGTCGACGCGTTGACGAGCACGGCCGCGGCGTCCACTCGGCGAATCCACTCCTCGGCGTTGTGCGTGTCCTCAGTCAGGATGGCCTCGCTGTGGCCCGTCCCGTAGCGCGCGACGTGATCGATCGCCTCGTCGAGAGAGTCGACGACCTTGACCGCGAGGATCAAGTCGAGAAATTCCCGGGCGAAGTCGTCCTCGCGAGCGCGTCGCGCGTCGGGCAGGAACACCCCGGCGCGCTCGTCCACTCGAAGTTCGACGCTCGAGAGCCGTTGGGCTAGTCGGGGTAGGAACGTCGCCGCGACGTCGCGGTGGACGAGCACGGTCTCTACGGCATTGCACACGCCCGGCCGCGAGGTCTTGGCGTTGTCGACGATCGCCACGGCCTGGTCGAGGTGCGCGGACGCATCGACGTAGATGTGACAGTTCCCGTCACCGTCTAACACGTAGGGGACGCGCGCGTGTTCGCGCATCGCGGCGATGAGCCGGGGACCGCCCCGGGGTATCAGACAGTCGAGCACGTCGGTGAGTTGCATGAACGCGATCGCCGCGTCGTGGGAGGGGTCTTCGACCATCGCCACCGCGTCGGCCGGTAGTCCCTCGGCGACGAGGGCATCGCGCCAACACGCCACGATGAATCGATTGGACTCGATCGCCGATGAGGAGCCGCGCAGGAACGCCGCGTTGCCGCTTCGCACGCACAGTCCCGCCACGTCACTGGTGACGTTCGGTCGATTCTCGTAGACCACGCCGATGACCCCGAGGGGCACGCGGACCCGCTCGACGCGCAGTCCGTTGGGTCGAACGTCGTGGTCGACCGACTCAAAGAGCGGGTCGTCGGCGTCGGCGATCTCGCGCAGCGCCTCGACCATGCCGGTAACGCGCGCGTCGGTCAGGACGAGTCGATCGAGTCCCGCACCGTCGTCGGCGTAGTCGGACACCTCTCGCGCGTTCACCGCGAGCAGCTCCGCTCGGCGCCGGTCTAGTTCCGCGCCGACCCGGCGCAGAACGGCGCGCCGCGCGGCGTCACTCGCCTGCGCGAGACGGCGAGCCGCCTCTCGAACCGAGGCGCCTTGGGCCGCGAGAACGGAGGTGTCCATCTACGTAGCGTAACGGAGGCTAGGAGTGGCGCAGCAAGACCAGGTCGTCGCGGTGCACGACCACGTCATCACCGTCGGCGAACGATTCCGCACTGACGCGCACGAGTCCCTTGGCCACGACCTCACGATCGGGCCCCACGATCTCGACGGCGTCGCCCTCCACGAAACCACCGTCGTAGCCGACGACGCCCACGCGCAGCAGGCTACGTCCGTGGTGCTCGAGCGCCTGTATCGCCCCCTGATTGATCTCCAGTGTTCCGCGACTGGCCACCGCGAACGCGATCCAGGCCTTGCGCGCTGGGAGCCGCTCGGCGCGCGCGTGGAACGTGGTGCCGGCGCTCGGACCCACCCCCAGGGCGCGACGCACGGGGTCGTTGACCCGCGCGGGTGCGATCACCGTCGTCACCCCGGACCACGTGGCCATCCGCGCGGCGGCCAGCTTCGAGGACATCCCCCCACTGCCCACGCCCGAGCGACTTCGCCCGGCGATCCCCTCGATGGTGGCGTCGATCGCGCGCACCTCTTCGATCAACGTTGCCGACGGGTCCAGTCGAGGATCCGCCGTGAACAGTCCGTCGGTGTCGGTCAGCAGTACCAGGTGCGTCGCGCCGATCAGGTTCGCCACGAGCGCGGCCAGGCGGTCATTGTCGCCGAAACGGATCTCCTCGTCGGCGACCGCGTCGTTCTCGTTCACGATCGCGATCACGTTGAGTTCGGACAGCGCCGCGAGCGTTCCACGAGCGTGGAGGTACTGACCACGGTGGGAGAAGTCGAGTGGCGCGAGCAGCACCTGTCCGACGGTGGCGCCCGCCTCGGCGAAGGCGTTTCGCCAGGCGTGCATCAAGAGGGGCTGACCGACCGCCGAGACCGCCTGGAGCGTCGCGGCGTCGGTGGGTCGCCGCTGGCCCCGCCCCACGTCGGCCCAGCCAGCGGTGATGGCCCCCGAGGTCACCACGACCACCGACCAGCCATCATCGCGAAGAGCGACGACGTCCGCGGCCACGCTGACCAAGACGTCGTAGTCGACACCGCCCCGCTCGTCGGTCACCGACGAGGTCCCGATCTTGATGACCGCGCTAGGCCTCGTCATCGTCGGTCCCGAGACGGCCGTGGCGCGCGAGTCGCTCTCGGCGCGTCGCGCGATGGTGGTCGCCGCGGTCCAGGCCCGCGCCAACGGCGTCGCGCCACCACTCAAAACTCAACGGACCGACCTGGACGAGGTCGCCGTCCAGCGCGCCCGCTCGCGTCAAGAGCCGGTCCACACCGAGCGCCCGTAGTCGTTTGACGATCTCGGCCAGCGCCTCGTCGTCGGTCAGGTCCTGGAAGCGGACCGCGCGCAAGGCGCTGCGCCCGCGAACGACCCACGAGTTCGGTCCCGCCGGGGCCACTTCGACGTCGTCTTGGACCGGGCGGTGGATCACCACGTCGTGGTCACTGGCCTCGGCCGCCTCACGGCGCGCGACCGTGACCAGCGCCGCCAGTCGTGCGACGAGCGAGCGTACGCCGTCACCGGTGACCGCGGAGATCGCCAGGTCACCGGGCACGACGGTTGAGTCGGCGACGTCGGACTTCGAACCAACGACGACGCGCGGACGTTCGAGCAGGTCGGCCTGGTACTCCCCGAGTTCGCGAAGCAGGACCCGCAACTGTTCCTCGGGCGCCAGCGGGGCGCTCGCCGACCGGTCGAGCAGCACGCAGAGCACTTTGGCGTTCTCGACGTGGCGCAAGAAGTCGTGTCCGAGGCCCCGGCCCTGCGCGGCGCCCTCGATGAGACCGGGAATGTCGGCCATGACGAACTCGGTCGCGTCGTCGGGCCGGCCACTTCGCTCACCGACTCGCACCACGCCCAGGTTGGGCACGAGGGTCGTGAAGGGGTAGTCGGCGATCTTGGGTCGGGCCGCCGAGACACGGGCGATCAGCGTCGACTTGCCTACGTTGGGAAACCCGATGAGCGCGACGTCGGCGCGCAATTTCAGTTCGAGGTCGTACCACTGTTCGTCGCCGACCTCGCCCTGCTCGGCGAAAGCGGGGGCTCGACGTTGATTGGAGAGAAACCGCGCGTTCCCGGCGCCGCCGAGCCCACCTTCGGCCGCCCGCCACCGGTCCCCCGGTCCCGCGAGGTCGACGACCACGGCGCCGTCACGGTCGTGGACTACGGTGCCGACCGGCACCGACACGAGCAGATCCTGGCCGCGGGCCCCGTGCTGGCGCTTGGAGGTGCCGTGCGCGCCGTCAGAGGCGCGGCGAAACGGATGGTCGCGGAATCCCAGCAGCGACGCCTGGTTCGAGTCGGCGACTAGCCAGACGTCACCGCCCCGGCCACCGTCTCCGCCGTCGGGACCGCCCTTGGCGACATGCGCCTCGCGGCGGAAACTGACGCAGCCCGCGCCCCCGTCGCCGGCTTTGGCGTGCAATTGGGCGGAATCAATGAAGACGGACACCCGCTAATCCTACGAGCCCGTCGCCGGACCCTAGTCAACCAGCGCGCCGACGGCCTCGTCAAAGACCGTCTGGTGGCGTGCGACGTCGTCGCTGGAGGTGGCCGGACACATCAGGGCCATGTTGTGGAACGGGGTCAACAGCACCCCCCGGTTTACCCCGTAGAGGTGCAGGTAGTCCTCGAGCAGCGGATCGGCGCTCGCGGCGGACGAAGCGCCGTTCACCGGTGCGGGGCTGGCGAAGCGGTATTCGCAGCGCGCGCCGAGCTGGCTGACCGACCAGGGCAGGTCATGGGCCGTGATGGTGGACTGGACGCCTTGTGCGAACGTCGTCGCGAGCCCCTCCATCGCACTGAACGCGTCGTCGGTGAGTACCTCGCCGAGCACCGCGCGCATCGCGGCCAGGCTGAGCGGATTGCCGGCCAGGGTACCCCCGACCCCACCCACGTCCACGAGGTCCGCCATGTCGTCGCCCTCGGCGACCGCCGCGAAGACGCGCTCGGCCAGATCCTGGGTTAGACCGTACGCTCCGCACGCCACGCCGCCGCCGAGCGACTTGCCGATCGTGAGCGCGTCGGGTCGGAGTTGAAAGCGCCGGGTCGCGCCACCCGGTCCGGCCGAGAATGTGTGGGTCTCGTCGACGATGAGCAGGGTCCCCGTTTGATCACAGAGTTCGCGTACCCCCTCGAGGAATCCGGCTTCGGGTAGCACGATGCCGATGTTGGTCATCGCCGGCTCGGTCAAGACCGCCGCCACGTCACCGAAGGCGAGTTCGCGCTCCAGGGCCGCCAGGTCGTTGAATTCCACCACGCGCGTCGTCGCCGTCGGATCGACGGCCGGAGCGACGTTGCCTGGTCGCGACCGTGCCCGGCCGTCGGCCCCGACGATGACGAAGGTTTCGTCGACCGAACCGTGGTAGCTATAGGAAAAGACCAGGATCTTGGGCCGCCGGGTCACGAGGCGCACCAGACGCAGGAGCCACCGGTTGGCGTCAGTCGCCGACAGGGTGAAGGACCACTGGTCGAGACCGAAGCGCCGGTGCAATTCGGTGGCGACCCACTGCGCGTCCTCGGTGGGCAGCATGGTCGTCACGCCACCACGCACCCCCAGGCGCTCGTTCACCGCCCGGACCAACGGCGCCGGTGAATGGCCGGCCATCGCGCCGGTGTCGCCCAAGGCGAAGTCGACGAGCTCGTGACCGTCCAGGTCGGTGATCGTCGCCCCGTGGGCTGAGGTGAATCCGAGCGGAAACCCGCCGGCCCACTTGCTCATCCAGGTCATCGGCACGCGACCGAAGAGGTGGTTGGCTTGCTCGTGGAGTCGCCGCGACGCCGGGTGTTCGCGCTCGTATCGCTGCGCTTCAGCGGCGGCCAGGGCGGCGAGACGGGTCCGGTTTAGGGTCTGCATCAGGCCATCGTAGGGGGCACCGGGGGTCTTCGCCGGTCCGCGGTCCGAAAATATCATTCTTCATTAGGGTTTATGCCCATCCACGCATCGCCATCTCAGGGAAAACTTATCGAAAATCCCTAAATATCAACGTTTCTTCGATAAAGATGGCTCCGGTTACTGGGAATCCCCAGTCCGATTTAGTGAAGAGTAAGGAGTCGACCGGTGAACAAGGCCGAGTTGGTAGATGCAATTGCTGCCGAGAGTGGCGCAGCCAAGAACACGGTAGCCGAGGTGCTGAAGGCCTTTGAAGACGTCGTCGTGAAGAACGTGTCGGGCGGCGAGAAGATCGTGCTGTCGGGCTTCCTGTCGTTCGAGCGAGTCCAGCGTAAGGCTCGCACTGCGCGCAACCCTCAGACCGGTGAGGCCATCCAGGTCGCTGCGTCCAAGGCGCCGAAGGTTTCCATTGGCTCGACCTTCAAGAAGGCCGTCAAGGGATAGAACGCACGGCAGCAATGAAAAAACCCCCGGGCGAGCGCCCGGGGGTTTTTTTCACAACTCAACGAAAGCGATTAGCTCGCGAGTACGTCGACCAGTTTGCGTCCACCGCGGTAGCCGAACTTCACCTGGCCCTCGGCCAGGGCGAAGAGGGTGTCGTCCTTGCCGATCCCCACGTTGCGGCCGGGGTGGAACTGGGTGCCGCGCTGGCGGATGATGATGCTGCCGGGCTTCACCGTCGTCCCGTCGAAGGTCTTCACGCCGAGGCGCTGGGCATTGGAATCGCGACCGTTCCTGGTCGAACCGCCACCTTTAGTCTTTGACATGCTCGCTCCTTACGCGTTCGTCGCGATCGAGGTGATCTCGACGGTCGAATAGTGCTGACGGTGGCCCCAGCGCTTGCGCTGGTTGGCCTTGGACTTGTAGGTCAACGCCCGGATCTTGGGGCCCTTTTCCTCACCGAGGATCCGACCGGTGACGGTCGTGCCCTTCAGTGCGGGACCGGCAATGACCTGATCGCCATCTACCAGCATGACGGGTACGAACTGAACATCGGCGCCAACGGCCTCAGAACGTAAGTCGACGCGGACCACCTGGCCCTCGGTGACTCGCTCTTGGGAAGTGCCTACTCGGATAACGGCGTACATAGGGTTTCCATACTAGTCGATAACGGACGGGACATTTTCGTTTACAGGCCGGTCGATAAGACGAATCCGCGACCGTCACAGACCGTGCAGACACTCGACACCGACTCGAGGAGCCCCTCGTTGACCCGTTTGCGGGTCATTTCCACGAGGCCCAGCTCGGAGATGTCAAAGACCTGGGTTCGGGTCTTGTCGCGCGACAGCGCCTGGCGCAGCGCCGAGGCCACGGCGTCACGGTTGGCCTTGGACTCCATGTCGATGAAGTCGATGACGATGATGCCGCCGATGTCGCGCAGGCGAAGCTGTCGCGCCACCTCCTCGGCCGCCTCGAGGTTGTTTCGAAAGACCGTCTCTTCGAGGTTCGTCTTGCCCACGTTCTTGCCCGTGTTCACGTCGACGACCGTCAGCGCCTCGGTCCGCTCGATGATGAGCGAGCCGCCCGACGGCAGGAATACCTTGCGGTCAAGGGCGCGATGGAGCTGCTCGTGCACGAAATAGCGTTCGAACAGCGGCAGGTCCTCGGTTGTCCGGTCGTAGAACTCAATGCGGTCCGCTAGCTCAGGATTGACTGCCAGCACGTACTCGCGGACCTTCTCAAACAGGTCGCGGTCGTCGATCAGCACTCCGCGGTAGTCGTCGTTCAACTCCTCGCGCAGCACCCGCACCGCGAGGTCGAGGTCGCGGTAGATGAGCCGGGGTTGGTTGGACTTGGCCACTTCGGCCTCAATCGCGTCCCACTTCTCGGCCAGGGAGGTGACGTCGCGCGCCAGGTCCTCGGCGGTCACCCCTTCGGCGGCCGTTCGAATGATGACGCCGTGGCGCTCGGGTTTGACTTCGTCGATGATCTTGCGCAGACGGCGGCGCTCACCGTCGGCGAGTCGCTTGGAGATCCCCACCGTCGACGAGTTCGGCACGAGGACCGCGAATCGTCCGGGCAGCGAGACCTCTTGGGTCAGTCGAGCGCCCTTGGCCCCGATCGCGTTCTTGGTCACCTGGCAGACGATGGTCTGTCCGGCGCGAATCATCTCCTCGATTCGCTTGTTGTTCGTCGGCGCTCCGTCGACGTCGTCGTCGTCAAAGGTCACGTCACCGCGGTAGAGCACGGCGTTCTTGGGGATACCGATGTCGACGAAGGCCAGTTCCATGCCCGGCAGCACGTTTTGGATCCGCCCGACGTAGATGTTGCCGTCGATCTGCAATGTCTCGTCGGCGGCCTTCGCGACGGTGTACTCGACCATCGAGCGACCCTCGAGGGTGGCGATGTGCGTGGCCTCCTTGGTGGTGTGCACGCACATCAGATAACGGCCCTGGGCTCGCGTCTTGCGTTCACCGCCGCGTCGGCGACGTCCCCGAGTGCGCTGGTTCGCGCCCTCCGCGACGTCGGGCGCCGACGCTTCAACGGGTGCGTCAACGGGTCGGACGCCCGCGCCGGGGCGCCCACCCTGACCGCCTTGTCCACCCTGGCCACCGCGCCCGCGGCCACCGCGGCGACGGCGCGAGCCACCACCGTTCGAACCACCTTGGCCCGACGGTGCCCCTCCGTTATCGCTGGTCGACGGGCTAGGCCTCGTATCGCCAATCTGTGGAGCTGGTCGGGTGTCGCCGATGCGGGGACCGGTTACTGGGACGGGGCTCTTGTTCTCGTCGCTCACGACGGACACTCCTTGCGTTCTGTATTTCCTGGCCACAGTGGTAGTGGCCGGTTCGACGATCCGTCCGCGGCGACGCCGCGGCGGAATCGGGGGCGAAAGCGTACGAGGCGAAACCGATCGCCCCGAAGACGAGGGTCCGAAGTCTCAACAGTGCCGTTGCGCTGGATTGATCCACGATGTCCTCGATAACCTGCTCGCGAGGGACAGACCGTCGCGAGTATTGCGTTCTCACGCGCGCCGCACAACTTGTACGGCGACGCCCCACGCGACCACGTTACACCGTTCGGCGCAAATTCCGGCTATCCCTGGGACGTCGTCGTCGGTTTCAGCGTCGTAGTCGTCGACGTTGTCGTCGTCGCGCCGTGGATCGTGGTCGTGGTCGTCGTCGAGGTCGGCAGGGTCAACTTCGGTACCATCGACACCGGACGGATCGGGTGAGCGACCAGGTAGTTAAAGGCCTCGGCGACGACCGGCGCCGCCGCGTTTGCGCCGTAGCCACCCTCGCCAATGACACAGACGACGACGTACTTCGGTCGCGAAATCGGTCCGAAACCGACGAACAGCGAGTTGGGTTCCATGCCCGGGGCGTTTGACGCCGTGCCGGTCTTACCGGCCAGCGGGAACGCGCTCAACGAGAACGTGGCGTTGTGGTGAAAGGCGTAGTAGCCGGTGCCGCGTGGGTTGTTGATGACCCCGTAGAGGCCCTGGAGAATCGGCGTACGGATGGCCGGGGGCAGGTGAACGTGGCCGAGGATGCGTGGTCCGTAGCGCCTGATCACCTTGCCCGACGGACTGATGATCCCGGCCGCCACCTCGGGCGCGTAGCGCGTCCCGCCGTTGGCGAACGTGGCGTAGGCGTTGGCCAGGGCGATCGGGGTGAGCGCCGTTGCGCCCTGACCGAAGGCCATCTCAATGTTGTCGCCCGTGTACCAGGCCACGTTCGGGAACGCCTTAGGGGCTTGGGCGTGGAGGGCCTTTCGTACCGCTGGCGAGTCGACGCGACCGGGCACCTCGTTGGGCAGGTCGATGTTCGTGTACTGGTCGAGGCCGTACTGGTGGGCCACGTTCTGGATCGGCGTCTGGCCGTACTTACGCTGATGCAGCCAGAAGAGGTAACCCAGGTTGTAGAAGTAGTAGTCCGACGACACGGTCAGCGCGAGCGGCAGATTGACCAGACCGTTGCCGAACGTCTCAGCGTCGTGAAAGACGCAGCCGTGTCCGCCCTGCAAACAGCCCGGGACCACGTAGATCCCCGTGTCGTTCACGAGCGTGTTCGGCGAGAAGATGCCGGTCTGCAACTCGGCGGTCGCGGTCACGAGCTTGAAGGTGCTGCCCGGGGTGTAGAGGCCCTGGATGGCGTAGTTGTTGAACGCGCCGACCTTCATCAGGCTGTTGAACGTCGACTGGGACAGACCGTTCACGAACGAGTTGAGGTTGTACGAAGGGAAGCTCGACATGGCGAGTACCGCCCCCGTGTTCGGGTCCAGGACGACGGCGGCGCCGTTGACCGCCTGGGGGTAGCGGTGCGAGACCGGGTCGTAGGTCTTACGGTCGAGCAGCACCTGCTGGGCGAGGTACCCGTCGAGGGCCCGCTGGAGGCCCTCGTCGATGTTGAGCACCACCGAATCGCCATTGACCGGCGGCGTCGTCTTGGCCGTGTTCAAGATATTGCCGAAGGCGTCGACCTCAAGGGTCTGGGTGCCGTCATGGCCCCGCAGATACTGCTCGTAGAACGCCTCGATCCCGGCCTTGCCGATCTGGGAATTCGTCTGGTATCCCTGGTTGGGGTGGGCCGCGATTTCCTTGCCGGTGATCGGGCCGACGTAGCCGAGAACCTGGGAGCCGACGTTCCCCCCGTTGGGATACGACCGTGTCGCCACGTCCAAGATGGTGACGCCGGGAAACTCGCTCGGGTGCAGTTTGATGAATTCGACGACCGTCGCCGGGGCGTTCAACATGATCGGCGCCGGTTGATAGGGGTCGTACTGCGCGTTGTTGAGCGCCGCGTTGATCGACTTCACGCTGACCCCGGTGAGTGCGGCCAACGCGCCCTTGACCGACGGGTCGAGGGCCGCTTCGGCCCGCGAGAGTTGCACCTCAGTCGTCGTCGTGTTGGTCACCAGTGGACGCCCGTAGCGATCGAGGATGAGTCCGCGCGCGGCGGGGATGGTGCTCACCCGCAGCGAATTGGAATTGACCGTCGCGACCGCTACGCGATAGTCCAGAATCTGCAGGGTGAAGAGCCGATAGACGAGCAACACGAGTAGCAACGCGAAGAATCCACCGATGATCCGCCACCGACGCTCCGGTCGGACCTCGATCTCATCGGGTGACGCGACCAGATCGCGAATCCCCACCGTGCGCCGGACGTTGATCGAACGACCCCGGCGACGAAACGGGTTGAGCGACTCCCACGGCCGCCACAGTCTCGAGAACAGTGAGCCCGTCGGCCGTTCACGCCACGACCGCTTCACCCGCGCGACCGTCCATCAATTCGAGCGAGGGCCCGCGCCAGTCGGGCGCTCGGGCGCGCGAGTAGAAAGAACGCGACCGCGTTCACCTCCATACTCGCGAGCAGACTCCCGCGCCACAGTCCGAAATTGAGTTCACCGTATCCGAGCGCGACGTAAAACGCCGGCGCGAGGAGGCCGGCCACGCCGGCGAGGACGGGCGTCACCCACCACGCCGCCGAATCGAGGTCGCCGACTCCCTCGCGTCCGAGTCTCGACGCGATATAGGCCAACGTGACCGCGACGACAATCGTGAGACCGAACGGCGATGCGCTGTGGGTGTCAAAGAAGAGACCCGACAGCAGCGCGCCCCACACCGCCAGACTCGTAACGCCCGTCAAACCGATCGCGAACGGCCACAACCACACGAGCATCACGACGACGCCGTCGAAGCGAAGCGCCGAGAAGACCGCGAGCTGTAGTCCGACGATGGTCAGTGTGACCAGCGCGACCGGTATGAGCGCGCGCCTCACGACGTTGGCTCCCAGAGCACGACGTCGACGTAAAAGAGGTGTCGAAGATCCGCCGTGGGAGTAACCGTGACGTTGTAGGTGGTCGCGCCCGGGGTCAATCCCACCGTGGCCACCCTCGCGACGGGAAGGCCCGGCGGAAAGAGTCCACCGCTCAGCCCGTCGGTAGTGAGAATGGTTCCTCGAGTTAGGGCCGTCTTGAGGTCGACCGCCGTCGCCGAGAGGCCGTTGTTCACGCCTCCCCCGCTGATCACCATCGACTGGTGCGCGTTGCCAAAGGTGACGCCCACCGACGAGTTGACGTCCGTGATCAATCGAACGGTGGCACCACGGGGGGTCGTAGAGATCACCGATCCCACGAGTCCTCCGTTCGCGACGACCGGCATACCGGCCAGGATTCCACTGTCGCGACCCTTGGAGATGTCAAAGGTCGCCGCGAAGTTGGTCGGTGAGACGCTGACCACCTGGGCCGCCACCGTCGCCAGCGAGCCGACGAACGGCACGTGGAGTTGGACTGTGAGTTGCTCCAACTGTCGTTGCAGCGCCCAGTTCTCGTCGGCGCGCAGTTGCGCCCGGCCTAGCTCGTAACGGAGTCGTTCGTTCTGGGCGACCACGTCGCTGTAGTTAATCGCACCGGCGAATACGTGACCGATCGGTCGGGCGATGACGTCAATCGTCCAACTGAATGGCGTGATCACGAGGTTCGCCACGCTGCGCAGTCCCGAGACGACGCCAACGGTCATGTACAGCAGCGTCACGACGATCAGCGTGCTGACCCCGAGGGTCCACGCGCGTCTCCTCGACCGGTCGGTGACCACGCGTTAACGCGACGGGCTGGACTTCAACATGCGAGAGAACGTCTCGAGCTCTTCGAGGCACATCCCACTGCCGAGGGCCACGCAGTTCAACGGGTCGTTCGCCACGATGATCGGCATATTGGTCTCAACTTCGAGCCGTTGGGCGATTCCGTTCAAGAGCGCCCCGCCACCGGTCAGCACGATACCCTGTTCCATCAGGTCAGACGCCAGTTCCGGCGGCGTGCGGTCGAGCGTCACCTTGACGGCGTCGACGATCGCCTGTACCGGCTCTTCGATCGCTTGGCGAATCTGTTCGGTCGATATCACGACCGTCTTCGGTAGTCCGGTGACGAGGTCGCGTCCCCGGATCTCGGCGCGCAGTTCCTTCTCCAATGGGTACGCCGATCCCAGCTGAATCTTGATCTCCTCGGCCGTCCGCTCACCGAGCGCCAGTTGGAACTCCTTCTTCACGAAGGCGACCAGCGCCTCATCGAGTTCGTCGCCACCCACGCGGATCGACTGACTCGTGACGATGCCACCGAGCGAGATGACGGCCACTTCGGTGGTCCCGCCACCGATGTCGACGACCATGTTGCCGCTGGGCTCGTGAATCGGCAACCCGGCGCCGATGGCCGCCGCCATCGGCTCTTCGATGATGTACGCCTTGCGCGCGCCCGCGAACTCCGCCGCCTCCATCACCGCGCGCTGCTCAACCCCGGTGATACCCGAGGGCACGCAGATAACCATGCGCGGCTTCGCGAAACGGCGTTGGTGAACCCGGTGGATGAAATAGCGGAGCATCTTCTCACAGATCTCGAAGTCGGCGATGACGCCGTCCTTCAACGGTCGGATCGCCTGGATGTTGCTCGGCGTGCGTCCGATCATCCGCTTGGCTTCAGCGCCGACGGCCAGCGGCTTGCCGTCCTTGACGTCAACGGCCACCACGGACGGCTCATTGAGGATGATGCCACGACCGCGCACGTAGACCAGGGTGTTGGCCGTGCCCAGATCCACCGCCATATCGCGGCCCAGGAGCGAAAAACGACTATCAACCATAGAAACCCTTAATCGAGGCCGCAGACGCTTCCTCACGGTGTAAGGCTAGGGCAAGAATGCGGTCTCCGACCAACCGCGTCTAGGAAACCAGGTGAGGAAAGAAAATACCGATCTCGCGGCGGGCTGATTCGGCCGAGTCCGAGCCGTGAATAAGGTTATGAGCCATCACCGTGGCCAGGTCGCCACGTATGGTCCCCGGGGCCGATTCGAGTGGATTGGTCGTACCCATCATCGTGCGCACCACTCGCCAGGCATCCTCCGGACCCTCGACCACGACGACCATCACCGGTCCACTCGTGATGAAGCGCACCAGGTTGTCGTAATAGTCGCGCCCGAGGTGCTCGGCGTAATGCCGGGCCGCGGTCTCAAGGTCTAGGGTGCGCAGTTCGGCCGCGATGAAGCGCAAGCCCTTGCGCTCGAGTCGCCCAAGGATCTCGCCTACGAGTCCCCGCTCGACCCCGTCGGGCTTGATGATCACCAGCGTTTGATTCACAACGGAAAATCTAACAGTCTCAGCGAAGATGCCGAGATGGCAGGTGAAGGACCTCGCCTCGAACTTCAGCGATCACGTAGAGGCTGCCGGTCACCACGATCAAATCGTCGTCCGTCGAGCGCTCGCGCGCGTGAGCCAGGGCTGCGGCGCTGGACCCGTGTTCCAGCGCGACGCCTCCGTGGCGGCGGATCGACGCCGCCACCGTGGCCGCGTCGACCGCGCGCGGTGATTGGGGCGCGCAGCAGTGGAACTCACTGAACCCGGCCGC
This sequence comes from Actinomycetes bacterium, assembly GCA_021784205.1. Next base: position 31,433 of record JAJXTB010000014.1, read on the forward strand.
TACCAAGGGCGCGACCATGTCATCGATGTTGCGACCGGTGAGCATGCCAATCACGCACCGACGTTCACCGTCGACGTGAAAGGCTCCGTCGAGCGTGGCCACGAGCGCCGCGATACCCGCGGGGTTGTGCGCGCCGTCGATCACCACCATCGGTCGGTGCGCCACGACCTCCATTCGCCCGGGCACTCGAACCTTCGCCAACGTCGCTCGAACGACCTCATCGCCCAGTGCGCGTCCGAGAAACGCTTCGGCGGCCACGATCGCAGTCGTCGCGTTCATTCCCTGATGAATGCCGTGAAGAGACACGACGACTTCGTCGTAGAGCGTGTACGGCGTGCGCACGTTCAACATGCGGCCGCCCACGGCGAGGTCATTGCGTTCGAGATCGAAACTGTCGCCGAGAAACCACGGCGTCGCACCGATCTCGTCCACGCGCCGCTTCGCGATCTCCACCACGATCGCGTTCGTGGTCGCCACGACGGCCACGGCGTCGGGGCGGAATATGCCGACCTTGTCCCTCGCGATATCGCCGATCGTGGGTCCGAGCACCGCGGTGTGGTCGAGGTCGACGTTGGTCAGCACCGTCACGTCACCGTCGATGACGTTGGTCGAATCCCACGTCCCCCCCAGACCCACCTCAATGACGGCGACGTCCACGCCTTCGTCGGAGAAGTGCAAGAAGGCGGCGACGGTGAGCAACTCGAAGCGGGTGAGCGCGACGCCCGTGACCGACTCCACGTCGGCGAGTCGAGCGAACAGTTCGCGGAACACGTCGTCGTCGATGGCTTCGCCGTTCACCGCGATGCGCTCATTCACCGCGTGCAGATCGGGGCTCGTAAAGGTTCCTACGCGCAGACCGGTCGCGCGCAATAGTTCGCTCGTCATCGTCGTCGTCGAGCCCTTACCGTTCGTTCCGGTGATGTGGATCGACGGGAAGTCGCGATGGGGATCGGCCAACATCGCGAGTGTCTCGACGATGGGCTGCAGGGTTGGCGGCGACTGGCGGTTGGGAGAGACCCGTTCGAAGTCGACGTGAGACTCCAACCAGCCCAACGCCTGGGCGTACGTTTCAAATCTCACGGCTAACTCGCGCGACGAGAACGCGTCGCCTTCCGTAGTTCGTAGATCGGCGCAACGCGCTCGCGGACCGACTCCGCGGTCACCACGCAACGAACGACGTCGGTACGTCCGGGAATGTCGTACATCGTCTCGAGCAGCACGCTCTCGAGGATCGAGCGCAGGCCGCGGGCGCCAGTACCCCGCTCCATCGCCAGATCGGCGATTGCCGCGAGCGCGTCGGCTTCAATCACCAATTCGACACCGTCCATGGCTAGTACCTGGCGGAACTGCTTGACGAGCGAGTTCTTGGGTTCGGTCAGCACGTCAATCAACATCGACCGGTCGAGCTGCTGGACCGCCCCGACGATCGGGAGACGTCCGATGAATTCGGGAATGAGCCCGAACTTCATCAGGTCCTCCGGCAGGGCGTAGCGGAAGAGCTCGATGTCACCCGAGCGCTTGGTCTCGATCGGCGAATTGAAGCCGATCGACTTCTTGCCGAGCCGACGCTCGATGATCGACTCAAGTCCGGAGAACGCCCCACCGCAGATGAACAGGATGTTGGACGTGTCGATCGTGATGAACTCTTGGTGCGGGTGCTTGCGACCGCCCTGGGGCGGAACGCTCGCGACTGTCCCCTCGAGAATCTTCAACAGCGCCTGCTGGACGCCTTCGCCCGAGACGTCGCGCGTGATCGACGGGTTCTCCGACTTGCGCGCGATCTTGTCGATCTCGTCGATGTAGATGATTCCGCGTTCCGCTCGTTTCACGTCGAAGTCCGCGGCCGACAACAGCTTCAGCAAGATGTTCTCCACGTCCTCGCCCACGTAACCGGCCTCAGTGAGCGCGGTCGCGTCGGCGATGGCGAAGGGGACGTTGAGCATCCGGGCCAAGGTCTGTGCGAGGAAGGTCTTACCGCAGCCGGTCGGTCCGAGCAACAGCACGTTCGACTTAGCAACTTCAACGTCGTCGTCGTGGAGCGGGCCCGTTTGAATGCGCTTGTAGTGGTTGTAGACCGCCACCGAGAGGATCTTCTTTGCTTCGACCTGGCCGATGACGAATTCGTCGAGGAACGACGAGATCTCCCTCGGCGTGGGCAGTTCATCGAGCACGAACTCCGGTCGATCACCGAATTCGTCGGCGATGATGTCATTGCACAGGTCGATGCACTCGTCGCAGATGTAGACGCTTGGACCAGCGATCAACTTCTTGACTTGCTTCTGACCCTTCGCGCAGAAACTGCACTTGATGAGGTCGCTGCCTTCGCCAAATTTTGCCACAAGCACCCTCCGACACGACCTGTCCCATCCATCCTAGGATGCGCCACCGCCAAACTCCGGCACCTACGACCGAGGACTGATTACCTCGTCGATAAGGCCATATTCAACGGCTTCGTCGGCGCCAATGATGAAGTCACGGTCCGTGTCCTTGGTAATGCGCTCGACCGATTGTCCCGTGTCATTGGCCAGCATGAAGTTGAGCATGTCCTTCATCCGAAGGATTTCGCGAGCCTGAATCTCGATGTCCGACGCCTGACCGCCGACGCCGCCCCAGGGCTGGTGCAGCAGGACCCGGGCGTGGGGAAGCGCGTAACGCTTGCCCTTGGCGCCCGCACCCAGTAGGACCGCCGCCGCCGACGCCGCCTGACCGAAGCAGAACGTCGACACGTCGGGCTTGATGTACTTCATCGTGTCGTAGATCGCGAGCAGGCCGGTTATGTCACCACCGGGCGAGTTGATGTAGAGGTTGATGTCCTTCTCGGGGTCCTCGGATTCGAGGAACAACATCTGGGCACAGATCAGGTTGGCCACGGTGTCATCGATCGGGGTGCCGAGGAAGATGATTCGCTCGCGCAGCAGACGGCTGTAGAGGTCGTACGACCGCTCGCCACGATTTGACGACTCGACGACGGTGGGAACCAAGTAGTTCTGAGCTCGAAAGTGTTCGTTCACGGCTATACCTTAAACGTCCATATCGAGCGATTGATCGACGCTCAGGAGGGCGGGATCAATAACGAGGCCCTCGGGATCCACGTAGGTGACGTTCTCCGTGAGCCACCGCGAGGCTTTCATCTTCGCCACTTCCGCAACGAAGGCGACCGTACGACCGGTGTCGCGCAGGTTTGTGCGCAACACGTCGGGCTCAACCGACATCGCCTCAGCGGTTTTCACCAGTTCCTCATCGACTTCCTCGTCGGTCGGCTCCAAGCCCTCGGCGCGCACGAGGGCCCGCAGCGCGAGGTCGATGCGAACCGCGCGCGACGCGTCCGCGCGCAGCGACTCGAGCAACGCGTCGGGCGTCTGGTTGGTCACCTGCAAGAAGGTCTCCAGGGTCAACTTCTGTTCCGCCAGCCGGTGCCCGAGGTCGTGGAGTCGCTCGTTCGTCTCGCTCGCCACGAGGACGTCGGGCGCGACGTCTTCGGCGACGAGGTCCCCCAGGGCCACCAGTACGGCATCGCGTTGGGCGAACTGCGCTTCCATCACCTTGCGCCGGCGCATCTGGTCAACGAGTTGATCGCGCATTTCGCCGCTGGACTGCCATTCCGTGTTCTCGGCAACCCACTCGTCACTCAATTCGGGAAGCACGCGCTCCTTGACCTGCTTTAGCTTCATGTCGTAGGTGACGACCCCGCCACCTTGAATGCTGCCGTTGACTGTCAGGTTCTCGCCCGCTCGCAGTCCCAGAATGAGTTCGTCGACACCCTCGGTGATCGCGCCTGACCCCACGGTGTACATGTAGTCGCTCATCTCAAGCGGCTCGGTATCTTCGCCCACGTGCGTCGCGGTCACGTCCATGGTCACCAGGTCACCGGTCACGATCGGACGGTCCACGTCGTTGAGCGTGGCGTCGGTTTCGCGGTAGCGATCGATCTGGGCCTCCACCTCGGCGTCGGTGACCTGCGGCGACGGCAGCGTCACCCGAAGCCCGCGATGGCCACTGATGGTGACTTCTGGACGAATTTCGACCTCAGCCTCGAAGACGAATGGCCCGTCAACCTCGCCACTGGTCACCGTGATCTCGGGCTCCCCAATGGGGTCCACGGCGGTGTCGGCGATCGCCCGCGCGTAGAAATCGGGCATCGACTCGCGAATGGCCTCGCTGCGCAGGACGTCGGCCCCACCGATGTGGGCGATCAACACGTTCTTTGGGACCTTACCCTTGCGGAATCCCTTCACGGACACCTGCTTGGAGAGCGACTGGGCTGCTTTGTCGATCGCGTCGGCCATTTCAGCGTCGTCGAGCTCAACGACGAGCTTCACGTGGTTATTTTCGAGGTTAGAAACGGTTGCGCGCATAGGAGATGCCAGCCTACCGTTTGCCAGACGTCCGCTAGATCATCACCCGCATGCCGTCGGCGAAATGGCGGGCGGCGCTTCG
>JAJXTB010000104.1 GCA_021784205.1 Actinomycetes bacterium
ACGCGCAGGGTCGTCAGAGAATTGCGCTGGGCGACAACGAGGGTGTGACGACTCGCGTCGGTGGCAACGACCGTGCCGCTCACCGAGACGGTCGAATGTGCCTTCGCGTGGGCGCGGGAACTGGCTCCGGCCGCGATCGGCAACGAACCCACTCCCAGGACGAGGGCGGCGACCAGGGCCGCGCGCGTTACCGGCATCTTCTCCATGAGACCAATCCCTTCACGCCGGTTGGGAACCGGCCGTGACGCGAAGACTAAGAGGGCTTCCTGGGCTCCTACTGGGTGAAGTCTGTGAGTCTCCTGGGAGCAATCACTACATTCGATCAGGCGCGTCGATGCCGAGCAGTGAGAGCCCCGTGGCCAGTGTGCGCGCCGAGAGCTCGCAGAGCGCAAGGCGCTCGTCGCGAGTGTCCCCCGGCGCCGTGAGCACGGGACAGGCCTCGTAGAACGCGGTGAAGCGCTGAGCCAAGTCGTAGAGATAGGTGCAGAGCTTGTGGGGCTGCGAGAGCGCCAGGGCGCTCTCGAGCGCCTCGGGCAGGGCCACTAGGCCGAGAGCCAGGTCACGCTCGGCGCGTTCAGCCAGGGCGAAGGGGGCGGCCGCGAGGGACCAGGTGTCCTGCGCTCGGCGCAGGATTGAGCGCTGGCGGGCGTGCGCGTACTGCAGGTACGGGCCGGTCTCGCCCTCGAAGCTGACCATGCGCTCGAGGTCGAAGACGTAGTCGCGCTGGCGCTCGGTGGACAGGTCCGCCCACTTGATCGCCGCGCGCGCGATCTGCAGGGCCAACTCGTCGCGGCTCTCGTCGTCGAGGGCCACGTGACGCTCGAGGAGGGCCTCGTTCGCGCGCGTGATCGCCTCATCAAGCAGTCCCACGAGCTTGACCGAAACTCCCGCGCGCGTGCGCAGCATCTTGCGGTCCGTGCCGAGCACGCTGCCAAAGGCCACGTGCTCACAGTGCACGCTCGCGGGCAGCCAGCCCGCCATGCGCGCGACGGCAAAGACCATTTCGAGGTGCTGGGCCTGGGGAGCGCCGACCACGTAGAGCAGGTCGTCGGCGTGCAGGTCGTTGACGCGCTGGCGCAGCGCGGCCAGGTCGCTCGCCGCGTAGCCGTAGCCGTCGTCGCTCTTCTTCACGATGAGTGGCAGCGGCTCGCCCTCGCGGTTGGTGAATCCCTCGGGAAAGACGCACCAGGCGCCGCTGCTCTCCACTAAGAGCCCGGCAGCGGCGAGGTCGTCGACAACCCGGGCGAGCAGACCATTGTAGGCCGACTCGCCGACCACGTCCTCGGGGGTGAGCGACACGTCGAGCAGGTCGTAGACCTGGGAGAAGTAGACGACGGACTCGTCCACCAGGATCTGCCACAAACGGCGGGTCTCGAGGTCGCCGCTCTGGAGTGCCACCACGCGCGCCCGACTGCGCTCGGCGAAGACCTCGTCGGCGTCGAACTTGGCGCGCGCGGCCTTGTAGAACGAGTCGAGGTCGCCGATGGACAGAGAGGCCACCGCGTTCTCCTCGCCCAAGTCGATCAGGTGTTCGATCAGCATGCCAAAGGGCGTTCCCCAGTCGCCGACGTGGTTGCGAGGGATCACCTCATGACCGACGAAGCGGTGCATGCGCGCCAGCGCGTCGCCGATGACGGTCGAGCGCAGGTGCCCGACGTGCATCTCCTTGGCCACGTTGGGCGCGGAGTAGTCAATCAGGACCCGGCGCGAAGCTGCGGGTGCAACTCCCAGCCGCTCGTCCCCGGCGATCTCACGCAGTTGGGCGCCGAGGAAGGACGTGGTGAGCGTGAGGTTGAGGAATCCCGGCCCGGCGACCTCGACCTCGGCCACGCCCTCGAGGTCCAGTCGCGCCACGATGTCGCCGGCTACCTCGCGCGGGTTGCGCCCTAGCGACTTGGCCAGGGCCATCACCCCGTTGGCCTGGTAGTCGCCGTGCTCGGAGGCGCGCAGCACCGGATCAGCCCCGGGCGCGAGCGCCGAGAAGGCGGCCGCCAGGCGCTCGTGCAACAGCGCGTAGGTCGAGATCATCTATCTAGTCTCGCACCTGGGACGACGCGCGAAGAGGCGAAACGAGGGCCCTCGAAATGGGGGCAGAATAGATGTATGACCTCACTTGACTCCTTTGGCGCGCGCGGCACACTGCGCGTGGGTGACCGCACACTGACCTACTACTCTCTGCGCGCGGAGGCGCTGCACGCCCTGGGCGCGGACAACCTGCCCTATTCGATCAAGGTTCTGCTGGAGAACCTTTTGCGTCACGAGGACGGCGTCAAGGTCAAGGCCACCGACATCGAGGCCCTGGCGCGCTGGGCCCAGCACCCCGATCGCCACGGCGAGGCCGCCGGTGACGAGGCCCAAGAGATCGCCTTCACCCCGGAGCGAGTCCTGATGCAGGACCTGACCGGCGTGCCCGCCGTGGTGGATCTGGCCAGCATGCGCGACGCCATCATCGCCCTGGGCGGCGACCCCGAGAAGATCAACCCCCTGGTCCCGGTGGAGCTGGTCATCGACCACTCGGTCATCTTGGAGTCCACCGGCTCGCCGGCCAGCTTTGAAGCCAACGTGGACATCGAGTACCAGCGCAACGTCGAGCGCTACACGTTCCTCAAGTGGGCCCAGAACTCGCTCGAGCGCTTCCGCGTGGTCCCCCCGGGCATGGGGATCTGTCACCAGGTGAACCTCGAACACCTCGCGCGCGTCGTCTTTGACGTTGACGGCGTCGCCTTCCTCGACACCGTGGTCGGCACCGACTCGCACACCACGATGGTTAATGGCCTGGGCGTGCTCGGCTGGGGCGTCGGCGGCATCGAGGCCGAGGCCGGCATGCTCGGCCAGCCGACGTCGATGCTGATCCCCCCGGTCGTCGGGCTGCGCCTCACGGGCGCGACCCGAGAGGGCGTCACGGCGACGGACGTCGTGCTCACCATCACCGAGCTCTTGCGCCGCCACGGCGTGGTCGGCAAGTTCGTCGAGGCCTACGGACCCGGCGTGGCCGCGCTCTCGCTCGAGACCCGCGCCACCATCGGCAACATGTCGCCCGAGTACGGCGCGACCTGCACGCTGTTTCCCATCGACCAGGTCACCCTCGACTACCTGACCTTCACCGGACGCTCGGCGAGCCACGTGGCCCTGGTCGAGGCCTACGCCCGGGCCCAGGGGATCTTCCACGACGCCGCTAACCCCGAGCCGACCTACTCCGAGTACGCCGAGCTCGACCTCTCCACCGTCGAGCCGAGCCTGGCCGGACCCAAGCGCCCCCAGGACCGGGTCAACCTCGCCGGCGCACGGGGTGCGTTCCGCGACGCGCTCGGGCGCGAGCCCCTCGAGGTCGAGGGTGAGGGCGCGGCCGCCCACCTCGCCGACGGCGCGGTCACCGTGGCGGCCATCACCTCGTGCACCAACACCTCGAACCCGGCGGTGCTCGTGGCCGCCGGCCTGGTCGCGCGCGCGGCCGCGTCGCGCGGCCTTTCGGTCAAGCCCTGGGTGAAGACATCGCTCGCGCCGGGCAGTCGCGTCGTGATGGACTACCTCGAGCGCGCCGACCTGGTCGCTCCGCTCGAAGCGCTCGGCTTCTACCTGGCGGGATTCGGATGCACCACGTGCATCGGCAACACCGGCCCCCTGCTCGATGGGGTCTCCGAGACGGTGAACCGCCACGACCTCTCGGTCGTCTCGGTCCTCTCGGGCAACCGCAACTTCGAGGGCCGCATCCACCCCGACGTGAAGCAGAACTTCCTCGCGAGCCCGCCACTGGTCGTCGCCTACGCGCTCGCCGGGACGATCGACATCGACCTGACCAGCGAGCCCCTCGGCGTCGACAAGGACGGCCAGAACGTCTTCCTCTCGGACCTGTGGCCGAGTGACGCCGACGTGGCGAGCGCGGTGCGCGCCTCTCTCACGCCCGAGATGTTCGCCACGCGCTACGCGAGCGCCTTCGCCGGCGACGAGCGCTGGGCGAAGATCCCGAGCGCCGACACCGTCACCTACCCGTGGGACGACGCCTCGACCTACGTGAAGCTCTCGCCGTTCTTCGACGGGCTGACCAAGGAGCCGGGCCTCGTGCGCGACGTCACTGGCGCACGGGTCCTCGCCAAGCTCGGCGACTCGGTGACGACCGATCACATCTCACCCGCCGGCAACATCCGCGCCAGTGTGCCCGCCGGGATCTACCTCACCGAGCACGGGGTCTCTCGCGAGGACTTCAACAGCTACGGCACGCGCCGTGGCAACCACGAGGTCATGATGCGCGGCACCTTCGCCAACATCCGCCTGCGCAACCAGCTGGCCCCGGGCACCGAGGGCGGAGTCACCGTCAAGTTCCCCGACGGCGAGCCGATGTCGATCTATGACGCATCCGTGGCCTACGCCGCCGAATCGACGCCCCTGGTGATCCTGGGCGGCAAGGAGTACGGCAGCGGGTCGAGTCGTGACTGGGCCGCCAAGGGCACGAAGCTGCTCGGCGTGAAGGCGGTGCTGGTGGAGAGCTTCGAGCGGATCCACCGCTCGAACCTGGTCGGCATGGGCGTGCTGCCCCTGCAGTTCCTGCCGGGCGAGTCGGCCGCCACCTACAACCTCGACGGCACGGAGGTCTACGACATCACCGGCCTCGAGCCACTCAACCGCGGCGAAACTGTGGCGCGCGTGCACGTGCGCGCCACGCGCGAGAACGGCGAGAGCGAGTCCTTCGACGTGCGCCTGCGCATCGACACGCCTACCGAGGCCGAGTACTACCGCCACGGCGGCGTGCTCAACTACGTGCTGCGCCAGCTCGCCGCCAACTAGGCGTGACCGTGTCGCGCAGCGTCGACCGCCGCGTCGACACTGTCGAAGTGCCGTAGCGCGCGCACCGCGGCGTCACTGGATCGCTGCAGACGCGCTATCACCAGGTCGCTCGCGCGCGCGACCACGACGTCGATTCCGTCGTGGGAGAGGTCGTCGACGACCTCGCCCAGGGTCGTGAGCCCGGTGAAGTCAAGATCCACCATCGCCACCGCGTCGATCACGACGTGAGTGGTGTTGGGGTGCTGGGCCAAGAGGTCGTGGAGCTCACGGCGAAAGACACCGGCGTTGGCGAAGTAGAGGGCCTCGTCGTAGAGGACGACGAGGACGTGGCTGCGCCGAGTGACGCCCTTCACCGTGACCGGCTCCCAGCTGGTGGTGTCGTCGCGCCGGCCCAGTTCGACCATGCGCGGCCTCGCCGAGCGCCACGTGCGCACCATGATCGCGAGCCCCACCGCGACCCCCAGTCCCAGCTCGACACCCAGCACGAGCACGCCGAGTAGCGAGGTGACCGCCACCGCGAACTCCGCGATGTTGACCCGCCAGATCGCGCGGAACTGGCCAATCTTGATCAGGCGTCCCGCGATGAAGAGCAGCACTCCCGCGAGCGCCGCGAGCGGAATCGCGTGCGCCATACCGGCGAGCGGCGACAGGAGCAGCGCCCCTAGGCCGGCCACCAGTCCGACGAACTTGGTGCGTCCGCCGGCGAGGCTCGCGACCGACGTACGCGCGGGGCTCGCGTCGACCGGAAACGTGCCGAGCAGGCCCGCGACGACGTTGGCCGCCCCGACGCCGACGAAGTCTCGATTCAGGTCGTCGGCGACGCCGATCTCGTCAGCCGAGACCCGCGACGTGGCCGCACTCTGGCTGATCACCACCACCGCCAGGGTCAGCGAGGTTACGACCAGTGCCCCCCAGTCGTGGGTGGAAAGCCCGTGAACGCGCCACACGGGGCCGCCCACGACGACCGCGCCGAGTTCGGTGACGCCGTGGCGTGACAAGTGCAATGCCCACGCCAACAGGCTCGAGCCCAAGACCGCGACGAGAGCGAGGGGAAGACGCGGGTTGAACTTCTCACCGACGATCATGACGATCAGGGTGCCCAGGCCGATTGCGATCGACCACGCACTGGCGTGCGAGAGCTGATGGGCGATCGCCGACAGACGCGACGCCGCCGACTCGCCGCCCCCGGCCACTCCGAGCACGTGGGGCAGCTGGTGGATGATGATGATGACGCCGATGCCCGACAGAAAACCGGTGATGATCGGCAGCGAGAGGAAGTCCGCGAGCCACCCCAACTTGAACAGCCCCACCGCTGCGACCAACGCGCCGGTGAGGATCGCAGCCATCGCCACCAGGGCTAAGTACTGGCTCGAGTTGGGGGCCGCGAGGCGCAAGAGGGCGACCGCGAAGAGCGGTGCGATCGTCGAGTCGGCCCCCACCGACATGATCGGATTCGCTCCCACGAGCGTGAAGACCAGCGTCGCCGCGATAAAGGCGACCATCGCGCTGAACGCGGCCACGCCGGCGAGCTGGGAGGTGGCCAGTTGCTCGGGGATGGCGATGGCGAGCAGAGTGATGCCCGCCAGCGCTTCGCGCGAGAGATTGTCGCGTGAGAGCCCCGCGAAGAGATCGCCGAATCGATGCGACGCCACGCGTTGGGCGACTCTCGTGCGTGGGCCTGGCCGCTCCTTTGCGTGTCCCATGGCTTCACCATAGAACCGACGCGGAAAACTAGGTGGAGACGACGCGGAAGCTCTCGGCGAGTCGTCCCTTGCCGAGTCCGGCGACCTTCGCGGACTGGCGCGCCCAGTGGCGCACCATCTCTTCGAGGTCGTCGCGCGATCCCACCTGGCTCTCGTGCTGGGAGAGCGCGGCGATCTTTCGCTCGAAGGTCGCGGTGATGTCGACGACCATCGTTGGAGAGGCCGAGCTGGCGAGCCAGACCTGGGCCACCCGGTGGGGCTGGTAGCCGAAGCTCAGCAGCTCGGGGAAGGCGTGGGGGTTGCGCGCGTCGGGATAGACCGCGCGCAGCGCGGCCTCGCCGGCGGCGAGGTGGTCAGGGTGGCTCGCGAAGATGCGCTCCCAGTTGCGCTCGGGGCTCTGGGTGATGACCAGGTCGGGCTGGACACTGCGAATCACGCGCGCGATGTCACGGCGCAGGTCGAGGGTTACCTCCACCTTGCCGTCGGGGTATCCCAAGAAGGTCAAGTCGTGAACGCCCACCTCGGCGGCGGCGGCGCGCTGCTCGCGCTCGCGCACGGCCGCGCGCTCGGCGTTGGAGATGGTCGAGTCGTCCCCGCCGGCGTCACCCGAGGTGACGAGGCAGTAGGAGACCTCCACGCCGTCAGACGTCAGGCGCGCGATCGTGCCGGCGGTGCCAAAGTCGACGTCGTCGGGATGGGCCACGACGACCAGAGCGCGACGAATCGAGGGATTCGACTCGTAGACGATCAGTTCTGGCTTGTTCTTCTTGACCTTCTTGCTCACAGAACGGAATCTTCCATCGTCGGCTCCCAGGCGGCGAGGTCCTTCAGGTGAGGGTTGTTCGAGAAGACCTCGACGATGGGCCGCTTCAGCGCCAGGCGGCGCATGATCACCTCGGCCTCGACGATCTGATTCCACAACAGGAGCGACACCACGACGCCGGTCGAGCCCGCGCGCGCGGTGCGTCCGCTGCGGTGCAGGTAGGCCTTCTGGTCCTCGGGCGGGTCAAAGTGCATCACGCAGTCCACGTGGTCGATGTGCAGGCCGCGTGCGGCAACGTCGGTCGCCACCAGCACGGGCAGCTTCTCGGCCGAGAAGTCCGCAAGGGCCTTCTCGCGCTGGCTCTGGCGCAGGTCGCCGTGGATCGCCGCCGCCGCGACGCCCTCCTTGGCGAGCTGCTCGACCAAGCGGTCGGCGCCGCGCTTGGTGCGACAGAAGATGATCGTCTTGTCATAGGAGTTGCAGATCGCGGCCGCGACCTTGATGCGGTCCATCTGGTGGACGTTGAGAAAGTGGTGCACCATCTGCGAGACGGTCTGGGTGTCGCTCGCGACCTCGTGGAAGACCGGGTCAGTGAGATAGCGAGAGACCAGGCGGTCCACCGCGCCGTCCAGGGTCGCCGAGAAGAGCAGTGTCTGGTGAGGGTGCTGGGCGATGCGGCGCAGCACCCACTCGACCTGGGGCATGAAGCCCATGTCGGCCATGCGGTCGGCCTCATCGAGGACCAGCACGTCGAGCCCTTCGACGTTGACCTCACCGCGATCGCCCAAGTCGATCAAACGGCCCGGGGTGGCGATGATGATGTCGCTGCCCTTGCGCAGGGCCTTGACCTGGCGCTCGATGTCGGCACCGCCGTAGACGGCGGTCACGCGAAGACCCAGCGCTTGGCCCAGGGGCTCTAAGACCTCGTGAACCTGTACCGCGAGCTCGCGGGTCGGCAGCAAGACGAGCCCTCGCGGACGGGCCGCGTGGCCCGTGCCGGTGGGCGCCTCGCTGGCGGCGACGCGCTGGAGCATCGGCAGGCCAAAACCCAGGGTCTTGCCCGATCCGGTCTTGGCCTTGCCGCAGACGTCGCGCCCGGCGAGGGCGTCGTGGATGGTCATGGCCTGGATCGGAAAGGCGGTCGTGATGCCGTCTCGCTCGAGTTGCGCGCAGAGTTCGGGGTGCACACCCAACTCGGCGAAGGTTACGGTAGTGGCATAGGAGTCAGACGACGTAGTCGTCGACTCGATGGTTTCGCTCGTCACGGAACTACGGTCTTTTCTCGGTCGGACCCGGAACCGTCGTTCGTGGAGAAAGTGGGCCCACGCTGAACTTCTTGCAGCGCAACCAGTCTAGGGGCGATTCGACGGGAATAATCCCACTTCTCGCGTGACGGCGTACTGTGCGGCGCTCCACGAGAGCGAGTGGGCGAATTCACGACGGGATACCACCGAATCCCTCGCGACTTCAGTTGACCCCACGAAAACAGATCGCAGGATATTGTTCCTTTTTGAGCGGCGATCGACCATGTGAAAGGTCGCACCTGACCTTCACAATGGTCCCCACGGCTTCGAAAGACACGGGCAATAGGACGGAGGATAATCGTGTGTATTTCTGGATCGCCATCGTCTTCTTGTTCGTGGCACTGATTGGACGGATCCTGAGCGGGGGTCGCCTCGGCGACACGAACACGAGAGAGGCCCGCCGGTTTGCCGTTCTCGACCGCAAGACGACGGTCCTCGACAAGAACGCTGACTGGTACGTTCGCGA
>JAJXTB010000105.1 GCA_021784205.1 Actinomycetes bacterium
CGACCGACGCCGACCAGTCGAGGAAGGCCGCCCAGTCGTCGAGCACCGCCGCGGGCGTCGGGCCGAAGCGGCCCGCGCTCGCGCGCGCCACGTCCGCACTGCCCGAATCGCCGAAGTTCAGCACGGCACGGCCGTCGAGGTTGCCGAGGGTCGGGTTCATGCGCCGATCATCGAGTAGCCGCCATCGCACATGATGAAGTTGCCCGTCATGTGCGACGCGTCGTCGGTGGCCAGCCACAGGGCCGCGCCCGCCAGTTCCTGGGGCTCGGGCACGCGCCCCATCGGCGTCTGGGCAATGACCCGCTCGCGTCGGCCGTTCAGCCAGTCCGAGCGCGTGAGGGTCGACTCGGTCGACATGAATCCCGGTCCGAAGGCGTTCACCCGAACGACGGGCGCGAACGCCGCGGCGTAGGACTTGGTCAGGCCGATGATGCCGTACTTGCCCGCCGCGTACTGCGGCGCCCGGGGGCTGCCGCGCACGACGACGGTCGAGGCGATGTTCACGATGTTCCCCCCGCCGACCTCGAGCATTCGCGTACCGTGCTCGTGGATCATGTACATGGTGCCCTTGATGTCCACGGCGAGGACCCGGTCCACCACCGACTCGTCGATGTCGCGCCAGGACATCTGGTCGGTCGCGATGTCGCCGACGTTGTTGACGAGCACGTCGAGCGTGCCGGCCGCGCGCCAGGCCTCGTCGGCCATGCGCTTGATGTCGGCGGTACTGCGCAGGTCGCCCTGGATGACGACGGCCTCGCGGCCCAACTGGCGCACCGCCTCGGCCGTCGCCTCGGCGCCCGCCGCCGAGGAGTTGTAGTGCACCACCACGTTGGCGCCCTCGGCCGCCGCGCGTTTGGCGAGCGTGGAACCGAATCCGGTGCCGGCCCCGGTCACCATCACCCACTTGCCGGCGAATCGCGGGAAGATCGCCGCGGCGCGTCCCGGCTCGGTGATCTGCTCGTCGTTTGTCATCACACCAACGTCCTTCCACCATCGACATACATGATTTGCCCCGTCACGAAGCCCGCCAGCGACGACGCCAGGAACAGCACCGGCCCGGCCACCTCCTCGGGCGTGCCGAGTCGGCCGAAGGGGACGAGTGCCTCGAGCTGGGCACGGTGGCCGTCGGCATCGAGGTACTCGCGAGTCAGGTTCGACTCCACGTAGCCCGGGGCGACGGCGTTCACGGTCACACCCGCCGACGCCCACTCGCGCGCCATCACGCGCAGCAGCTGGTTCAGCCCGCCCTTGGACGCGGCGTAGGGGCCGTGGTTCGCGTGCCCGAGCAGGCCCGCGACCGAGGAGATGAAGATCACGCGGCCGCCGCCGTCGCGGACCATCGAGGCACCGGCCGCCTGTCCGAGGAAGAACGCGCTCGTGAGGTTGATCGACAGGATCCGGTCCCAGTCGTCCTCGTCGAGCTCGAGAATCGGGCGCCGATCGTTGACGCCGATCGCGTGCAGGCACACGTCAAGGCCGCCGAGCTCGGCGCGCGCTCGCGCCACCGCCGCCTGGCAGTCCTCGCGCCGGCGTAGATCGGCCGCGCTGCCCCCGATCGAGGCCGGCGACACGACACGCACCTGCGCGCACAGCGCCTCGACCCGCTCGGCGTCCTCGTCGACGACGTACACGTGCGCACCGGCGGCGGCGAAAGCGGCGGCGCAAGCGCCGCCGAGCCCACCGGCTCCGGCCACCAGCACCCGCCGTCCCCGCAGTCCGAGCTGATCAACGACGTCAACCACGAGCTATCGAATCCCCATTTCGTATTGTGAAAGTCACTTTTAGTTTAGCAGTCACGACGTCGTCCCGGTGGCCGTTCACAGGCCCGCACTCTCGCCCGCCACCGACCGGCCGGCCTGGTGGACGAGGTCGAGCACCTGCGCCTCGAGCTCGACGAATCGCGCGAGCTGGCGGGTCGAGCTCTGGCTACGCGGCCGCGGCAGATCGATCGTCACCTCGGCAAGGATGCGCGAGGGCCGCGCCGAGAGCACGAGCACGCGGTCCGACAGGTACACGGCCTCGCCGACGTCGTGGGTGACGAGCAGCGCGGCGAAGGACGACCGCTCCCACAGGTCGCCGACCACGTCCTCGAGCAGGCCCCGCGTGAGTGCGTCCACCGACGCGAACGGCTCGTCGAGCATCAGCACTTTCGGGTCCGACACCAGCGCGCGCGCCAGGGCCGCGCGCTGCTGCATGCCACCAGAGAGCTCCCACGGGTAGCGCGACTCGAATCCAGTGAGCGCCACGGCCTCCAGTGCCGCGCGCACCCGCGCGAGGCGCTCCGCGGGCGCCAGACCTCGAGCGCCCATGGCGACGTTCTTGACGATCGAGAGCCACGGGAAGAGGCTCTTGTTGTACTCCTGGAAGACCACCGAGATCCCGCTGCGCACGTCCTCGAGGGGCCGACCCTCGAAGCGGACCTCGCCCGTGGTCGGGCGGCGTAGCCCGGCGGCCGTGCGCAGCAGCGTCGTCTTGCCCGCCCCCGACGGGCCGACGATGCTGACGAACTCCCGGGGCGCCAATCCGAGTGACACGTCTGTTGACACCTCGTTGATCGAGCCGTCACGACCCGTGAGGGTCACGCCCACGTGTTCGAACTCCAGAATCGGCTCAGCCATGGCCACCTCCAACGATGCCGCGCTGCCAGACGAGCAGTCGGCGCTCCACGAACAAGAACAACGAGTCGGCGAACCACCCCAGCAGGCACAGCACGAGCACGCCCGCGTAGCTGTCGGTGATCTGGAACGACTGCTGGGCGGCCGAGATGAAGTAGCCGATGCCCGAGCTGCCGCCGAGGATCTCCGCGACGACGAGCACCGCGAGCGACACGCTGATCGCCACGCGGAGCCCGGCGAAGATCTTCGGGCTGACCGCGGGCAGGACCACCTTGAAGAGCAGCGCGGGGCCGCGAAGACCGAGGCACCGCGCCGTGTCCACGAGCGTCGGCTCGAGGGCGGCCGTCGCGTTGGAGGTGTTGATCAAGACGGGCCACACCGCCGCCGAGGCGATGATGACCACCACCATCGTGCCGCCAAGCCCGAAGAGGACCAGCGCCACCGGGATGAGCAGCGGCGTCGGCAGCGAACGGGAGAAGTCAAAGACCGCCGCGGTCCACTCGCGCACCGCTCGGTAGTAACCCGTGAACAGTCCGACGACGACGCCGATGGCGGCGCTCACGACAAAACCAATGACGAGCCGAATGAGCGACGGGACGAGGTTGCCGGCGACGAACGAGCTGGTGAGCAGGTGCCAGAGCGCCACGACCGTCGCGGAGAAGGTCGGGATCAACGGGCTGTGGTCGACGACGGCGACGACCTGCCAGATCAGCATCGCGACACCCAGGCCGACCCAGCCGAGCAGCCAGAAACCCGCTCGCCGAAACCGGGCGGCGCGACGCGTCTCGGCGATCATTCCGAGCCCTCTCGGCGGTGCGCCCACGGCAGGAGTCGTCGGAAGAGTTCGGCGAAGCCGGTGTTGAGGATCCAGCCGAGCACCCCACCCACGACGATGCCGGCGTACATGTTCGACACGGCGTTGGCCTGCTGGGCGGCGAGGACGTACGAGCCGATGCCGCCGGTGCCCCCGACGAGCTCGACCGCCACCGTGACCGACAGCGCCAGGCTGACCGCGACCTGAAAGCCACTGGCGACGAGCGGCGCGGCCGCCGGGAGCACGACCTTTCGCACGAGCGTGAACCGGCGCAGCCCGAGCGTCGTCGCCGTCTCCAGCAGGAGCGTCTCGACCTGGTCCACGCCGTAGCGAGTGTTGATGAAGATCGGCCAGAAGGACGTGAAGGCCACCAGCCCCGCGGTCATCTTGAGACCGAGTCCGGCGATGAGGATGGCGATCGGAATGAGGGCGAGCGAGGGAAGTGGGCGCATCATGCGCACGAGGGTCTCGGTCAGTGCGTCGGCGACCCGCGACCTCCCGACCAGGGTGCCGGCCACGACGCCCAGGACCGTGGCGAGGGCGAGTCCGACTGCCCACGCCTCGAGGGTCTGACCCGCTGCGGCGACCAGGGCGCCCGCGTGTGCGCGCAGCGCCGCGGCGGTCGCGCCGACGCTCGCGAGCGCAGTGGCGGACACGAGGTTGGTGACGCTCGCGATCTCCCAGAGCGCGACGGCGACGGCGACGCCCCCGGCCATGCGCAGTCGGCGTCGGAGGCGGGTGCTCGGTGGACGACGTTGGCTACGTGGCCGCTGCGTCACGGGAGCAACCTTGGAGATTGCGGGCGCACGTGGGGTCGGGATGTCAGATCGGATCTCGGCGTCGCGCACCTGCTCCACGTGGTCTCACCCCCTCAGTTCTACCGTCCGGCCCAACGACCGGCCATACCCCGGCCACCACTCGGTGGCCCGTTCACTGCGTCACCCGCGGGGGCGTCATCACGGTGCCCCCGCGGGTGACCTGACTAGGTCAGTGTCGCGGGCCTGACCACATCAGTGACGACAACGGAATCGACGTGGATATCCAGCCCAGGTGGCGCATGAGGTTCTCCTGGTACTGGATGCTCCTCTTCGAGACGGCCGAACCCCAGATTGGCAGCTTCAACGTGGCGACCACGCTGGCGGGAATCTGGGTGTAGGTGAGGATGATGGCGCGCACCGCGGCCGGGTGTGTCTGGGCGTAGGACAGCGACTTGTTGATCGCCGTGACGAAGCGCTCGACCAGCTTCGGCTGGGCCTTGATGAAGTTCGTGTTGGCGAAGTACGCAGCCACCGTCGACGATGGCTGCATGCCCTCGAAGAGGGGGCTGAGCAGCGTGCCGCCGTGCGCCTCGATCGCCGAGACGAAGGGCTCGACCTCGGTCACCGCGTCCACGCTCCCCGACGCCAGCGCCGCCGGCATGTCCGGAAATCCGAGAACCACCACCTTCACCGAGCTCGGCGAGACGCCGTTGGCCTGCAGGACGGCGTCGAGCGCCAGCTCGTTCTCCCCGTTGAGCGCGTTCGAGGCGATCGTCTTGCCGGCGAGCTGGGAGATCGACGTGATGCCGCTGTTGGCTCCGACGAGGATTCCCGACCAGGCGTTGGCGGCCGTGGCCGCCGCCTGGTCACCGTTGGCGACGAACTGCACCGGCAGATTCTGCGACTTGGCCAAGATGATGTTGGCCATCGCGCCGAAGCCGAACTCGAGTGATCCGCCCACGACGGCACTCGCCACCGCGGCACCGCCCTGGAGCTGGTGGGTCACGATCTTCAGGTGCTGGGCCGCGAAGAAGCCCTGCTTGATGCCGAGATACAGCGGCGCCACGTCGGCGATGGGCAGCACCCCGACCGAGACCGTGCTGGTCACCGGCTTCGCGTGCGCCGACGCGGACGTCGCGCCCGCCCCGAAGGTAAGACCGGCCAGTCCGAGCGCCGCCGCTGCGCCGAAGCGAATGAAACGTTGCCTGAGCGCCATCGCGCCCCCCCTTTTCTCCGGTCAGTTTCATAATATGAAATTGACTTTTATAAACGACCGACCGTAACACGCTCCTCCCACATTGTCAAGGACGCGCTCGCAACCAACTTCGGCGACCGCCTGCGGCCAGTTACTGGCGCGCGGTGACGCTCGAAGTCAGCGGCCTCCGCCGCGCGCGCTGCTCAGCCGCCGAATCGGCGTGATATCGCGAGACACGTTCGTAGCACGGGGTCTCGGAAGGTCGCGATGATGCTGTCGCGGTCGTAGCGCGTGGCCGGCACCGCGATGTTGAGCGCCGCGATGACGCGCCCGCCGAGTTCGCGGATCGGCGCCGCAAAGGAACTGAGCCCCGGAACCGCCTCCTCCTCCTGGACGACGTAGCCGTCGGCGCGTGCCATCACTAACTGCCTTCGCAACGCTGGCAGGGATCGCACGGCGTTGGGCCCCCATTCGGTCGCGAACGACTTCTTCGTGATCTGATGCTCCAGGTCGACCGGTGCCAGGTCCGCCAACAGCACCTTGCCCATCGAGCTGTATACCGCGGGAATGCACGACCCGGGGTGGATATTGGCGGCGAGTGACGTCGGCTTGCCCTGGGCCCGTGCCAGGACGCGGACTTGATCGCCTGCGAGCACCCCGAGGTTCACCGACTCACCGGTCTCGTCGGCGAGCTGGTGGATCAGTGGTTCGGCGACCTGCACGAGTTCGAGGCCCTGGAGTGCGGCGAAGCCAAGTGCGACCGCCCCCATGCCCGGCTGCACGGAACCATCGGCGGTTCGCTGCAGGTAACCCGCCTCCTCCAACGTCGCGACCAAGCGAAACACCGTGGGCATCGGGTAACCGACCTCGTCGACGATCTCCTTGACGTGCATCCGCGGCCGACCGCTCGAGAACAGCGACAAGATGCGTAGTCCCTTGGCCAACGCCTCAACTCGATAGTTCGGTGCGACTCGCTGTGCGACTTCCCCGGGCAACGTCTCCACCTTTCGTGACATCCAATTCCGCCTAACGACGCTTTGGCCGCCCGACAACGGGCGACCAGCGCGAGCGCACGTCGGGTGCTGCGATCAATTAGTTCATAGAACTGACTTTCACAGTGTGAATCTACACGCGAGCAGCCCCAGCGGCCCAGAAAAGCGTGGCGGCGAGGCGTGTTTCGCGATCGCGAGTCGGTTGTTGCAGCGGGTCGATGCAGCGCGTTACTCCGATTCCGTCGCACCACGGCGTGGCATCAGATCACAATCGGTGCCCTCGCCGCCCGATCACTTCGGCAAGACTCTTCCCGTGCGCTCACGACTCAGCCGAGACAGCCGCCTGTTGGTGGGCGGTCAAGCAGTGCGGGCGTTCGGCTATGGATTCACCGCCGTGGTTCTCGGCGCCATGCTCGCTGGCCGCCAGGCGGGGACACTCGAGACGGGCGTTCTGCTCGCGCTCGTCATCGCCGGTAGCGCGGGGGCGTCGCTCGCCGTCGGAGCGCTGGCCGACCGCGTGGGACGGCGCCGGTGCTACGCGATCTTCTTTCTCGCGGTGGCAAGCGCCGGCGCCGTCGTCGCGAGCAATCCCCCGATTGCCGTGCTCGTCATTGTGGCACTCACTGGCACGATTTCGACTGACGTCGTGGACAACGGCGCCGCCACCACCCTTGAGCAGGTCATGCTCGCGCACGAGGATGCTGGCACCGGCCGCGTCTATGGCTGGTACAACGCATCGGGCGCCACCTTCGGCGCACTCGGTGCCCTGAGTGCGGGCCTGGTCGGGCTCGCTAGACATCACGCACCGGCACCCGCGTGGCTCTTCGCCGCCCTCGTCCCGGTTGGATTGGTCGGGGCCGTCCTCGCGTGGCGTCTCGGACCCGCCGTCGAATCGAGTGAAGTCCGCCCGCGCGTCCGCGGGCGTCGGCGCCGTGCGCGCGCCGTGCGAGACCTCGCCGTGCTCTTCTCGGTCGACGCGGCCGGCGGTGGGCTCGTCACCACCGGCTTCCTCTCCTACTACTTCACCGAGCGCTATCACGTCTCACTCGCGGGAATCGGTTCGCTCTTCTTTGCCACCTCACTCCTGCAGGCCGTCGCGGTACTTCTCGCGCCGCTACTTGCGCGGCGCTTCGGCCTGGTCGCGACGATGGTCGGGTCCCATCTCCCGAGCAACGTCCTGCTCGCCGCCGTGGCCTTTGCGCCGACCTTCGCGGTCGCCGCGATGATCTTGCTCGTGCGAACGACGCTCTCGCAGATGGACGTGCCAACACGTCAGGCCCTCGTCATGGCCGTCACCGCCCCGGCCGAGAGAACCGACGCCGCCGCCGTGACCAACGCCGCGCGCTACGCCGTTCGCCCGGTGGCGCCACTCGTCGGCGGCGCCGTGCAGCAGCTCGGCCTCGGAGCGCCGATGCTCATCGCGGGCGTGGTGAAGGGTGGCTACGACCTCGCGCTCTGGCGCTGGGCTCGGCGTGTCAATCTGGTGTCGTCGGCGCGCGCTGCCATCGCTGGACATCACGGAACCGCAGAGGAGGAACGACCATGAAGTGGATCACCCGGGCCCGACCGAAGACCGACCGCGTCGCGTGCCCCTGGCTCATCCGGCGTTTCATCGACCCCGAGGCCGAGATCGTCTTCGTCTCGGCCGACGAGGTGCTCACCGTCGCCGCATCTACCGGTGGCCGGTCCTTTGATGCGCCCGGCGCGCAGTACACCCACTCGGTCGGTCCCGATGGCGCCGAGCGCTGCAGCTTCGAAACGATGATCGACGCGTTCGACCTCGGAAGCGACCCCGCGCTCGCGCGACTGGCGAAGATCGTCCACGCGGCCGACGTGCGAGCCGACCTCGGAAGCGACCCCGCGGGAGCTGGCCTGCTCGCCATCGGCGAAGGCGGGCTCGACGTCGAGGGGGACGATCAGCGACTCATCGAGCGCGGCGCTTTCGTCTACGACGCACTCTACGCGTGGTGCCGCCGCGACATCGAGGGCTGAGTCGTCGTGGACTGGCCGACTCACCCGACCCTCGTCGCTGTCGCCGCCTCCACAGCCACTGGCGACACGCCGCCCTCGACGAGGGCCGAGCCATCGATGACTCGTCGACGCTGAGCACGCCGGCCACGTAACCCGTGGGTGACGAGGGGCGCGGCAATGCGTGACCCCGACCCAACAACCGAGACAGGTCCATCACCGTGGCGCGGTAATTCGCTACTTCCGCGCGAGTCACTGCGGGCCGGAGCACGGTCGGTACGCAGCGGCACCAACCGTTCGCCTCGCGCGACGCCCGTGGGGCCGTGATGCTGTCGCGCGGAATCGGGGCCCGTCGACCGACGCGACCTATCTCGTGCACTCAGATGCGGTGCGCTCGGCGATAGTCGTCTTCAAGGGCGTAGTCGAGCGGACCCGGAGTCGACCATTCGATGACGTTCCCCGGATGCGCGCCGGAGCCGACCTCGACGAGCCACTGGATCTCGTCTCGCACGGTCGTCGCGTAGTCGCCCACCGGTGTGTAACCCAACCGCGCGGCGGCGGAGGTATCCAACTCGACCTTCGGGATGCGGTCCCACGGATGTCGGCCAAGGCCAGCGGGAGCGTCGCCGTCGA
>JAJXTB010000106.1 GCA_021784205.1 Actinomycetes bacterium
GGAGCGCTTGGGGTGGAACGTGAGGGTGCTGCTTCGGCTGACGGATCACCTGTACGTAGTCCAGAGTGAGACGGGGGGCCGGACCGTACGGTGCGACTGCGGGCACGACTTTGGCGACTACCGCGTGAACTGGAAGCTCGCTACGAGCGTCAGGGTGCGGCGGACCTCGGAGGACTTCGAAGAGGTCTACACCCCGGCCTATTCGGCACCAGAGCCGGGCTGGATGACGGTGCGGGAGTACTACTGCCCAGGTTGCGCCGCGCAATTGGCGGTGGAAGTGGTTCCCCCGGGCTATCCGCCCGTGTTCGACATGCTGCCCGATATTGACAGTTTTTATCGTGATTTCCTGGGCTCGCCCCTCGATGACGAAAGCCCCGAGTGGTTTCAAGACCGGACTAACCAACTTACTGAAAAATGGATGAAGGAGACTCAGAATGTCTGAGACAAGCGGCGACCTAATTATCGCCATTGACGCTGGTGGCACGATGACCGACTGCGTCATTGTCAGCGACGACGGGACATTTACCGTCGGCAAGTCACTCACCGACCGCGAGAACGAGCCACGCAGTTACCTCGAATCGGTGGGGGACGCCGCGGGATATCTGGGACTGAACTCGCGCGACGTCCACGAGCGAGCAATCGTGAGTATCTACACCGGTACGGGGATCCTCAACACGGTGCTGACCAGGACCGGATCGCGTGTCGGGCTTATCGTGACACGCGGCTTCGAGGACATCTTGACGACCGAAGGCTGCTTGACGTGGTTGGGCGAACCCCAAGAGCACATCCTTCATCAGCAGCTGAGACGCCACACGGCACGACTCGTCGACCCGGACATGGTGCTCGGGGTGAGCGAGCGAGTAGCGGGCGGCAACATCTTCCCGACCCGCAGCCCAGAGCCCGGAGAGGTCGTCATTCCCCTCAATCACGACGAAGTCGTCGCAGCGGCGGAGCGGTTGATCGACGGAGGCGCGGAGGTCATTGGGATTCTCTTTCTCAACTGTTTCGTGAACCCGGCGCACGAGCAGGAGGCCAAGCGGATCGTCGACGAGGTCATTGCCCGACGTGGGAGCACCGCGACCGTCGTGATCTCCTCGGACGTGGCTCCGGTGATCAAGGAGAACAACCGGGCCAAGAGTCTGCTGTTCCAGGCTTACGCGGCTGAGAAGACGCGCACCCAGCTGCGGGGCATCGGCGAGGCGGCGGCCTCCGACGGCTACCGCGGTCGCATGCAGACGCTTCTGTCCTATGGCGGAGCAGTCGACCTCGAGTATCCGCGCCTGTACGAAACGGTGATCTCGGGTCCGATCGGTGGCCTCACGGGGGCGCAGGTGATTGGAAAGACCCTCGGTCTGCAGAACGTCGTGACGGCTGACATGGGCGGAACCAGCTTCGACGTGGGCATTCTGGTGGACAACATCATCCAGGTGCGCAGGTCCGCGGACTTCGCCAAGCACCGTCTCGCCACCGCAATGGTCTCCCTGGACTCGATCGGCGCCGGCGCCGGCTCGGTCGTGAGCGTCGATGAGTACAAGCGGGTTCACCTCGGCCCCGAGAGTGCGGGCTACAAGATTGGTGTGTGCTACGAGTACCCACAGTTGACGCTCACCGACATCAACGTGGCACTTGGCTACGTCGATCCGGATTATTTCCTGGGCGGCAAGATCAAGCTGAACCGGGACCGCGCACTCGAGGAACTCGAGAAGCGCGTGGCGATCCCGCTCGGTCTGGACGTCTTCTCAGCGGGGGCCGGGGTCATCGATGTGGCCCACCACCAGATGCGCGACATGCTCCGCACGATGTTGCTGTCCAAGGGCTACAACGCGGCGAACTTCACGGCGTTGTGCTACGGCGGCGCCGGACCAGTGCACATGTGGGGCTACACCGAAGGCCTCGGGCTGGCCGGTGTCATCACGGTCCCGTGGGCCGCGGGCTTCTCGGCCTACGGCGCAGCCTGTGCCGAGTCCTTCCACCGCTACGAGACGAGCTGCAGCGTGTCGCTGCCGCGCGGGATGAACGACGAGGCGAAGGTCACTGCCGGCCGCGAGATCGAGGACGCGTGGCGCAGTCTGGAGCAGCGCGCCCTCGCTGAGCTCGCCGCCACCAACGTGGAGCCCGAGGACGTGATCTTCCGCTACGGGGTCTACGCCCGCTACCTAGGGCAGTTGGAGAGTTTCGATACGCCGCTCAACTTCGCGACGATGGAGACTGCGGCGGACGTCGATCGGCTCATTATGGCCTTTGAGAACGTCTACACCGAGATCTACCCGGTTGGTGCGCGCTTCCCCGAGGGCGGCTACGCGGTGACCGAGGTCTATCTCCACGCCGTGGTACCGCGGCGTCAGCCGAGCCTCGACCGGCGTCCGTTGGCGGCGGAGCGGCCGAGCCCGTCGGCCCACGTCGGGGTGCGTGACGTGTTCCACGACGGACAGTTGCGCTCCTTTGACATCTGGCAGATGGAGGGGTTGAAGCCGGGCAACGTGGTCCAGGGACCGTGCGTGATTCAAGACCCGATGACCACGGTCGTGACGCCTCCCGGATACGAGATCGCCTTTGACGAGTGGGGAGTGCTGCATCACAGGTCGGCGTCGTAGTCGCCTAACTGGTGCTAGCCCGGATGCAGTGAACAACCCGGATCCATGGAGAACGAAAAGGTGGTTGTATGGCGAGTGGAGAGGTGATTTGGGAACCGACGGTCGAACAGATCGAGAGTTCACGGCTGTACGCGGTGATGCGTCGAGCCGGCCTGAGCGACTACGAGGATTTCTACCGTTGGAGCGTGGACAAGCCGAGTCAGTTCTGGGAGGCGACGCTCGCCGACCTCGGCATTGAGTGGTTCCGACCCTACGACCGCTTCGTCGACCTTGCCGACGGTCCCCAGTGGCCTCAGTGGTTTGTGGGCGGCGAGCTCAATCTCGCCCACAACGCCCTGACGCGCCACGCGGCGGGACCGCTCCGCAAGGAGACGGCGCTCATCTGGGAAGGTGACGGGGGCGAGTCGGTCGCGCTGACGTGGGAGCAACTCGAAAGCGAGACCCAACACTTGACGACGCTGCTGGCGGAGTTAGGCATAGGAGTCGGTGATCGCGTGGGGATATTCCTGCCGATGATTCCCGAAGGCGCGATGGCGATTCTCGCGGTGGCCCGGCTCGGCGCGATTATTGTGCCGCTCTTCTCCGGTTACGGGCCAGAAGCGGTGGCGAGTCGTCTGAGTGATTGCGGAGCGCGCCTGTTGATCACCGCCGACGGTTTTATGCGTCGGGGCAAAGTGGTGCCGATGAAGGCGGTGGCTGACGAAGCCGTATCCCAATGCGCCAACGTCACCACGGTGGTCATGGTGCCGCACCTGGGCATCGAGGCGAATCGTGAACCAGGACGCGACGTCGTTTGGAGCGCCACGGGCGCGAGCGCGGACGCGCAGGCCCCGATGGCGTCGCTGGATCCGAATACCCCATTCATGCTGGCGTACACGTCGGGCAGCTCGGGCAAGGCCAAGGCGACGGTGCACGTCCACGGTGGTTTCCCCTTGAAGATGACCCAGGACTTCACGCAGCTGTTCGACCTGAGGGAACGCGACGTCCTGATGTGGACGACCGACCTCGGCTGGTTGGTGGGACCAGGTGTCGTCGTGGCCGGGTTGACCGCAGGGGCGACGATCGTCATGTACTCGGGCGCCCCGGACTTTCCTGATGCCGGGCGACTCTGGCGAATGGTCGAGACCTACGGCGTGACGCATTTGGGTTTAGCGCCGACGTTGGTCCGCCAACTGCGCGCCGTGGGACACCTTGAGGTGGCCAAGTCCGATCTCTCAAGCCTGCGGATGCTTCCCTCAACGGGCGAGCCGTGGGACGAGGATTCGTATCGCTGGTACTTCGAGAACGTCGGTCACGGCCGAGCGCCGATCAGTAACTATTCGGGAGGAACCGAAATCGGCGGGGGCATACTGGGGTGCGTACCCGTTCGTCCGATCAAAGTGGCGGGCTTCAACACCGCGGTACCCGGCGTCGCGGCGGACGTGCTCGACGGTGCGGGCGCACCGGTCGTCGGCGCATTCGGCGAATTGGCCATCATGAAGCCCTTCGTCGGCATGACCCAGGGATTCTGGGGGGAGCGTGAGCGATA
The DNA here is from genome assembly GCA_021784205.1 of Actinomycetes bacterium. Next base: position 4,123 of record JAJXTB010000106.1, read on the forward strand.
CCTCGACGCGTACTGGCGCAAGTTCCCCGACGTGTGGGTCCAGGGTGACTCGGCGAAGCGCGACGATGACAATCACTGGTATTTGGTCGGACGCACGGACGACACGATCAAGGTCGCGGGCAAGCGAATCGGCCCCGCGGAGATCGAGGCCGTTGCGATTCAGAACCGCGCCGTCGCTCAAGCGGCGGTGATCGGGGTACCGCACAAGATCAAGGGTTCGGCGATCGTCGTCTTTGTCACCGAACGAATCGGAGATTCGTCGCCGGATGATCTCCCCGGTGAGGTCTCGGCCGCCGTTACCAAAGCGCTTGGCAAGTCGCTCGCGCCCCAGGCCGTTTACGTCGTGGACGATCTACCGCACACGCGAAACGGCAAGATTCTGCGGCGACTCATCCGATCGGCCTACTTAGGCGAGGCGAGCGGAGACACGTCGAGCCTGGAGAACCCCGACGCGTTGGGGCGTATCACCGAAATTGGTCACGACAACGAGTACGAGAAGACGGGTGAAGCGCGGCGAACGTGACGACACGGTTCGAGGTTGATGCCCGACCGTTGGTTGGACCGCGCCGCTCGCGAATTGCGCGGGGTAACGTGACGATCGAGCCCCTCGATCGCCACGTTCTCACGTGATGCCGTACACCTCGATTTTGCGGTAGAGCGTCGATCTCGACACCCCGAGCTCTGCCGCCGCATCGCTCTTGTTGCCACCGCACTTCGCCAACGCTCGAAGGATTGCCTCGCATTCGGCACGCTCGATGGCGGTAAGGCGCATGCGGCGGTCACTGACGTTGTAGCTGAGTGGAAGGTCCTCGGGAAGGACCACCCCCCTGCTGCGCTTGGTCAAGATTCCGGCGAGCAGTCCATCGAGTTCTCGCAGATTGCCGGGCCAGGCCGAGCGGCCGAGTAGGTCAGTCGCCTCGGCCGAGACACGAATCGTCCGCAGGTCGACTCCCTGACGTTTCATCATGGCGTCCATCAGGTCGGGAAGGTCCTCGATGCGATGGCGAAGCGGCGGCACGTTGATCACCAGTGGGAACTGGTCGACGAGCACCCGCGGCGCGTCGGCGTGCCACGACTCGCCCGCGGTCACACAGAGACGCACGTCGCGATGCCGTTCGCCGACGATCGCGGCGGCGGCGGCGGCGATCGCCGGGGTCAACGAGTCCACGTGGCGCACTACAACGGTGCCACCGCCGTGGACCGCGGCCTTGAGCGCGCTGAGCCACTCGGTGAGATCCGACACCGCCAGGGCGGCGTCGACGATCTGCATCGGTCCGAATTCGGGGTTGTGCCTCGTTCTCATCTCATGAAGTGCGGTCGCGATCGCGACCTTCCCGACGCCCGGCTCGCCCAACAGAGCGAGCGCGACGTCACTGTCAATCTGGCGTTGAACGGTGTGGCACACCTGACGCCACGGCGAGCTGTGACCGGCGAGTCCCGGTAAGCACTCGGTTGAACTCGAACCAGGTTCGCTCCGAGTGGTTCGGACCCGAGCGGGGGCTTCTTCGAACTCGATGATCGTGCCGATGACTTTGGATTCGTCGACGAGCGGGCGAAACGTCGCCCGGACGGTGATGCCCGACAGCAGGGTCAACTCGACCGAATGGGGCGATGCCCCTCGAATCTCGTGGAAGGTTTGTCGAAGCAGAATCTGATCATCGGGTCGCAAGATGGCCGCGGCCCTGGCGTTGGTGATGACCAGGTCTCCCTTGAGCAGCACGACGGGTCCCGAAAACCTTCGGATGGTCGCCCGGAACTGCTGCATGAGGACGTGATCGGCGCGCGAGGTATCGGCCGCGAGCAACTCGCGGATCGAGTGTGACGCCTCCAGCAGCATCGGAAGCGTCAGGGGAGAGACCTTGCCCGCCTTGTGGGTGACATCGAGCACGCCCACCAGCCGACCATCCGAGGGACTGACGATAGGCACGGCCACGCACGTCAAGTTCTGCAGCACTTCGGTGAAGTGGTCGCTCCCCGCGACGCCCGCCGGCTGCTTCGTCTCGATCACGAGGCCGAGTGCGTTCGTGCCGACGACGGCTTCGCTGTAGATCGCCCCCGGGACGACGGTGGCGTCGTCCAAGCTCGCCGTCAACTTGCGATGTCCGACGCGACGATCGATGATGCAGGCGCTCGCGTCTGAGAGCAGCAAGCTCATCGACGCATCCAAAATGCTCGACTCCAAGCGTTGCAACACGGGACGCGCGGCGCGCATCAACTGCGAATCGGAGTCGTAGTCAATGAGCGGAACTTCGGGAAAGATGTCTTGGGGTACACCGCGGGCGAGTGACCGTTGCCACGACGCGTCTATCTCGGGGTTCGCGTGACTCGGGAGAACGCTGTCGACCGGGCCCTGGGTCGGAGATCGCCGGTTGCGGTGCGCGTCCACTCGGGCCTACCCCTCACCCGTGTGGTCGGTAGGGCGCCGAGAAGGAAACGACGTCGGCGTGAGGGGAGACCAGCGCGTTAGATGCCGCGCGCATTCGATGCGCTTTTCCAGCGCTTCTGATGGCCCGCCACTTCCCATCGGGGCCACACCGTCGCTATCAGAGCAAATCCCGCGACAAGAATTATCGCGCAATTCCAAGACGTTTTGCACCTTGGCCCCCCAACAACGTCCACGTGCCCATCAGTCAATCGATGAAGTTTCATAATACCAGACCCTTTTTCCACCGGCTTCGCGTCGTTGGCGGCGACGTTGTTAGCGGTACTTCGCGGACGGACACCGCGGACGTATCTGGCTCCGTCGGTGACGGTGCGTCGTGGCTGCGTAGGAGAGAGGGCGTCGACGGTGGCCGTGGGGGCGACCGAATCGATGGATCATTCGCGTTTCTCGACGACCAGTACGGATTGGATATTCGACGCCGCCCTTATTTCGCGCGTGAACCCGATGACGTCGGTCGTTGGCGCACGGCGCGGTGCCCTCGCTGGGTGACGACGGCGAATGACGAATCGTCTTACTTATCAGTAAGCGAAGGGTGCACTGGAAATCACGAATCTGACGTGGTGCCCTGGCCGAGGTGTGCGCTGGGACCGTCAGCGTTGCGGGTGTTGCGTGCAATAATGGGCTCCCATGTCGGTCACCCCTGAGCCCGACGGCTCCTCCCCGTTTGACGAGCTCGACGCCACACTCTTCGGCGAGGGCTACCCGATGGGTCTGCCGATCTTCGAAGAGCCGGTCGAGGCGCACCTGCGCAACCGGCGCACGGTGAACAGCCCGTCGCAGTTGTCACTCCTGCAAGAGCTCGTCCACTTCAAGGCCAGTCACGGACGCTGGCACCTCGCGAAGGACCTCGTCGGACTGGTGCGCCGCGGTCACGGTAACGAGAAGGACGAGTCGTACTTCGACAAGCTCGGCCGCGAGACCAAACGGGGCAAGAGCGAGTCGTCGACCTACGGTCTGGCGACCATCGACGGACGACCCGCCGTGCTCTACGCGATGAACTGGGACTTCTTCGCGGGCTCGCTCGGGGTGATCTCGGGCGAGGTGTTCCAGGCCGCCGCGGACCTCGCGATCGCCAAACACCTCCCGCTCGTCTCGGTCTACGCCTCGAGCGGCGTTCGCCAGCACGAGAACTTCGCCGGTCTGACCCAGATGACGCGCATGGTCGAGGCCATCCGGCTCTACAAGGAGAAGGTAGACCTGCCCCATGTCGCGGTGCTGCTCGGCAATGTCTGGGGCGGGGTCTCGGCGAGTGCGGTGCCCAACGCCGACCTCATCCTCGCGACATCGGGCACGAACTTCGGCTTCGCCGGACCCAACGTGATCGAAGCCTTCGAGGGCATCGCGGTGCCGAGCGACTCCCAGAGCGCCGAGACGAACCTGCTCGACCGAAACATCGACGTCGTGCTCGCCGACGTGGCCGAACTGGTCTGGTATCTGGGCGCGGTCTACGCGACGACCGCGCCGCCCGAGCGCCACAAGGAGCTCACCAAGGAGACCGAGCCGCTGGTGCGTAACCTCACGGTGCTCAATCAGCGCCGGGTCTACGCCTTCGGTGTGGCCGGCATCCACGGACCGCGCTTCGACGACATCACCGGCACGCCCGACCTGGTGCCCGCCGCGGTGCGACCACCGACGTCGAGCGACCGGGCCGACGCGCTGCTCGAGCAGTACCAGGACCTCATCGCTGACGCGAACCGGGTCGACCTAGAGTTCATCGCGCAGTACGGCTTTACCGACGCGATCGCGCTCTACAACCACATCCAAGAGGCCGACGTGCGCCGGTACCCCGCGATCGTCGCCGCCTTCGCGAAGCTGGGCCCCCAACCCTTCGTGATCCTCGGTACTCAGCCCTCGTACCAGCGCTACGGCGACTCGGTGATGAAGCGCCCCGCGAATCCCGGCCCCGAGGACTTCGCCCACCTGGCGCGCGTGCTCGAGGTGGGCGCGCGTCTCGGCCTGCCGGCGCTCTTCGTCACCGACACCCTCGGGGCGAAGCCCACCCTCGAGAGCGAGCGGCGCGGGCAGTCCCGGCTCATCGCGCGTTCGATCCTGCGCGGCATCGACTACCCCAAGCCCGTGATCTCGCTGGTCGCGGGGGCGCTCGGCAGCGGCGGGG
>JAJXTB010000107.1 GCA_021784205.1 Actinomycetes bacterium
CGCTCGTCGCGCTGTAGGTGACCGCGCCGTTGGCGCCGGTCACGCTCAGCTGGTCGTTGAAGGCGGAGGCCACGACGGTCGTCACCGAGGCGCTCGTCGGCGACCCCTGGGTCAAGGTGCCGACGGGGGTGACGAGGAGGTTGAAGAAGAACGTTCCGCTGTCGCCGCTCGTGTCGACCGTCGTCCCGCGGGTGACGTAGGAGCCGACGGCGAGACTGCCGCTCGTCGTGACGAAGCCGGCTGGCGAGACGACGAGCGACGGGGCGCCAGTCGTCTGGGTGAAGGTGACCGCGCCCGTCGCGCCGGTGACGCTGAGCTGGTCGCTGAAGGTCGTCGCGGCGAAGGTGGTCGCACTCTGGCGCACCGGCAGGCTCTCGGTGAGCGTGCCGACGTTCAAGCGGTAAAAGAAGGTCCCGCCGTCGCCACTCGCGTCACTCGTCGTGCCGCGGGCCACGTACGTACCGCGCGCGAGCTGGCCGCTCGTCGTGACGAGTCCGGTCGGCGACACGACGAGTGACGGCGCGCCGCTCGTCTGGGCGTAGGCGACCGCGCCGCCGATCGGGGTGACGCTCAACTGGTCGGTGAAGGTCGCCGAAGCGGTCACGGACGTGGCGTTGGTCGTCGGCGCCACCTGGGTGAGCTGGCCGACGCCGAGGGTGAAGCTGAAGGTGCCGGAAATACCGTTGGTGCTCAGCGTGCCCGAGGCCGTGTAAGTCCCGCGTGCAAGCTGGCCACTCGTCGTGACGAGCCCGGTCGGCGAGACGACGAGGGCCGGCGAGCCGGCCGTCTGGACGTAGGCGACCGGCGACTGCTCACCGGTGACGCTCAACTGGTCGGTAAAGGTCGCCGAGCCGGCCACGGTCACCGAGGCGGTGCTGGGCGTGCTCGTGACCGGGCAGATGTAGTCGCCGTCGAGCGCATTGGACGAGTACTGGATCATCGCGGTGCGCCCGCCTGAGAAGGCCGGGATCGCGCAAGCCGCCTGGGCGTCGGTGATGGAGGCGTAGCCCGGTAGCCACGCGTCGTAGGCGGCGAAGGTCTTGCCGGTCGCCCCGGCGATCTGGCCCCACTGGTAGGACGTGGAGTAGATACCGAGCGAGTGGATGCCGCGCCCGCTCAGGAAGGCGAGTTCGCCCAGCATCACAGCTTGGTCGTTGGCGAACTGGGCCGGGGTGGGTGCCGCGCCGGTGCCGAGGCTCTGCCAGGAGTTTCCGGTCTCGACGTCAAGCCACCACGTGGCCGAAGTCGCCACCGTACCCGGGGCGCTCACGCCGATCTGGGTCTCGGCGGCGATCACTGCCTGCAGGGCGTTGCTGCCGGCGTTCCAGCCGAAGTCATACGAGCAGCCGACCGAGTCGGCGCCGGTGCAGACCTCGGGGAAGGTCTGGGTCGTGGGCCAGGCGGGATTGTTGGACGGACCGGGGTTGGCGGTGTTCACGTAGAACTGGGGCGTGGCGGCGAGTCCCGACGCCGCCCACTGGGCCTCGGTCGCGAGGCAGGGATTGGTCGTGAGCGGGCGACCATCGTTCACCCCGACGACGCCAAAGCCCATGCCCGTGGGCAGGGTGCCGCCGCACTGGGGGAAGCTGATGTCGTAGCCGACCCAGGCCGGGCTGACCGTGTTCGTGGTGCTCGTGGTGCTCGATGCGGCGCCCGCCGGTGCCCCGGCGATGGCGGTGAGCACGACGAGCGTCGACAGGAACGTTGCCATTCGACGGATTGCCATGGTGAGAAAGCCTAAGCGATGGCCCTGCGAGTCCCGTGACGACGGTGCGCCGGCGCCTCGGGTGTAAACCAATACCTGGTGGATCGGGCCACCACGAGGTTCACGTCCCTTCGAGTGGTGTAATTTCGCGGCTCGCTGAGTGAGCGGGCCATTGGGGCAATCTTCGGTGTGGAAGTTCAACTCACACTAAGGAGACCCCAATGACCCAGACCCAGTTTGACCTGCACGGACTGCTCGAGGCAATCAAGGCCGGCGGTGACATCGACGTGCTGCGCCGCGGCGCCGAGATGCTCTATCAGGCTCTCATCGAGGCCGAGCTCACCCAGCGCATCGGTGCCGAGCGCTTCGAGCGAAGTGACGAACGCCTCGCCCAGCGCAACGGGCATCGTGAGCGCACGCTCTCGACCAAGGCCGGCGACCTCGAGCTCAAGATCCCCAAGCTGCGCGAGGGCTCGTTCTTTCCCTCGCTCCTTGAGCGTCGTCGGCGCATCGACCGGGCCCTGTTCGCCGTCGTCATGGAGGCCTACGTCCACGGGGTCTCGGCGCGCAAGGTCGACGACCTCGTGCGGGCCCTGGGCATCGACGCGGGACTCTCCAAGTCCGAGGTGAGCCGGATCTGTGAGGACCTGGACGCGGAGATGTCGGCCTTTCGCACTCGCGACCTCTCGGCCCTCGACTTTCCCTACCTCTTCCTCGACGCCACCTACCTGAAGGCCCGCGTGGATCACCAGGTGGTCAGCCGTGCCGTGGTCGTCGCGACCGGAGTCTCGAGCGACGGACGCCGCGAGGTGCTCAGCGTGGCCGTCGGCGACACCGAGAACGAGGCGTTCTGGGCCGACTTCCTGCGCTCGCTGCGCGCCAGAGGTCTTCACGGCGTGCGTCTCGTGATCAGCGATCAGCACGCCGGGCTGAAGAAGGCGGTCGCGGCGATCATGATCGGCTCATCCTGGCAGCGCTGTCGCGTGCACTTCATGCGCAACGTGCTGGCTCGCGTGAGTCGCACCCAGGTGCCCATGGTGATCGCCGCGCTCCAGACGAACTTTGCTCAGCCCGAGGCGCCGAGCGTCACGGGTCAGTTCGAGCGCATCACGGACACCCTGGCGGGTCAGTTCCCTGACGTGGCGAACATGCTCAGCCAGGCCCGAGAGGACCTGCTCGCCTTCACGCACTTTCCCGGGGCGCACTGGCGCAAGATCTGGTCGACCAACCCCCTGGAACGACTCAACCGCGAGATCAAGCGCCGCAGCGACGTCGTGGGGGTCTTTCCCAACGACGAGGCGGTCAACCGCCTCGTCACCGCCGTGGTCCTCGAGATCCACGACGAGTGGCAGGTGGCTGAGCGTCGCTACCTCTCCGAGACGTCGATGGCCCTGCTCAAGCGCACGAGCGCCATCGCCGCGACACCCGCGATCAAGAGGCGTCGCGCGAGCTGAGGACCTAGCCTCGTCTCGTGCACGAGGCCGCTCGCCAACTTGAGGCTCTGCTCGGCGAGGTTCAGCCCACGCGTCCGGGCGTGCTCGCGGTTCTCGAGGGCGATGGTTGCCTCATCATCACCGAGACCTTCGCGAGGCCCTTCACCACCACGCACGTCGACGAACTCGCCATGCTCGTTCGCCACGACGACGACACCTGGACACTGCACGTGCGCTCGCCCGACGGAGAGTGGGAGCCGTTCCTCGACGTCGCTGAGCGTCAACCACTTGATGTCATCCTCAGCAAACTACGCGACGATCCCAGCGGATACTTCTGGGGCTAGGACCGCACGTTGCGCGAGACCACGCGACTGTCTACGATCTCGTTCAGCCGGAGGTTGCTCTTACACCACTTGGCGGGACGTGATCGGCACGAGGGGGTACAGCATGAAAACGCCACAGGTGGCCGCGCTCGACGGACTGCCCCGTCGCGTCACGGTCTACGAGGTCGGCGCGCGCGACGGACTCCAGAACGAGTCGACGGTCGTTGACGTGACGACCAAGATCGAGTTCATCCAGCGGCTCATCGCGAGCGGCCTCGAGGCGGTCGAGCTCACGAGCTTCGTGCCGCCGTCGTGGATTCCCCAGCTCGCCGACGCCGAGGCGCTGCTCGCCGGGCTCGGCGAGCTCACGGGCCGCCACCCGGTCCTCGTGCCCAACCAGCGCGGGCTGGACCGGGCCCTAGAGAGCGGGGTGCGCGAGATCGCGATCTTCGCGAGCGCGACCGAGACCTTCGCCCAGCGCAACCTGAACCGGTCGCGCGCCGAATCCCTCGCGATCTTCGCCGGCGTCGCGCAGCGCGCGGTCGAGGCGGGTCTGGCGGTGCGCGGGTACGTGTCGATGTGCTTTGGCGACCCGTGGGAGGGCAACGTAGAGCCGGCGCCCGTGGCCGACGTCGTCGAGGCGCTCGTCGCGATGGGCTGTGGCGAGGTCTCCCTCGGCGACACCATCGGGGTCGCCACCCCGGGTCAGGTGGTCGCGCTGCTCGACGCGCTCGCGGACCGGGGCATCGGGCCCGACCGGCTCGCGGTGCACTTCCACGACACCTACGGCCAGGCCCTCGCGAACACGCTCTGTGCGCTCCAGCAGGGCGTCACCACGGTCGACGCCTCCGCGGGCGGGCTCGGCGGGTGCCCCTACGCGGGTTCGGCCACCGGGAACCTCGCGACCGAGGACCTAGTGTGGCACCTGCAGGGACTGGGCATCGAGACGGGCGTCGACCTCGAGGCACTGTGCCGCACGAGCCTGTGGATGGCGGGTCAGCTCGGCCGGCCGAGCCCGTCGCGCACCGTGACGGCGCTCGCCGCGAGCCTCGAGGACCCCGTTACCGGGGCCTGACGACCGGTCGAAGAATGGAGAGACGAGATGGCTGACTACGGACTGAGCCCGGAGCTGGAGCACCTGCGCCAGACGGTCCGCGACTTCGCGACCAACGTGGTCGCCCCGGTGGCGCACCACCACGACACGACGGCCACGTTCCCCTACGAGGTCGTGCGCCGCATGGGCGAGATGGGCCTGTTCGGCCTGCCGTTCCCCGAGGAGTACGGCGGGATGGGCGGGGACTACTTCGCCCTGTGCATCGCCATCGAGGAGCTGGCGCGCATCGACCAGAGCGTCGCGATCACCCTCGAAGCGGGGTGCTCGCTCGGCGCGATGCCGGTCTACCGCTTCGGCAACGAGGCCCAGAAGCAGTACTGGCTGCCCCAGCTGAGCTCGGGCCAGGCCCTCGGCGCCTTCGGGCTGACCGAGCCCGGCGCGGGCAGCGACGCCGGGGGCACCCGCACGACCGCGCGCCTCGAGGACGGCCAGTGGGTCATCAACGGGTCCAAGGCCTTCATCACGAACTCGGGCACCGAGCTGACCAAGCTGGTGACCATCACCGCGGTGACCGACGTCGCGCCCGACGGGCGCAAGGCCATCAGCTCGATCCTCGTCGAGGTCCCCACGCCGGGCTTCACCGTCGAGCCCGCCTACGACAAGGTCGGCTGGCACGCCTCGGACACCCACCCGCTCGCCTTTGAGGACCTGCGAGTCCCCGAGGAGAACCTGCTCGGCGAGCGGGGCCGGGGCTACAGCAACTTCCTGCAGATCCTCGACGAGGGCCGTATCGCCATCGCCGCGCTCGCCGTGGGGGCCGCCCAGGGCTGCGTCGACGAGAGCATCGCCTACGCCAACGAGCGCGAGGCCTTCGGCCACGCGATCGGGCGCAACCAGGCGGTCGCCTTCAAGATCGCCGAGATGGAGGCGCGCGCGCACAGCGCGCGCTGCACCTACTACGACGCCGCGGCGCGGATGCTCGCGGGCCGACCCTTCAAGAAGGAGGCGGCAATCGCCAAGCTCGTCGCGAGCAACGCCGCGATGGACAACGCGCGCGACGCCACCCAGATCCACGGCGGCTACGGCTTCATGAACGAGTGCCCCGTCGCGCGCCACTACCGCGACTCGAAGATCCTCGAGATCGGCGAGGGCACGAGCGAGGTCCAAAAGCTCCTCATCGCGCGCATGCTCGGGGTGTAGCGAGGCGTTAGGCCGTCGGCTTGGCCAGGCCCAGCAGCTCGACGGACTGGTTGCGCATCTCGATCTTGCGGACCTTGCCGGTGACGGTCATCGGGAACTCCTTCACCACGACGACGTACTTGGGGATCTTCTGGCGCGCGATCTTCTCGGCGCAGTAGGCCCGCAGTACGTCGGCGTTCATCTCTGCTCCCTCGCGCGCGATGACCCAGGCCGCGACCTCCTCGCCGTAGTGGTCGTCGGGGACCCCGATGACCTGCACGTCGATGATGTCGGGGTGGGTGTAGAGGAACTCCTCGACCTCGCGCGGGTAGACGTTCTCGCCGCCGCGGATGATGAGGTCCTTGATCCGGCCGCTGATGTCGAGGTAGCCGTCCTCGTCCATCGTCGCGAGGTCGCCGGTGCGCATCCAGCCGGCCTCGTCGATCGCCTCGGCGGTCTTCTCGGGGTTGTTCCAGTAGCCGAGCATCACCGAGTAGCCCCGGGTGCAGAACTCGCCCTTCACGCCACGCGGCACCACGAGCCCGTCGGGGTCGACGATCTTCACCTCGACGTGGGGCATCACCCGCCCGACGGTGCTCACGCGCTTGACGACGGGGTCGTCGAAGGCCGTCTGGGTCGACACCGGCGAGGTCTCGGTCATCCCGTAACAGATCGTCACCTCGGACATGTGCATGTCGTTGATGCACCGGCGCATCACCTCGGTCGGGCACGGCGAGCCGGCCATGATCCCGGTGCGCAGCGTCGAGAGGTCGTAGTCGGCGAAGTCGGCGAGTGCCAGTTCGGCGATGAACATCGTCGGCACGCCGAGCAGCGAGGTGCACCGCTCCGTGGCGACCGCGCGCAGCGTGGCGGTCGGGTCGAAGGACGGCGCGGGGATCACCATCGTCGAGCCGTGGGTCACGCACGCGAGGTTGCCCATGACCATGCCAAAGCAGTGGTAGAAGGGCACCGGGATGCAGACCCGGTCCTGGTCGTCGAGCCGGCAGCCTTCGCCGACGAAGAACGCGTTGTTCAAGATGTTGTGGTGCGTCAGCGTGGCGCCCTTGGGCGAACCCGTGGTGCCCGAGGTGTACTGGATGTTGATCGCGTCGTCAAAGGCGAGTTCACCCTCGCGCCGGGTGAGGGTGGCGGCGTCGCTCATGACGCTCGTGAACGTGTCCCAGTCCTCGGTGTCGAAGTAGACCACGCGCTCGAGCGCGCCCAGCTCGGCGCGCACCGAGTCGACCATCGCGCGGTAGTCGCTCGTCTTGAAGGTCGGCACGGCGAAGAGCATGCGCGAGCCGGACTGGTTGATCGCGTACTGCAGCTCGTGCGTGCGGTAGGCCGGGTTCACGTTGACGAGGATCACCCCGATCCGGGCCGTCGCGAACTGCAGCAGCACCCACTCCCAGCGGTTCGGCGACCAGACGGCGACGCGGTCGCCCTTGGCCATCCCGGCCGCGAGCAGGGACCGGGCCACGTCGTCGACCGCGGCGTCGAGGGCCTCGTAGGTGTAGCGCACGTCCTCGCCGAGGTCGACGAGCGCCTCGTTCCGGGGCCAGCGCGCCGCCGAGCGGCGCAGGTTCTCCCCGATCGTCTCGCCGAGCAGCGCGGTGAGCGACGTCCCCGAGGCGTAGGACGCCCGGGCCATCGCCTCGCTTCGTGCCTCGTCGGCTGTTTGCTGCTGCGTTGTCACACTCGCCTCCCCGCGATCGACCGGGCCGACCCGGTACGCCCATGCCCGTCGTCAGGGACGCCGCGAACCAGGGCATCGCCCCTGTCGCCGATGGTCCTAGGCCCCACCTCTCGTTCGACCGGCACCACCGGCATTATTAGCATGCCGCGCCTCGACACGCGGTCTCCGTGGCACAAGACCCGTTCGCCGGGTGTCGCTCGGATAAGTTGGCCGCGTGAGCCTCCATGACCTCGCGCGTGCGAAGCGGGCGCGCACGACGGCGCGTCGACCGTGACCGGCGAGGCGCGCGAACCCGTCCAGGGCGAGACGCGCCGCGAGCGGCTCTTCGCGAGCGCGCGCAGCGCGAGCGTGCCCCTCGCCACCATCCTCGCCACCGTCGGGGTCATCGTCGGGGTCTACGCCGCGGGCCAGATTCTCTTTCACCTGAAGGGGATCCTGCTCACCCTGGTGGTGGGCAGCTTCATCGCGATGCTGCTCAACCCGATCGTGCACTGGCTGATGCACCACGGCGTGCACCGTCGCGGCTACGCGGTCACGGTGGTGATGGTGGTGGCCCTCGTCGCGTTCACGGGTCTCGCGGTCGCCTTCGGCTACCCGCTCGTGAACGGCCTGACCAACCTCGCCAACGCACTGCCCGGTTACATACGTCAGGCCGAGGCCGGACATGGCTGGCTCGGCCACCTGTTCCACCAGTACCACGTCCAGCGCTGGATCGCCCACAACACCGACAAGCTCACGAACTTCGCCAAGGGCCTCTCGCGCCCGGTGCTCGCCCTGGGCCGCGGCGCGATCACCACGACCTTCATGCTCGTCACGATGTTCTTCTACATCGTGCTCGTGCTCGTCGAGGCGCCCAAGCTGCACACCGGCTTCATGGCCCTGCTCTCGGACCGCAACCGGCCCCGCGCCGAGCGCCTCGGCGCGGTCATCGCCCGGGCGTCGCTCGGCTACCTGCTCGGCGGGTTCCTCACGTCAGCGCTCGGCGCGATCGTGATCTTCATAACGCTCGTGTCGCTCGGCGTGCCCTACCCCCTGCTCTTCGCGCTCTGGGTCCTGCTGGTGGACTTCCTGCCCCAGATCGGCGGCGCGCTCGCGGGCTTTCCGACCGTGCTCTTTGCCGCCATCTACTCGCCCACCGCCGGCGTCGTGACCCTGATCGTCTTTCTCGCCTACACCCTCATCCAGAACCACGTGCTCAACCCCATCGTGATGGCCAAGACCGTGAACGTCAATC
>JAJXTB010000108.1 GCA_021784205.1 Actinomycetes bacterium
CGCCGGTCGACTCGGCCAGGTCCCCGCCGAGCACATCTGATCACCCTCGAGGCGGTCGCGACAGCGTCGCGGTCGAACGAGCGACGACGACGCCCGCCGCGTCGACCAGGACGGCCTCGGCCGACGCGCGAGACCGCGTGAGTGACACGACCTCGCCGCGCAGGCTCAACGTCTCACCGCGTCGCGGGTCTCGAGCAATCTCGATCGTCATGGCGCTTAGCGAGGCCGACGGTCGCGCCGACATCTCGACGACGTCCACCGCCGCGACCATCGCCGCGCCGAGCGCGACCCCGAAGACGACGCCGGCCGAGTCCTCGGGGACGAAGGTTCCCTCGACCCACCCAAGGTCCTCGCCGTCGATCCCACCGCGATCGAGCGAGCCCCCGAGCGCACGAAGTACCCGCGGCACCCGGTCGGCGAGCCACTGGTCCACGTCGGTCGCTGTCACGGGATGAATCTACCGTCGCGACCGCCGAGAACTCCGCGAACCCCGTCTAGGATTCGCACCACGGGTTACTACCCGGTAATGAGAGGATCGGCCATGACGACAGCGGTAATTGTTGATGCACTGCGCACCCCGGGCGGGCGGCGCAACGGGAAACTTCGCAACTGGCACGCGGTAGACCTCGCGTCCGAGGCGCTCCGGGCCCTCGCGAGCCGTAACGACCTCGACCCGTCGGTGATCGACGACGTCATCATGGGCTGCGTCTCTCAAACCGGCGAACAGGCCTTCAACGTTGGGCGCAACGCCGTGCTCGCCGCCGGGTGGCCCGAGTCGGTGCCCGCCACCACGATCGATCGCCAGTGCGGCTCGAGCCAGCAGGCGATGCACTTCGCCGCCCAGGGCGTGATGGCCGGCGCCTACGACGTGGTCGTGGCCGCCGGCGTCGAGGTCATGACGCGCGTCCCGATGGGCTCGTCCATCGGCAAGGACTCCGGGTTCCCGTTCGGTCCGCGCGTGACCGAGCGCTACGAGCCGGTCGGCGGGCTGAGGAACCAGGGCATCGGCGCCCAGATGATCGCCGAACAGTGGGGCATCTCCCGCGAAGAGCTCGACGCCTTCAGCGTGGAGAGCCACCGCCGCGCCGCGCGCGCGACGGCCGAGGGTCGATTCGAGCGCGAGATCGTACCCGTCGCCGTGCGCGACGACGAGGGACGCGCCACCGACGAGTGGCTGACGACCGACGAGGGGATCCGCCCCGACACGTCGCTCGAGATCCTCGCGAACCTCAAGCCCGCGTTCCAAGAAGGTGGGTCCATCACCGCGGGGAACTCGTCGCAGATCACCGACGGCGCCTCGGCGGTACTCATCATGTCCGAGGAGCGCGCCCGCGCCCTCGGCTACACACCGCGCGCCCGCTTCCACGCTTTCGCCCTGGCCGGCGTCGACCCCGTGACGATGCTCACCGGTCCGATTCCCGCCACCGCGAAGGTCCTCGCCAAGGCCGGACTCACCGTCGAGGACATCGACCTGGTGGAGATCAACGAGGCCTTCGCCTCGGTGGTGCTCGCCTGGCAGCGCGAGCACCACGCCGACCTCGCGAAGGTGAACGTGAACGGCGGGGCCATCGCGCTCGGCCACCCGCTCGGGGCGTCGGGCGCCAAGTTGGCGGCGACCCTGCTCAACGAGCTCGAGCGCACCAACGGACGCTACGGACTACTGACGATGTGCGAGGGCGGCGGACTCGCCAACGCGACGGTGATCGAACGACTCGCTTAGCGATACCGCGTGGCCATGTAAAAGGCCGAGAACATCGCGACGAGTCCGATCCCGAGGTACCACGCCGACGTCGCACCCGGCAGCACCTGAAGGTAGTTGAGTACGATCACGATCAGTCCGAACAAGAGCAGGTCGAGCAGCATCCACCCGTACCAGTGCGGACTGTGGTCGGAGCCCGGCGGCCGCGGTGGGGTGTAGCGGCCGCGCTGTTCAGCCGAGACGTAGCGTCCCATCTCTTTGCTGGTGCGCCGCTTGGGTCCGCTCGATGCCATAGGCGTCCATGGTACCCAATCACCCGACGGCCGCGGGACTACGGACAGACGGTGACGTCCACGCCCGAGTCGTAGGGCACCGAGATCCCCGGACCGGGGTTCTGGCTGATGATCTGGCCCGAGGTCCCCGGGGTCAGGCAGTCAGTCGGCAGGGCGTCGGTCACCTGTCCGAGGTTGAGCCCCTGGGCCGAGAGCGTCGATGACGCCTCGGCGGGCGTCTGACCGATGACGTTGGCGACGTACACCTGGCAGACCCCTGACGAGGTGACCAGCTGGACCGACGTGCCCGACGACACCTGTTGGCCGGCGGCCGGAATCGTGCGCAGGACCAGACCCTGGGCGACGGTGTTGGAACAGCCCGTCGTCGTCGAACCCACGGACAGCCCGTACTGACCGAGGGTGGCAGCCGCCTGCAGCGACGTCTGTCCGCGAACGTTGGTCAGCGGGAAGGTCGCCCCCTGGGAGAGTACGGTCAGCACGACCTTCGCCCCCGCGTGCGACGACGTCCCGCCAACGGGCGTCTGGGAGAGCACCGTATTCGGGGCTCCGCCGGCCGGGGCCGTGGACGTCTGGCTGACCGTGACGATGAACCCGAGGGTCTGCAACGCGCTCAGGGCCGTCGAGAGCGCCTTGCCGGTCTCGTCGGGCACCGTCACCTTCACGGGCGCGGGGCCCTGGCTCACCTGCAGGGTGACCGTGTCACCCTTCTTCACGGTCGAACCCGAGGCCGGATTCGTCGAGACCACGGTGCCCGAGGCCTTGGAGGAGTACACGAGTTTCGTGGTGCCGATCACGAGGCTGTCCGAGAGCAGCGTGGACGACGCGGTCGCGACACTCTCGCCGACGACGTTGGGCATGGAGGTCACCGAGCTCGACTTCGCGAGGCGGGCGTAGGCGTAGCCCCCCGCGGCGAGCAGCACGATGATCACGATCGTGATGACGAGTCCGCTCGACCCTCGACGGCGACGTCGTACGTCGGTGCGCGGACCGGACATGACCGGCACCGCCTGGGTCCGCTCGCCCGGCGTGACCGTCGCCACGGCCCGGGTGACGTCGGCGCCGTAGTAGGAACCGTCGCGCGTCGCGGCGTGCACCGGCTGTCCGTCGGTGAAGCGCACGAGGTCGGCGCGAAGCTCGTCGGCCGTCTGATAGCGCCGGTCCGGGGACTTGGCGAGGGCGAGCATGACGATCGCCTCGAGGTCGGCGGGGACCGAGTCCGAGAAGTCCGACGGTGACGGCACGGTCCCGTGCACGTGTTGGCTCGACACGGCGACCGGCGAATCACCGATGAACGGTGGTCGACCGACCAAAAGCTCGTAGAGCACCACGCCGAGGGAGTAGACGTCGCTTCGTCCGTCGACGGCGGCCCCTTCGGCCTGCTCGGGTGAGAAGTAGGTCGCGGTGCCCATGACCGATCCCGCCTCGGCGAGGTGATCCTCGCTGGCGACCGCCTGGGCGATGCCGAAGTCGGTGACCTTCACCTGCCCGTCGGTGGTGATGAGAATGTTGCCGGGTTTCACGTCGCGGTGAACGACACCCGAACGGTGCGCGTAGCCCAGTGCGGCGGCCACCTGCGCGGTGATCTGGGCGGCCCGCGACGGCGTGAGCGTGCGAGAACCCCGCACGATCTCGGCAAGTGACGTCCCGTCGACCAACTCCATGACGATGAAGTAGGTCCCGCCGTCTTGACCCCAGTCGAAGACCGGGACGATGTTGGGGTGCGAGAGGTTCGCTGCGGCCTGGGCCTCACGCCGGAATCGTTCGACGAAGGTGGGGTCAGCCGAGAGTTCCGGGTAGAGGATCTTCAACGCTACGGCCCGGTTGAGCAGCAAGTCCTGGGCCCGGTAGACCATGGCCATGCCACCCCGGGCAATCAGGTGCGTGACCTGATAGCGGTTCGAGTAGATACGCGGATCGCTAACGGGTTCCATACCCGCCCCAGCCTACGTCCTGGCTCGCCCTCAGTACCCGCGTCGTCACGGACACGTCGTCGCCGTTCCAGAAGTCGCGCCGCCGGCTTGCATCGAGAGCGTTCCTTCGATGAGGCAGCGTATGACGGGTCCGGCGACTGACGCACCGGTCGCGGAGGTGACCTGGTACGGCAGCACCACCGCGACCGCGACGGTCGGATTGGTCGCCGGCGCGAAGGCGATCATCCAGTCATCGGTGTTCTGGACCGAGTTGCCGACCTGTGCGGTGCCAGTCTTGGCCGCCACGTCAGCCCACGCGGGGAAGATCCCGGCGGCGGTGCCGTCCGAGGCCTGGACCACTTCTTGCATGAGCGGCACGATCTGGGCCGCCTCGGCGCTGGTGAGGGGCGTCTTCCAGGGGGTGTCCTGATACCGCTTCACGACCGACCCGTCGGGGCCCGCGACGTAGGCGAGCAGGTGCGGGGTCATGATCGTGCCGCCGTTCGCGACGGCGGCCGCGACCAGGGCCATCTGCAGTGCCGAGGCGCGGACGTTCTGCTGGCCGATCGCCGAATAGGCGAGCCCTGGCTTGTTGTAGAGGAACGACGACGCTGAGGGAAAGAAGCTCGGCTGCGCACCGGGCAGGTCGATCGGTGGCGCCGAATTGAACCCGAACGAGTTCGCGGTCCCGGCGAGGATGTTCCCCCCGAGGTCCAGCCCGATGCGCGCGTAGCCCTGGTCGCACGACGGGGGGAGCATCTGGGCGATGTCGCCGCCACAGGGCACGAACGCGTAGTTGGAGAGGGTCTTGTTCGAGTCAGGCAGATGGATCGTCGCGGCGACGGAGTAGTTCTTCGTGAAGAGACTTGGCATTTTCGCCACCACGGCGCTCGTGGTCACGATCTTGAACGTAGAGCCCGGTGGAAAGGTCTGCTGGATCGCCAGGTTCCCGAGCGGGGGGAATCCGTAGGCGTTGTTCGTAACGTCGAGTTTCCACGCCTTCGCCGCCACGGTGTAGCTCGACGACTCGAAGGGGGCGGGGTTGTAGGTCGGGTTGGCGTACATCGCGAGCACCGCGCCGGTGCGCGGGTCGAGCACGACGGCCGCGCCGTTGCGGCCGGCGAGGGCTCTGGCCGCGACGCGCTGCAGCGAGGGTTGGAGCGTGATCGCGACCGAGTCAGCGGCCGATGTCGGCGCGAGGACCTGGGCCAGGCTCTGGGGCGGCTGCGCGTGCGCGATCAGGTACTGGTTGTACTCGGCCTCGAGCGCCCAGGTGCCGTAGAACGGTGAGGCGAAGCCCACCAGTCCAGACGTCAGCGCGCCGAGCGGGTAGACGCGGGTGTAGGGGTAGTAGCCCTTCGTCGCCGGGACCGACCGCGCCAGGACCGTCCCGTCGGCGGCAATGATCTCGCCGCGCGGGTACTGGGTGTTCGACTGTGAGTTCCTCGGGTTCAGGATCGACGCGTTGAGCGCCGGCGCTCTGAAGAACTGAATGTTTACCGCCTGGGCCGCGATCGCAGCGAAGAGCAAGACGATCGCGATCGCAAAGACGCTCAGTCGGCGCGACATGGATTACCCCTTCGCCTTGGTCGTCGTCGTCGCGATCGTGGTCGTCGTGACGGTGGTCGTGGTCGTCGTGGTCGTACTCGCGACCGCGACACTACGAGAGGAGTGCCAGAGCTGATTGAGATACGAGGCGTAGTTCAGGGCTGAGGTGAGCGAAGGTTCGCTGATCGTCGCGGCCAGGAGTCGTTGGTCCGACGGCAACAGGTGCGCAGAGGGGAAGGTCGTGTCCAGGACCTTATGGGGTGAGAACCACAGGACTCCGTTGGGCTGGCCCTGGTAGACCGCGATGGAACCCGAATCATCGGCGAGGTAGTAGGTCGAATACGCGTACCAGTGCATGATGGCGACGAAGCCGGCCGCCACGCCGATCAGCACCAGGAACGCGATGGCGACGCGCCACGTGAAGCGCGACGACCGGCGTCGCGTCGTGCGCGGCGCAGCGATCGCCGGCGGGGCGGTCGAAACCGTCTTCTTCACCGGGGTCATCGTCGCGACGACCTCGTCGAATTCGACGAGGATGACCGTGATGTTGTCGCGTCCCCCGGCTTCTCTCGCGGCGGCGACCAACTTGTCCACCGCGTCCTCGAGCGGCATCGGCGGGCTCGCCAACTGCACCAGCTGTTCGGGAGTCAGCTCGTTGGACAGACCGTCACTGCACAGCAACAACCGGTCGCCCGGCTGGGCGACGACCGATACCACGTCGATCTCGACGACGTCGTCCATGCCGAGCACCCTGGTCAACTGGTGGCGCCGTGGGTGAACGGCGGCTTCTTCGGGGGTCAGCCGGCCCATTCGGACCCACTCCTCGGCCACGCTGTGGTCGTCGCTCAACTGGCGCAGGGCTCCGTCGCGGAGCTGGTAGACCCGCGAGTCGCCCACGTTGACGAGGGTCGGCGAGACGATCCCCGCCGCGTCCTCGGTCAGCGCGATGGCGATGATCGTCGTGCCCATGCCGAAGCGTTCGGGGTTGGCGACCGCATCGGTGAGTACCGCTAGGTTCGCCGCCTCCACCGCGGCATAGAGGCCGTCGACGGTCTCGTTCTCGTGAAATTGTCGAGTGATCACCTCGACGGCCAGTGACGAGGCGACCTCTCCGGCGGCGTGGCCACCCATGCCGTCGGCGACGATGGCCAGGGTCGCGTCAACGGACAGGGCGTCTTCGTTCGCGTCGCGCACAAGACCGGTATCCGTCGCGGCCGCGAACCGCCATCGCGTCAACGAACCACCTCCAAGAGGACGCCTCCGACTTGGATCACGTCACCTCGCTCGAGCAGCACCCGCCCGCGAAGTAGTTCCTGGTTCACGTAGGTCCCGTTGGTGGAACCCAGGTCCTCGATTGACAGGTCGCCCGCGTCGTTGGCGATGCGGGCGTGTCGGGTCGAAAGGTACGTGTCCGAAAGCGATATGTCACAGTCGGCCCCGCGCCCGATCACGACCGCGAGGTCCACGTCGATGCGTTGGCCCGCCATCTCGTCGGGTTCGATGAACTCCAGGGCCAACGCCGTCGAGTCCTTGCGGCGAGAACGTCTCGACTCCTGATCGGCCGGACGGGCTTGAACCACCGCGACGCGCAGGACCCGCGCGAAGAAGAGTAGGGCCACGACCATGACCAGAACTTGCAGCGGCCGAATCACCGCGGCGTAATTGGACGACGCGGCGAGAAGACTCAAGCTAACTCAATCCGTAGGTGCAGCGCTCCGACCGTGACGTCATCACGGGGAGACAGCGAGACCGCGGTGACGCGATGTCCGTTCACGTAGGTCCCGTTCGTCGACTGTAAATCCCTGATGGCGACGCCCTCGGCCGTCCGCCACACCTCCGCGTGACGGCGCGAGACGTTCGAGTCGTTGATCACGACGTCCACGTCAGGGCTGCGTCCAATCACGACCGGTTGGTCGCCGACCGTGAAGATGCGTCCGTCGTCGGCAATGAGTCGGGGATGCGCCTCACCACCGAGGAAGTCGGCCTTGACCGCGAGGTCTCCGGTGCGCAGGTCGTCGTCGACGAAGATCTCGACCTCCACGGGTCCGACGAAGTTATACCCCTCGTTGATCGCGTGCTGGCGAACCGTCTCCTCGAGTTCACTGATCAGCGCCTTTTGGAATCCATCGAAGCGGTCGGCGTCTGATGGGCTCAACCACACGTGAATCTCGTTGGGCGAAATCGGGCCCTGGTTCGTGAGCTGGCGCGTCAGGTCCACCTCGCGGATGATTCGCGCTCCGATCTCGATCGGCTGTAGCCCACCCTTGAACGGACGCGCGAAGGTCCGCTCGAAGAGCCGCTCTAGGCGGCTTTCCACAGACTTAAGCACCATAACCAACCAATGGTACTGGCCATCGCCCCAAAAGCGTCGTCGTAACGGGGGGGTGCGAAGTTGGACTAATGTAACCAGGTCCCAGGGCGAGTGGCGAAATAGGCAGACGCGCAGGCTTCAGGTGCCTGTATCCGAAAGGATGTGGGGGTTCAAGTCCCCCCTCGCCCACCACTGTGATCTAACAGATTTTCTGGGACGATCGAACCCGCAGCGACGATTGCTGGACCCGCCGGAAGGTAACGGGTCCCCCCGGTGTAACCGGTCCGAACCGTTCGCCAGCTCGTGAGACGGCGCGAAGGTCGACCTCGGCCCGGGCTCGCATTTGGCCCTTGTCGGTCGGGATCGTGAAGGACGGCGAGTCGGGGTACCGTAGTTCAACTCCGAGGTGGTGGGGCCGTTTCGTCCCCTTCGCCCATTTTTCGTCAGGGGGAACGTAACGCGTGGATTGGTCAGTGCGTCCACGATCCACCTGGCCGCGGTGGACCCGTCCGCGCCACGCATCGTTACGAGTCGCCAGCGGTTCGATGCGGTTTCGCCCTAAACCCGATCCCGAGCCCTCACTAGCCTGGGCGGCGCTGGTCAGTGACGAGCTCGCTCGCGTCCTCGCTCAGCACGGTTCGGAGGCGGGGCACTACGCCGTGCTCGGTCCCGATCCCTGGCAGGTGATCTGGAACGCCGACCGATCGGGATTCATCGCATTCCTCGAGGCCCGGCACTGTCTCGTCTCGTGGCGCTCGCCCGTGGCCGCCGAGTCACAACAGGCCGATTTGCTCGCCCGACTACTGGGTCACGCGCGCGCGTTGAAGAAACAGCTCTTCGCGGTGCCGGTCAACCAGACA
>JAJXTB010000015.1 GCA_021784205.1 Actinomycetes bacterium
GAGCGCCTCTGCGGGCTCGCGCGGGTGCTGCGCGGCTATCTCCAGGCGGGACTCGAGGACGTCGCGCTCTGGCACGAGCGCGACATCTCGCACTCGAGCGTCGAGCGCGTGATCCTGCCCGATGCGTTCGAGCTCGCCGTCTACATGGCGCGCGCCGCGCGCGGGCTCGCCGCCGGTCTCGTGCTCTACCCCGAGCGGGCCCTCGAGAACCTGACCGAGGGTTCCCTCGGTCTCGTCTTCTCCCAGTCGGTCCTCCTCGCGCTGGTGGATTCCGGACGAACGCGCGACGACGCCTACCGGCTGGTCCAGGCGGCCTCGCGCACCGCCATCGAGTCGCGGCGCAACTTCCGCGCGGTCCTCGCCGAGGATCCCTCGCTCGGGCTCTCCGAGGCCGACCTCGCGCGGATCTTCGATCCGGCGCGCCTGCTCGTGCATCGACAGCGCTTCGTCGAGGCCCTGACCTGGCTGGAGGAGTCGTGAACCTCGAGCCCTTCTACTCGGGCAAGGTTCGCGACCTCTACGACGTGGGCGAGGACATGATGCTCATGGTCGCCTCGGATCGCCTCAGCGCCTACGACGTCATCATGCGCGAGACGGTTCCCGAGAAGGGTCGCGTCCTCACGGGACTCACGGACTTCTGGCTATCAGAGTTCTCCGACGTGCCCTCGGCACTGGTGAGCTGTGACCCGTCGGTGATCGACACACACGTCGCGGGGTTCGCCGCGCGCAGCGAGTGGCACGGCCGGACGATGCTGGTTAAGCGCGCGGCGATGCTGCCACTGGAGTGCATCGTGCGCGGGCGTCTCGCCGGACAGGCCTACGAGGAGTATCGGGTCTCGGGCACCGTCCACCACATGGACGCCCCAGCCGGACTGCGCCTGACCGATCCCCTCCCCGCGCCGATGTTCACGCCCTCGACGAAGTCCGAGAGCGGTCACGACGTCAACATCGACCTCGCGGAGGCGGCCAACCTAGTGGGAGCGGAAATCCTCGCCGCGGCGAGTGAGATCTGCGTGGGGCTCTTTGGCCGCGCGGCCAGTCGCCTCGCGAGCGTGGGCTTGGTGCTTGCCGACACCAAGTTCGAGCTCGGCGTTCTCGACGGCCGACTGGTGGTCTGCGACGAGGTGATCACCCCGGACTCGTCGCGAATCTGGCCCGCCGACCAGGTCGTTTCCGGCGAGGTGCCGCCGTCGTTCGATAAGCAGCCCTTTCGCGACTGGCTCGACGCGCTCGGCTGGGATCGCACCCCGCCGCCGCCCACGGTGCCGCTGGAGATCATCGCGATCACCAGCGCGCGCTACGTCGAGGCCTACGAGCGCGTGAGCGGTCGCTCGTTATCGGACTGGTACGGTGCGTAGGTGAACTACCCGATCATCGTCGACGTGACGTTGCGCGAGGGGATCGCCGATCCCGAGGGCGCGACCATCGAGCGGGCCCTGCCGGCCCTGGGATTCACCGGCGTCGCCCACGTGCGTACCGGCAAGACCTTCCGTTTCGGGGTCGAGGCCGGTAGCGAGTCGGCCGCCCTGGAGACCGCTCGCTCGCTCGCTGAGCGCCTATTGTCCAACCCCGTGATCGAACGGGCGGTCGCCCGACTCGAGGCCTGATGCGCGTCGGCGTCGTCATCTTCCCGGGGTCCAACTGCGAGTACGACGCGGCCTCGGCGATGTCTGAGCTGGGCGCGACGACCGAGTTCGTCTGGCACACCGCGACCGACCTGTCGCACCTCGACGGGGTCATCCTGCCCGGAGGCTTCGCCCACGGCGACTACCTGCGCCCGGGG
Source organism: Actinomycetes bacterium (assembly GCA_021784205.1). The sequence goes on from JAJXTB010000015.1 coordinate 1,784, forward strand.
GCCTTGGCGCGTTTCTCGCCCGTCATGGGCGCGCTCGCCGACTTCGCGAAGAAGGGCGGCGCGGTGCTCGGCATCTGCAACGGATTCCAGGTCCTCACCGAGGCCGGCCTGCTACCCGGCGCGCTGGTGAAGAACCGCGGCCTCACGTTCCTCTCGATGCCGACGACGCTGGTCGTGTCCTCGACGCGCTCTGTTCTCACCCGCGCGGCAACCGTCGGCCAGGAGCTCGTGATTCCCATCAACCACTTCTCGGGCGCCTACACCTGCGACGACGAGACCTACGCGGCCCTCGTCGAGAACGATCAGATCGTGCTGCGTTATCGAGACAATCCGAACGGCTCGCGCGATGACATCGCGGGGATCTCGAACGTCGCGGGCAACGTGGTCGGTCTCATGCCCCACCCGGAACGGGCGATGTCGACCCTGCTCGGCAGCGCCGACGGTCGGGTTCTGCTGGAGGGGTTCGCGTCGGCGCTCGCCGACGGTGCGGCCTTCGTTCGTTAGAGGACTTCTCGGGCGAGGTCGCCGAGGCTCGGCTCTAGAGTTCCGAGGCGTCGCCGGCGGCGCGCAGAATACGAGACTGGGTCGCGGCCAGGACGTCGGTCGGTGCTCGATTGGTGCGCCAGGGCGGTGCCAGATCGTCGCGTTCCCATCTCGGCACCAGGTGCAGGTGGAAGTGAAAGACCGATTGCCAACCCGCCGCCTCGTTGGTCTGGATCATCGTCAGTCCATCAGGGCGCAACGCTGCCTTCAGCAGTCGCGCGACGTGGATCGCCGTCGAGAACAGGGAGTTCGAACTAGCGGGATCGATGTCGAAGAGGTTCCTCGAATGTTCACGTGGGACGACCAGGGTGTGACCCTGCGCGGCCGGCGCCCGATCGAGAAAGGCGATTGAGGTGGCGTCTTCGTAGAGGAGGAGCGCCGGTTCATCGCCCCGCACGATGCGACAGAAGGGGCAAGGGGGCTCTTCACTCATCGTGTCCACCACGATAGGCAGACCGTGATCGTGGGACACGGACGCCCACGACGAGTTCGCGCCCCCGGGATCTCCCGGGGGCGCGAACGACGACTCGGTGGCAGACTACGCGCGTGTGCGAGCGATGCCCGAGCGCTTCAGCACGTCGGCTGAGACGCCCAATTCGCGGAATGCGCTGTAGCCAATTCCGTTGCGCTTGGCGTAGGTCTTGGCCACCTTGATGAATTCCTTCTCGAGGCTGGTCAGATCGACGCGCGTCGTGAGACGGTCGCGTTCGGTCGCCAGGTCGAAGCGCTTCTGGGTTAATTCAAGGCGTCGGATCGGCGCGGCGGTGACGATTTCCTTGTCAATGCGCGCGATTTGCATCGAGATCGACTCGGGAGTCCGCTTGCGGCCACGGCGACCCTTTCCGGCAGCGATCGCGTCAAGATAGCGGCTTACGATCCTCGATTCGCTTCGTCCCTGCGCCAATTTGGCCTTGTGGTCATCGCTCATCGTACGCTTCGCGACCTTCTTAACGGCGGGCTTCTTGGTGGCGGTGGCCATTAGGTTCTCCAGACTTCTAGGTTCGATTCCAGTGTAGTGACTCACACAATACTCACGCCAGATTGTGAATTCGTTAAGACTCAAATCAATTTAGACAACTTGCGTAGAACGGCGTTCCGTGGACTCCAACGATTTCGCGAGGCCATATGAGATATCAGAAATATCAAAACTGAATATGGTTACTCTCCGGAGCCTCTAGTTCAGAGTCGTCACCACTCCCGAGCTAAAACTCTGAGGTTTTGTTGTGTTTCGGCAAACAAATTTTCCTAGCAAAATGCCGGAGCGTGTCCTGCGTGCTTGAGAGTCAAGCGATAGTGCGAACAAAAACGTCCGTGCGATCACGGAAATTACGCATGTAGCAATTAAGGAGATCCGGTGAAGAGCAAATTCCACGGATTCCCTTGGCGTTATTGGACTTTGGCCCTTCACCTCGATGGTGAGATCCAGGGGGGCCGGTAGTTTGGTGGGGTGACTTCTGACTTGCACCGGTCGCTCGGTCTGACCGACGACGAATTCGCCGAGATCTGCCGAGTGCTCGAGCGCGAGCCCAATCACCTCGAGCTCGCCCTCTACGCGGTCATGTGGAGCGAGCACTGCTCGTATAAGTCCTCGCGGCTGCACCTGCGCCGCCTGCCCACCGCGGGCGAGCACGTCCTGGTGGGCCCGGGCGAGAACGCCGGCGTCATCGACGCCGGCGACGGGATCGCGGTGGCCATTCGCATCGAGAGCCACAATCACCCTTCGGCGATCGAGCCCTACCAGGGCGCGGCGACCGGGGTCGGGGGCATCTTGCGCGACGTCTTCACCATGGGCGCGCGCCCGCTCGCGGTGATGGATCCTCTCTTCTTCGGCGACCTCGACAGCGCCCGCCAGCGCTGGCTGGTCGAGGGCGTCGTCTCGGGCATCTCGGGATACGGCAACTCGGTGGGCGTTCCCACCATCGGCGGCGAGCTGACCTTCGACGAGCGCTACGCGGGCAACCCGCTGGTGAACGTGCTGTGTTGTGGCGCGCTGCCGCGCGAGCGCCTGGTGCTCGGCGTCGCTTCGGGACTCGGCAACCTCGCCGTCTTGTTGGGATCTTCCACGGGGCGCGACGGGATCGGCGGCGTCTCGGTGCTCGCCTCGGCGGGGTTCTCCGACGAAGGAGCCGATGACGCGAAGAGGCCCAGTGTGCAGGTGGGCGACCCCTACGAGGAGAAGCGCCTCATCGAAGCCTGCCTCGAGCTGCTCGACTCGGGACTCGTCGTCGGCATCCAGGACCTCGGCGGCGCGGGACTGGTCTGTGCGACGAGTGAGACGGCCGCGCGCGGCGGCGTCGGCATGGACGTCGACGTGACCGCGGTGCCCCTGCGCGAGTTCGGCATGGAGCCGTTCGAAGTCATGACCTCCGAGAGCCAGGAGCGCATGCTCGCCATCATCACTCCCGAGAACTGGGAGGCGGTCGCCGCACTGTGCGCGAAGTGGGAGGTGCGCGCCACCATCGTGGGTAAGGTCACCGCGCCCGAGGTCGACGAGCACAGCCGCGAGGTGGGACTGCTGCGCGTGCGCGACGGCTTCGACGGCGAGGTCCTCGCCAGCGTGCCGGCTAAGTCTCTCGCCGACGAAGCCCCCCTCTACGACCGCGCGCGAGAACGTCCGGCCGGACTTGACGCCGTCCTCGCCGACGATCCCACGAACGACGAGTCCCTGGAAGGCGCGGCCGATGACCTGCTCGCGATGCTGGTGGACCCGTCCTGGGTCTATCGCCAGTACGACTCGCAGCTCTTCCTCAACACGGTCGTCGGTCCAGGCCGCGACGCCGCGCTGTTGCGCCTCGCGGGCCCGGGCCTTCCCGCCTCGCAGCGCGGCATCGCGCTCTCGACTGACTCGAACCCCCACTGGTGCGCGCTCGACCCGCGCCTGGGAACGGCTCTCACCGTCGCCGAGAGCGTGGCGAACCTCGCCTGCGTCGGCGCCACGGCCAAGGCCGTCGTGAACTGTCTCAACTTCGGCAACCCCGAGCACCCCGAGGTGATGTGGCAGCTCTCCGAGTCGATCGACGGCATGGCTCAGGCCTGCAACGATCTGCACCTGCCCGTGGTCGGCGGCAACGTCTCTCTCTACAACGAGAGCGCTGGCCTGGACATCTTCCCGACGCCGGTCGTCGGATTGCTCGGCGTCGTCGACTCGCTGGTGGCCCCGCCGCCGGGCTGGAACTGGCGCGACGGTGACACGGTGGTGCTGGTGGGCACGCGCACCGCCCAGGGCGAGCACGACTTTCCCTTGGCCGGCAGCCGCTGGGCGGTCGCACGCGGACGCCGCGGGGGACGCCTCGCGCCCTTTGATGCGGCGGACTTCGCCGCCACGACCGCCTTCGTCGCGGGCGAGGTGGCGGCGGTCTGTGCCGGCCGGGCCAGCGACGTCACCGCGGTGCACGACGTGGCCGGCGGCGGCCTCGGCGGCGCGCTGGGCGAGATGGTGGCGGCGACCGGGCTCGGCGTTAGCGCGCAGCTGGCCGCCCCCGGCGAGCTCTTCAGCGAGTTCCCCGGTCGCTTCGTGCTCGCGAGTAGCGACCCCGCGGCGCTGCTCGCGCGGGCTGCGGCCGCCGGCGTCGACGCGGTCGCGCTGGGCGTGGTGGGCGGCGAGGAGTTGGTCCTTGGCAACGTGCGCCTGGCGGTTGCGGCGATTCGCCACGCCTACACCCATGCGCTGCCCGACGCGCTCGCGCTGCGCGAGTGGACCGCGCCAGTCCTCTAGGGCACGTCGGCGGTTCCCGGCGATACCATCACAACACGGCTCCGGTTCGACGAGTGCCACGGCCAACGACGACCGCGACAGTCGTCCCCCGAACTCGACGAGGAGGGTGTATGGCACTATTCGACAAGGTGAAGACGCAGGCCGCGGGGCTGGCCCAGAAGGCCCAGGAGGCGGGCAAGGCGGGTCAGGCCAAGCTCGACGAGGTCCAGGCGCGGCGCAAGAACGACGCGAACCTGCGCGAGCTCGGCGCGGCGTACTTCGCGACGCGCCAGGGGCGCGCCGACGCGGACACCGCAACGACGATCGAGCGACTGATCGGTGAGATCGCGGCCTACGAGGCCGACGGCGGCAGCTCCTCGCCGAGCGACGACCCCGAGGAGGGTTAGTTCGCGACCGCCGCGCGCATCTCGTCGAGGATCTCGTCGGGCACGTAGAGGTCCCCGTACTGGCCTAGACCCAAGGAGACGTGCTCCTTGTAGGTGCCGTGGTAGTCCGAGCCCCCGGTGGGGATGAGGCCGGCGTCGCGCGCGAGCTTGACCATCAACGCCCTCGTGCGCGAGGAAGTGCCGCCGTAGTAGGCCTCGATGCCGTGCACGCCGCGCTCGCGCAGCGAGGCGAGGATGCGCGGCATCGTGGTCGCCACCTCCGTGTCGTCGAGCCGGTCCAGGTAGTTCACCAGCGGGTGCGCGACCGAGAAGAAGACCCGAGCGCCGCGCGCGGACTCGATGAACTCCTCTAGGGGCATCGACGTCTTGGGCACGTAGGAGCGCCCCTCGCTGCCGAGCCAGTCGGTGAAGACGCGTCGCCAGTTCTCGTCGGTGTGCGCGCCGACGATCTCGGGGTGCAGGTCGAACATGGCCTGGGCGAAGTGGGGCCGTCCGATCGAGTGGATGGAGCGGGCCAGGCCCGTCAGATACCCGATGGTGAGCCTCTCGAAGCCGAACTGGCGCAGCTGGGCGATGAGAAGGGTGTTGCGCACGTCGCGGTCGTGGCGCAGGGCGGCCAGCTTTACCTGAAGGGGGTGGTCGTGGGACAGGGGCACGAAGTAGGCCAGGACGTGGATGTTGCGCGGGCCGACCGAGCCGTCGCGCTGGACCTTGGGGAAGTAGTTGTCGCGTAAGGAGACCTCGACGCCGGTCACGTACTCGAGGTCGTAGCGCGCACAGGCCGCCGCCATCTCGGCGTGGCTCGCCGTCGTGTCGTGGTCGGTCAGAGCGATCGCCGAGAGACCTACCCGCTTGGCCGCCCGGGCGAGCTCGGCCGGGGTGTCCGATCCGTCGGAGAACGACGAGTGGGTATGGAGATCAAGCATCCATGAAGAGTAGTAAGCCGCGAAGGGCCCGCGGGTCTGGAAGACTGGGCCGGTGCCACGCCCCGCACCCGTAGAGTAGAGGTCGCATGAAGGAAGCCTGTGGCGTCGTGGGGATTGTGGCTGCGGGCCGGGACGTTTCCTACCTCTGCTACGACGCGCTCTACGCGCTCCAGCACCGCGGCCAGGAGTCGGCGGGCATGGCGACCTTCACGAATCAGCAGATCACGGTCGTGAAGGACAACGGCCTGGTGAGCCACGTCTTCGCTGAGACCGCCCTGCGGGCTCTGAGTGGTTCCCTCGTCATTGGACACACCCGCTACTCGACCTCGGGCTCGGCGAACTGGACCGCGGCCCAGCCCGTCTACCGCTCGGCCGGTCAGTCGGGCTTCGCCCTGGCGCACAACGGCAATCTCACCAACACGACCGCCCTCGCCGAGGCTGCGGGTCTGTCGGTCACGTCGATGCTCTCGGACTCGGACCTGGTGGCCGAACTGCTCGCGCGCGAGGTGGAGTCCGGCGCGGTCCTCGCCGACGCCCTCGGCCACGTGCTCGGGCGCGCCGAGGGAGCCTTCTCCATGGTCATCCTCGAGGCCGACGCGGTGCACGCGGTGCGCGACCCCCACGGCTTTCGCCCGCTGTGTCTTGGACGACTCGGCACCGACGACGCCCCCGAAGGCTGGGTCGTGGCCTCGGAGTCGCCGGCCCTCGACGTGGTGGGCGCGGCCTTCGTGCGCGAGATCCTTCCGGGCGAGATGGTCACGATCACCAACGACGGTGTCACCTCACGCCAGCTCCTCGAGCCTGCGAGCGGTGCCGAGAAGCTCTGCATCTTCGAGTTCGTCTACTTCGCGCGCCCCGACACCTATCTCATGGGACACCAGGTCCACACCAGCCGGCGTCGCATGGGCGAGCTGCTCGCGGCGCAGTCACCGGTCGCGGCCGACATCGTGATGGGCGTGCCCGACTCGGGCGTGCCGGCCGCCGAAGGCTACGCCAAGGCCTCAGGGATCCCCTTTGGCTACGGGCTGGTGAAGAACCGCTACATCGGGCGCACCTTCATCGCGCCCACCCAGAACCAGCGCGCGGCCGGCGTGCGGCGCAAGCTCAATCCCTTGCGCGAGAACATCACCGGCCAGCGCCTCGTGGTGGTGGATGACTCCATCGTGCGCGGCACGACGACGCGCGCCCTGGTGGGGATGTTGCGCGACGCGGGCGCGACCGAAGTGCATTTGCGCATCTCCTCACCGCCCTTCATGTGGCCCTGCTTCTACGGCATCGACACGCCCACGCGCGACGACCTGCTCGCGGCGAATCACACGGTCGCCGAGATGACCGAGTACATCGGCTGTGACTCGCTCGAGTTCATCTCGCTGGCCAACCTGCGCGCGGCGATCGGACTGGTCGACGAGTGCTGCGACGCCTGCTTGACCGGCCACTACCCGGCCCCGACCCCCGTCGCGATCGGTCGCGCCAGCCGCTGGTGAGCCGCCTCCTCGACGTCGCCGGCGGCCTGACTTACGACCAGACGGGCGTGTCCATCGCCGCGGGCGACGAGTCGGTCGAGCGCATCCGCGCCTCCGTTTCCTCCACGATGCGCCCCGAGGTTCTGGGGGGCATCGGAGGATTCGGCGGACTCTTCGCCCTGGGCCGCTACGACGCGCCGGTGCTCGTCGCCTCGGCCGACGGCGTGGGCACCAAGCTCGAGATCGCCCGGCGCACCAATCGCTACGACACGGTTGGCGTCGACCTCGTCGCCATGCTCGTCGACGACCTCGTCTGCGTGGGGGCCGAGCCGCTTTTCCTGCTCGACTACGTGGCGGTCGGCCACCTCGTGCCCGCTCGCCTGGCCGAGCTCGTCGACGGCGTGGCCGCGGGATGTCGCGTGGCCGGCGTGGCCCTGCTCGGCGGTGAGACCGCCGAGCACGGCGGCGTGATGTCACCCGACGACCTCGATCTCGCCGGCTTTGCGGTCGGCGTGCTCGAGCGCGGTCGCGAGCTCGGACCCGAACGGGTGCGCGCCGGCGACGTGCTGATCGGACTGCACTCGCCCGGACTGCGCTCCAACGGCTACTCCCTCGCGCGCGCGGTGCTGGCCCCCGAGGGCGCGGACCTGAACGCGCCCGCCTGGGCGGGCGCGTCGACGAGCCTCGCCGACGAGCTGCTGCGCCCCTCGGTGATCTACTCGCCCGCGGTCGTTTCCCTGCTCGCCGGTCTCGGCGAGTCGGTGCACGCCGCGGCCCACATCACCGGCGGCGGCATCACCGGCAACGTCGTGCGCGTCCTGCCCGAGGGGCTCGAGGCGGCCATCGACATGGCGAGCTTCGAGACCCCCGAGGTCTTCTTCGAGATCCAGCGCCGTGGTGCGGTGTCGGCCGCGGAGATGACCCGGGTCTTCAACTGCGGTCTCGGCATGGTCATCGCCCTCGACGCCGCGGCGGCCGACGAGGCGCTGTTTGCGCTCGCGCTGCACGACGCGGTCGTCGTCGGCGAGGTCCGCGAGGGTTTCTCCGGGGTGGTGCTCGCATGAGCGCGAGAGCACGCGTACGCGAGCACCTCCTCGCCCATTCGGTGCGCCGCGGCGACTTCGTCTTGAAGTCCGGCAAGCGCTCGAGTTGGTTCATCGACTCCAAGCAGACGATCCTCGCCCCCGAGGTGATGGAGGACCTCGCCACGCTGATGCTCGAGCGCATTCCCGATGACGCCACCGCGATCGGGGGCCTCACCATGGGCGCCGACGGCGCGAGCTTCGTCACCGCGGCGGTCGCCGCCACGCGCGGGCGCTACCTGCGAGCCTTCAGCGTGCGAAAAGAGGTGAAGGATCACGGTGCGGGTGGGCGCATCGCGGGCTGTCTCGAGGTGGGAGATCGCGTGGTCATCACCGAGGACACGACGAGTCGCGGCACCAGCCTGCTCGAGGCCCTGCGCGTGGTGCGCGAGTTCGGCGCGACGCCGGTGCTGGTGCTCGCGGTGGTGGATCGCGGGGGCACCGCCGCGGCGCTCGCCGCGAGCGAGGGCGTCGCCTTCGACGCGCTCTTCAGCGCCGCCGACCTGGGATTCACCTACGACGTCGGCTCCTGAGCGAGCACGTCGAGCAGGTTCGCGCGCCAGCGGTACAGTTCGGGGTAGTGCTCTTCGGAGGTGTGGCCAAAGCGCAGCACGAGCGCGTCGAGCGCGGGCACCACGCTGATCGACTGGCCTTCGTAGCCACTCGCCCAGTAGGTGCCGTACTCGTCGCCGGTGACCCACCACTGCCAGGAGTAGTAGTACCCGCTCTCCGTCTCCACGCTGAGGGGGACCTGCGCGGTGTCGGTCCAGTCGCGCGAGACGAGCTGGCGGTCGGCGAAGACGCCCCCGCGCAGGTAGCACAGGCCGAACTTCGCGAAGTCGCGAGCGGTCGCGTGCACGTAGCTCGAGGCGATGAACGTGCCCGCCGCGTCGAATCCCGGCGAGGCGCTCGCCATCGCGAGGGGGCCGAAGATCGACTCCTCGAGGAAGGCCCGGTAGTCGTCGTGGCGCCCGACGAGGTCGGCGACGATGCCCGAGAGGATGTTGGTGGTGCCGCTCGAGTAGTTAAAGACGGTCCCCGGCGCGTGCGCGAGGGGGATGGACGCGGCATAGCGCGCGACGTCCTCCTTGCCCTCGCCGAAGAGCATGTCGATCACGTGGCTCGTCTGGCCGATCTCGTAGACCTCGACGAATCCCAGGCCGTCGCGCATCGCGAGCAGGTCCGCGACGCGAATCGTGGCGCGCGGATCTCCCTCCCCCGTCCACGCGGGAACCGGGGCCAGGCCCACGGGGTCGAGCCGGCCGGACTCGACGAGACGACCCAGTCCCAGGTGCAGGATCGACTTGGCCATCGACCACGACAGGAGCGGGCTGTCGGGCCCCACCGGCTCGGGTGGGCGGTCGAAGAACTCGATCACGCCGCCGTAGCGCTCGTAGACGAGGCGTCCGCCGCGCGCGACGAGTACCGCGTTGGTCACCCCGAGGGCGGGGTCGTCGAAGGCTCCGTCAGCGGCGTCGCGCAGTGCGGGTGAGGCCTCGCCCGTGGGCCAGGCCTCGACGGGCCAGGCAACGCCGTCGGGCTGGGGCGCGTAGCGCGGGGTGACGAGGGGGATGTCCATTCACCCACCTTGGCAGATGCCGCGCTCGCGGCACCACTACTGGTGGTCGAGACCGGCGTCGATCCGGTGACCTCACGCTTTTCAGGCGCGCGCTCTACCAACTGAGCTACTCGACCATGCTCGGCACCCTCACGGGTGTCGGAGCGGACCTGACGGGATTTGAACCCGCGACCTCCGCCTTGACAGGGCGGCGTGCACTCCGAGCTGCACCACAGGTCCTCGGACCTCGGGATCGAGACCCCGAGGCGCGAAGGTTCAGTCTATCGGCTGGGACCCGGCGGGGCTAAAGGGCGATCCCGAGGGCGCCGGCGAGTGCGGCGTCACTCGGCTCGACCAGGATCGTCCCGTCGGGCAGGAAGATGGTGGGCACGACGCGCGTGCCGTTGTTGTGGGCCTCGACCTCGCGCGCGGCCGATTCGTCGGCCTCGATGTCGGTCCACTCGTAGGCGACGTCGTGCTCGTCGAGGAAGCGTTTGGATCGGGTGCAGTCCGAGCACCACGAGGTGCCCAGGACCCTCAGGGGGGTGGTCATCGCCCCAGCCTAAAAGTCTCAGACCCCCTCGGGACGCGGCCACCAGACGAGGCAGAAGGGATGTCCCACCGGGTCGCGATAGACCCGGAAGGTCTCGCCCGGCTGGAACGGGTCCTTCGTCGCGCCGAGGGAGAGCACGAACTCCTCGCCGGCGTCCAGATCGGTCACGTTGAAGTCGAGGTGCAGCTGCTGGGGGACGGGACCCTCGGGCCAGGTGGGGGCGACGTAGTTCGCCACCTTCTGGAAGGCGATCGTGGCCCCGGATTCGGCCACGAGCTCGATCCAGGTGACGTCCTCTGGCTTGAAGTCGCCGAGGGGCTCGACGGGAAGCCCGGTCAGGCGCGAGTAGAAGTCGGCCAGGGCCAGCGGGTCGGGGCAGTCGAGCGCGGTGAGCGAGTAGCGGGCGAACATTTCGTCACGGTACCAGCAGATCGAGTTCTTACGCTGGCCGTATCTGTGCCGTCACCGTGGGAGGTAGCGTCACCAGTGGGGGCTGAAGGAGGTCCGCATGTACGGATGGCAATATCAGGATGGTCCCGGCGGCTGGGGGATCTTCATGATGCTCATGATGGTCCTGTTCTGGGGATTGCTGGTCTGGGGCATCGTCGCTTCGGTGCGCCACTACTCCAACTCTCGCGCGGGGCAGCTCCCCGGGCCCGGTGCGAGCGCGAGTGCGGGCGCGGCCCTCGAGGCCCTGCGCCTGCGCTACGCCAAGGGCGAAATCGATGACGAGGAGTTTGAGCGTCGCCGGGCGAACCTCGACAAGGGCGGATCCGCGAGTTAGCTTCCCGCGGGGAAGTCGAAGTGAAGCCGTAGTCCCCCCAGGTCGCTGCGCGAGGTCGCCAGCGAGCCGTTCATCGACGCCGCGACGTCGGCCATGATGCTCATGCCGAGCCCCGAGCCGCCCGAGGTGCGCGAGCGGCTCGGGTCGAAGCGGCGAAATCCCTCCGGCGCAGCGCCGTAGGCGTCGCTCGGCATCCCGGGGCCGCCGTCGTCGATGTCGAGGGTGACGCGCACGCCCTCGCGCGCGAGGCTGATGCGCACGGGGTCGGTCGCCTCGGTGTGGCGCGCGATGTTGGCGAAGGCGTTGTTGAGGAGGCGCTCGAAGAAGTCGAGGCGCCCCTTCACCGTCACGCCCTCGCCGACGTTCACTTCCACGTCGCGCTCGGGGTGGTCGATGGCGAAGTCGTGGGCCGCGCCGCTCACTACCTCCGAGGCGTTGATCAACGTCTCGCCGCGTCCGCGCACCTCGGCCACCTCGGCGAGGAAGAGCAGATCGGCCACCAGCACGTCCATGCGCGCGACTTCCTTTCGCACGCGCTCGAGGGCCCGCTGGCGCTGCTCCTCGTCGGCTTGGCCGCCAGCGAGGAGCTCGGCGTAGCCGGTGATCACCGTCAGGGGTGTGCGCAGCTCGTGTGACGCGTCGCCGATGAAGCGCTGCATCGCTACGGCGCTGCGCTTCTCCGCGTCGATCGTCGCGCGCAGCGAGCGCACCATGTGCTCGAGCGCGCGCTGGAGTTCGCGCACGTCCGAGCTGCCCGTGGCCGGGGGAACGGGATCGTCGAGGTCGCCCTCGGCGACCTCGGTCGCGAAGGTGATCAGCCGGCGGATCGTCGCAAGCTCGCCCGCCATGGCGAGGCGCGCGAGCACGCCGATGAGAAGCGCGGCGAGCAGGCCGACGAGCACGGTGCGAATCACGACCTGGTGGACGTGCCCGGCGATGGTCGCGGTCGAGCCCGCGATCACGAGGTAGGCGCCGCCGCCCACCGGCAGGGATCGAAAGCGAAAGCCCGGCAGGTTCGCGGCCGTGCGGATCGAGCCGAGCGAGCTCTTCACGTTGGCGAGGGTCGGCTTCACGGTGAGGGGGATCTCACTCGAGGAGATCTGGGTCACGGCGCCGGTCGGGTCCACGACGTCGAGCGTGAGGTCGAGGTTGTCCTGCTGGACGAGGTTGAGCGCGTTGGTCAGTGCCGTGAGCGGGTGCCCCTCGCCGGAGGCCGCCACCGCGTTGATCGAGTCGTCGAGTGTCGCGTACTGCGCGCGGCTCGAGGCCGAGACGGCGAACGTGCCCACCGCCAGGGCGACCAGGGCGGTGATCACCATCAGCAGGATGGTCAGGCGTGTGGAGAGCTTCACTGCCCCGCGGCGTCGACCAGCTTGAACCCCACCCCGCGCACCGTGGTGATCGGCGCGAAGCCCTCGCGGTGAATCTTCTTTCTCAGGTACGAGATGTACGTGTCGAGCACCGACGTGTCGGAGTCGAAGTCGATGTCCCACACGTCGCGCAGCAGCTGCTCGCGCGTGAGCAGCCGGTTCTTGTGGGCGAGCAACACTTCGAGGAGGCGAAACTCGGTGGCCGAGACCTCGATGGGCTCGTCGCCGTAGGCGACCTCGTGGCGGTCCACGTTCATGGTGAGCGGCCCGCAACGCAGCCGGCGCTCGTCGTCCGTGCCGGCGGTGCGGCGCAGGATGGCGGCCACGCGCAGCAAGAGCTCTTCGAGACTGAAGGGCTTTCGCACGTAGTCGTCGGCGCCGATGCGCAGCCCCCTAGCCACGTCGGTGGGCGCGTCGCGCGCCGAGAGCAGTAGGACGGGAATGGTCGGATCGGTCTTTCGAACGGTCTCGACGAATTCGAAGCCGTCCATCGTGGGCATGTTGATGTCCACGATGCACAGGTCGATCGTGCGGGTCTTGAAGATCGTGAGGGCCTCGAGGCCCTGGCCGGCCACCTCGGTCTCGTAGCCGGCGATGCGCAGGGTGTCGGCGAGCAGCTCGCGCACGCCCGCTTCGTCGTCGACGACCAGGACCGTTGTCATTTTGTGCACCCCATAGGGCAAGGGTAGTGTTCGCGGCGCGCGCGGCGAAGCGAAATCCTCGCGCGGGGGCCGGTTCTTACTGGTTCCGAGGGCCATTCACAACGCATTCTCAAGGATTCTCGGTAGTCTTTTCCTCGTAATCGAGGAGTGTCCATGTCGTTAGCGAGACGAGCGTCGGCGGTAGCCGTGGCGGCGTGCCTGACGCTGGGCGTCGGCGTGACGGCGGCCGGGGCCGTTGGCGCATCCGCCCGCAACTCGGCCTCGGTCGCCCTCTCCGCGCACGGACGTGTCACGATTAAGACCTACGCTCAGCTCCTCGCCGACTACGAGAAGTCACTGACGCGCATCAACCACTCCTACGGCCAGCGCGTGACCGCGGCGCACGCGAAGTACCTCAAGTCCCTCGCCCGGGCGAGGAGTGCCGCCGACAAGCTTCACGCGCGCGCGGCGTATCGCAATGCCGTGGTGGCGGCGACGACCGAGCGCGAGGTCGAACTCGAGATCCTCGGCTCGCCGCCGGGGCACTCCGACCAGTCGTCGGGTGACGGCGTGGTCATCTCGGGCGATAACTAGCGCCGAGCCCGTCCCACGCTGAAGTAGGACCAGGGCGTGGGTCCGGACGCGAATCCCTGCTCGAGTTCGACGATCTCGAAACCCGCCGCGCGCACCAGCGCCGGCGCGTCGCGCGTGAGATGGCAGCCGTCGGCGACGACCTGTTCGATCGGATCCAGCCAGCGCTGCCAGCGCGCGACGCGCGCGCTCGGCGCGACGCCGTGCTCGAGGAAGTGCAGTGAGGCTCCCGGGCGCAGGACGCGGCGCACCTCGGCGAGCACGCGGGCCGGGTTCTCGACCGTGCACAGCGTGAAGGTCATCAGCGCCGCGTCGCAGGACTCGTCGGCGAGGGCGAGTGCGTGCCCGTCGAGGCCGACGCGCTCGATTCTCACTCGCGAGGCGCCGACGCGGCGCGCGGCGAGGGCGTAGGAGACGTCCGAGGGCTCGACGGCGAACACGCGAGTGACCGCGGCGGGGTAGTCGGGCACGTTGAGCCCCGTGCCGAATCCGATCTCGACCACGTCGCCCGACAGTCCCGCGCAGACCCGCTCGCGCCAGCGGTGGATGGGCGGCAGCGCGCACGCCCAGTTAACGACGCGCGGCACGATCACGCGCTGATAGAGACCCATGGTCTAGAGCGCGGCGATCACTCGCGCCAGGCGGGCCCGCGCGTCGGCCGTGAGGTCGGACATGTTCTCGGCGGGCATCATCTGTTCGGGATCGGCGATCGTCACACGCGTGGTGGACCCGTCGAGGGACTCGAGCACGACGTTGCACGGGAGCACGAGCGCCGCGCTCGCGTCGCGCTCGAGGGCGTCGTGGGCGAAGTTCGGATTGCAGGCGCCGAGAATCTTCAGGGGCGAGCGTTCGATGCCGAGCTTCGCGCGAAAGACGCCGTCCACGTCGATCTCGGTCAGGACGCCAAAACCTTCGTTCGCGAGCGCGGCGCGCACCGCCGCGTCAACGTCGCTGAGTGGATGGGTAACCGTCGTCGTCAGTTCGCCCATCGGGGCCTCCTAGTGGTGATACGTACTCATCTTCAGCACACGATAGAGCGGACAGAACCCGGTCGCCGCGGTGAGGGCCAGCGCCACGGCGACGATCCACAGGATCACACCCCCGACGCTCGAGGATCCGACGGCGATGGCGACGATCGCCGCGACCACCGCCAGCACGCCGCGCAGCCACCGATCGAGAGTTGCTTCGTTTCTCATGCGACCTCCTTGTCCGTGGTATCAGTATACCCCCAGGGGTATCAAAGGACAAGGGGCCAAGGACGGTGAACCCGGCTAGCGGCCCTCGCGCAGGCGCCCGATGACGTCGTCGACGACACCGCTCGTGGTCGAATCGCCACCCAGATCGAAAGTGCGAATCCCCGCGGCCGCCCCCTCGAGGGTCGCCGCGCGCAGGCGCTCGGCGGCGTGGCGGAAGGCGTCGTCGCCCAAGTGGATCGCCGCGTGGTCGAGCAGCGCGGCCTGGGCCAGCAGCATCGCCATCGGGTTGGCGACGTTCTTGCCCTCGAGCGAGGGCGCGGTGCCGTGGGGCGCCTCGGCCATGGCCACGGTGGGGTGCAGGTTCTCGTCTAGTGACAACAGCACCGACTCGGCGCCGGCGATCGAGCCGAAGAGGGCCAGCACCATGTCCGACAGGCAGTCGCCGTCGCGATTGAGCGAAGGAATCACGAGTGTCTGGTCGTGCACGTCGGTCAGCAGCCCGGCGTAGGTCGCGTCGATCAGCACGGGGCGGTAGGCGACGCCGGGGTGGCGCGTTGCCGCCTCGTCCATCTCCTCCTTGAGCATGCCCTCGTAGGTGGGAGAGACCGTCCACTTGGGCCCGCCGTAGACCATGCCGCCCACCTGGGCCGCCGCCTGGAAGGCGTACTCGGCCACGTGGCGACAGATCGAACGCTCGATGCGCTCAGTGCGCCAGGCGACTTCGCCGACCCCGCCGAAAGCGCCCTCTCGACCCTCGGCCGCGCCGTAGGCGTCGCCGACGGCCATGCGGATCACGATGATCGGCTTGGTCGAGGCGACGACCGGAGCGACGCCGGGGATTCGCCGGCCCGTTCGCACGATGACCGACCCGCCGATTCCCTCGCGCAGCAGGCGATTGGGAGAACCGACGCTGCCGATCTCGGTGGGCGTGACCGTGGCGGCCTTGAGCCCGAGGCCCGTCTCGACCATCGCGGTGGCCGCCTCGCGCACGACGCCGTTGTTCGTCGCTTGCCGGTTCGCCAGTGAGAGGTCGAAGTGGGTGAAGGCCAGCTCGACGCCGAGCAGTTCGGGGGTCATGACGCGCAGGGACTCTTCGAGGAGTTCCTGACCCGTCTGGTCGCCGTCGCAGACGACGATAGTGGGGGTTGTGGACATGACCTATCTTCTCACACGCGAATCGAGACCGGTCTAGGGTTCGACCCCGAGTCGCATGACGACGATCACGTTGTGGCAGATCGGCTCGACGAAGGCGCTGATCGCGCTGCCGGGCACCGGCATCTCTTCAACGAGCACCCGTCCGCCGTGTTCGAGGACGGTCTCGCGCGCGGCCGCCAGCGAGTCGACGAGAAAGACGGGATTCCAATGGGACTGGCCCGCGAGAACCTGAGGCGAGGAGATGCTCGCGAACCATTGCTCGCCGGCGCTGAGGATGCGCAGACCCGCCTCAGGCTCGATGAGCGAGTGGCCGGTCAGGCTGCGGTAGTAGCGCGCGGCCGCCTCGGGGTCGCTCGAGACGTGGTCGAACCAGCCGGGCGCGCCGACCTCGTAGAGTGCGCCGAAGCCAGTGAATTCGCGCGCTTGCCACAGCCCGTGCACCACCCCGGCCGGGTCCATCAGCAGAGCCATGTGGCCGAGCTCGAGGATCGGAGTCGCCTCGATGATGACCGCGGCGCCCAACTCCTCGGCGCGAGCGACGCTCGCGTCCACGTTCGCGGTCGCGAAGTAGGTGACGAACGTGCCGGACGCCGCGTCCATCTGGCCGAGGCCGAGCACCGCGCGGCCCCGGTGGGTGGCGATGGAGTAGAAGCCGGTGTCGGCCTCGCCGTGTTCCCAGTCCCAGGCGAAGACTCCCGAGAGGAAGTCCTTCATCGCCGCGAGCTTCTCGCGCGTGGGCACCATCGCGTCGATCCACACGGGCAGGCCCGGCGTGGGGGTGTTGACATCGACCATGGCCCATCCTCGCATCGTGCGCGCGTCACGTCCAGGGCGATCCTCGCGAACGCGGCCCGGGTCCACTACAGTTTCCCCATCAACGGGGGAGGGCCTATGGTAGGCACCGAAACGCACGCGCCCGCGACGCGACCCAAGATCGCGATCGTGCCCGTCGCCGGGCTGCCCATCGTGGCGCTCGTCCTCGCCCTCGAGATCGCCGCGATCCTCGGCAACTGGCGCTGGGGGCTCATCTTCAGCCACGTCGTCGGCGGGGCGCTGTGGACTTCGATTGACCTCTTCGTGGGCCTCGTCGTCGGGCCGATCCTCGGGCGCCTTTCGATCCCCGCGCGTATCGAATTCGTCTCGCGCTTCATGCCCAAGATGGTGATCATCATGCCGACCGTCGTTGCGATGAACCTGGGTGCGGGTTTCCAGGTGGCGCGCCTGCTCGGCAACCTCTCGGTGGACAGCCCGAACCACGCGTGGCTGATCGCGTCATTCATCGTGGTGGGCGTCATGGTCGTCATCGCCCTCGGGGTGCTCGAGCCGGCGAACATCGCGGTGCTCTTCGAGATGAACAAGGAGCAGCCCAGCGGTGAGCGCATCGAGCACCTGATGAAGCGCTTCGTCTACAGCGCGGGGATACTCGGTCTCATGCAGGTGGCGACGCTGATCATCATGACTCGGGTGGCTTCGCGATGACCGACCGTCACTACCCTCCGGTTCCCTGGCTGACCTCGATCGCGTTGGGCTTCGTCGTGATCGGCGGCATCGTGATGGCGGCCTACGCGCCGCGTCATCCCCCGATGGGCGTCGCGACTGCGCTGCTCGTCGCCGGGCTCGTCTGCCTCGGCGTGGCCGGCGCGATGATGACGCGTCTCGGGACCTTCGCCTGGGCGACGTTCGTCAAGGTCTTCAAGTGGGCCCTGCTCGCCTACATCGTCCAGAGCGGGATGATCGAGTTCGTCTTCGTTCGCGACCACACCCGCGGCGCGCCGCTCGTCGTCGTGACTCTGATGCTCGCGGTCTTCGCCACCAGCGTGCCGACGACGATCGCCTTCACGACCGCGCGCTACGCGGACGTCTGATCAGATCTCTCTCTCGCGGGGCAGTCCGAGCACCCGCTCGGCGATGATGTCGCGCTGAACCTCTGAGGTTCCCCCGCCGATAGTCAGCGCCGGCGCGAAGAGGAAGCCGTTGCTCCACATCGTCGCTTCGGCGCGGACTCCTGACCCCGGTCCGCGGCCCGCGAGCATGCCGGCGTTGCCGGCGAGTCGCTTCGCGAGGGTCATGATCTCCTGGCCGTGGACGTCGGCGAGAGCCTTGCGCACGCTCGCCTCGGGTCCGGGGGCGCGCCCCGCGAGCGCTGTCGCGAGCAGGCGCAGGCGCAGCACGCGAAGGATCTCCCCGTGGGACCAGCAGCGCACCAGGGCGTCGCGCGCGAGCTCGTCGTAGGCGACCTCTCCCTCGCGCACCGTGGCGACCAGGTCCGTCGCGGTGGGTCCGCGTCCCCAGAGTGCGCCTTCTCCCGAGAGCGAGACCCGCTCGTTTCCCAGGGTCACCTTGGCCAGACGCCAGCCGTCGTTCTCGGCGCCGACGAGGTAGTCCGCCGGTAGTCGCACCTCGTCGAGGACGACCTCGTTGACGACATGCTCGCCGGTCATGTCACGGATCGGGCGCACCGTGACGCCCGGCGCGTCCATGGGACAGACAAAGTAACTCACGCCGCGCTGGCGCGGCGCGCTCGAGGTGCGCGCGAGCAGGATGCCCCACGAGGCGACGTGCGCGTAGCTCGTCCAGACCTTCTGACCGCTGACGACCCACTCGTCGCCGTCGCGGCGCGCCCGTGTTGAGAGCGCCGCCAGGTCGCTGCCGGCACCGGGCTCGGAGAAGAGCTGGCACCAGAACTCCTCACCGCTCAACAAGCGTGGTAGCCAGCGCGCCTGCTGTTCGAGCGTGCCGGCGTAGATGATCGTCGGTCCCGCCCAGCCGATGCCGATGGGGTTGAGCGGGCGCGCAACGTTCGCGCGCGCGAGCTCCTCGGCGATGAGGAGCTGGTACTCGACGTCGGCGTCTCGTCCCCAGGGCGCGGGCCACTGCGGCGCGACGAGGCCGGCCTCGGCGAGCTCGGCGCCGGAGGGCTCGGGGTGCTCAGCGAGCCAGGCGCGCAGTTCGACGCGGCGCGGGTCGTCGAGTTGCGCAGTGTCCGATGTCGGTGTCGCCGGTATCTCGCGGCCAGCCGTTACGTCGCGTTCTGGCGCGGTGGACATGGTTGTCGCCTCCGCCGCTACGGTACACGGGTCGTCGGTCAGCTCGGCGGCGGCCTCGGTAATGTGTCGCCATGACCGATCCCCACGCGCCCAGCGCGGACCTCGCTTACCTCAGCGTCGCCGAGATCGAGGGACGCCTCGCCGCGGGCACGCTCACCTCACTCGCCCTGGTGTCGGCTCTGCTCGAGCGCATCGCCGCGATCGACGCGCCGCATTCGCCGGTCGCACTGCGCGCGATCGCGGCGCTCGCACCGGACGCGCTTGAGGTGGCGGCCGAGCGCGACGCGGAGCGCCGCGACGGGCGCGTGCGCGGGGCTCTGCACGGCATCCCGGTGGTGATCAAGGACAACGTCGAGGCGATCGGCCTGCCCGGCACCGCCGGCTCGACCGCACTTCTCGGACGCCCCGCGCGCGAGGCGCCGCTGGTGGCGCGACTGCGCGAGGCCGGCGCGATTCTTCTGGCGAGCACCAATCTCAGCCAGTGGGCCAACATCCGCTCGGTGCGCTCGACCAGCGGCTGGTCGGCGACCGGCGGCCTGGTCGGCAACCCCTGGGCGCTCGATCGCTCGGCCGGCGGCTCCTCATCGGGCTCGGGCGCCGCACTCGCCGCGGGCCTCGCGCCACTCGCCGTGGGCACCGAGACCGACGGGTCCATCGTCTGTCCGGCGTCGGTCTGTGGCGTCGTAGGCCTCAAGCCCACTATCGGGGTCGTGCCGGCTACCCACGTGGTGCCCATCAGCGCGAGCCAGGACAGTCCCGGGCCCCTGGGCCGGCGCGTGGACGACGTGGCCCGCATGTTCGGCGTGCTCTCGGCCAGCGACCCCACACCCGAGCGTTCGCTGCGCTTCGCGGTCGCCACGTCGTGGCGCACCGACCATCCGGCGACCGATGACCTCTTCGACGCGATCGTCGCGGCGCTGCGCGCCGCGGGCCACGACGTGATCGACCGTGACGTTGCGGCCCCGGGAGAGGCGGAGGGTCAGGACGAGTTAACCGTGCTGCTCGCCGAGCTGCACGACGACCTCTCGGACTACCTGGCGCGTCGCCCGGGCGAGGGCGTGAAGTCCCTGGCCGAGGTAATCGCGTGGGAGAACGACCACGCGGCGAGCGAGCTCGCGCACTTCGGACACGACCTCTTCGACATGGCGCTCGCCACCGGCGGGCGCGCCGGCGAGGCCTACGAGGCGGCGCGCCGGCGCAACCTCGCCTGGGCGATCGACACCTGCCTGCAGCCCGCGTTGGACGGCGTCGACGTCCTCCTCGCCCCCGCGTACGGGCCGTCGTGGAAGAGCGACCTGGCGGTGGGCGGCCACCCCGGACCCGCCAGCGCGGCGACGATGCCGGCCGCGATCGCCGGCTGGCCGATCATGAACGTTCCGATCGGGCTGGTCCACGGCCTGCCCGTGGGACTGGCGATCCTCGGGCGTGCGCACGACGAGTGGACCGTGCTCGCGGCCGGACGCGTCATTGAAGCCCTCGTCGACGCCCGCGGGCCGCTGGGACGTCCGACCTGGGAGGTGCCCACTCGTGGGTGAGCGTCGCGGAGCTGACGACACGGTGAGGGGCCGCGCGTGGCGCGTGGCCCTCAGCGGCGCGCTCGCCGGCGCCGGCGCGCTCGCCGCCCTCTCGCCGGCCGGTGCCGCGCCCTCGGCGTCGGCACTCTTCGCCAGTGCGCTGCGCGACGCGACGTCGGCGCACTGGGTGCACGAGCGCACGATCATGATGATCAAGGGCTCGGTCGTCTCGATGGGCGTGAACGTGATCGGTGCCACGGGTGGCGTGCAGAAGATGATCACCGCCAACGGGGGCTCGGCCCGACTGATCGCGCTGGATCGCACCCGTCGGATGTTTCTCTACGCCAACGTGCCCGCCCTGACCAGCATGTTCGGGATCTCGAGCGCGCGGGCTGGCTCGGCCGCGAACCACTGGCTGGTTCTCACCCCGTCGGATCCGAACTACGCGAGCGTCGACAGCGCGACGACGCTGGCGAGTGACTTCTCGCAGATCTCCTTCATCGGCGCTCCGGTGCTGCGCGGCGAGACGACCCTGGCCAAGCACCGCGTCTACGAGATCTTCGGCGCGGTGCCGGCGAGCAACGGCATGCCCGAGGGTGCGGGGACGCTCTACGTCACCGCCACCGCTCGGCCCATGCCCTTCGCCTATCACGTCGTCGCTGGCTCCTTCTCCCTTACCGTCGCGTGGACCGGCTGGGGGCACGCCATCGCCCTGCGCGCTCCGGCCGGTGCGGTCGCCTTCCCGGTGAAGTAGGCCGTCGCCGGGATTCGCCCGATCGCCCGAGGCGTGTGAGACTCGACCCAGAGGAGGAGCGTGCTACCGATCCTGTCGAGTGCCGAGATGCGCGAGGCCGACGCGCGAGAGGTCGCGCGCCGCGGCCAGGACGCCCTCGTGGCCGACGCCGGCACGGCGGTGGCCCTGACCGCCAGGTCGATGCTGGGTTCGTGTTACGGACGGCGCGTCGCCGTGATCGCGGGCCCCGGGCTCAACGGTGCCGACGGTCGCGTGGCCGCGCGGTGGCTGAAGAATCGCGGCGCGCGGGTGCGCGTGTTTGATGTCGGACACGAGCCGGCCGAGATTGTCGGCTACGACCTGGTGATCGACGCGGCCTTCGGCTTGGGATGCACGCGCGCCTACGACGCGCCGCGCGTCGGCGCGACGCCGGTGCTCGCGCTCGACCTCGTTTCGGGCGTCGACGCCGACACCGGGCGGGTCTTCGGCCGCAGCCTCGCCGCCGACGTCACACTTGCCCTGGGGGCACTCAAGTACGCGCACGTGACCGGCCCGGCCGCCGAGCTCGCCGGTGAGGTGCGCCTCGCCACGCTGTCGATCCCCTGCACGCCGCGCGACGGCGTTATCGAGGACGCGGACCTTGTGGGCGTCGTGGAGCGCTCGCGCGACGACCACAAGTGGTCCCACGCGCTGGCCGTGCTCGCGGGCTCGGATCTGATGCCGGGGGCCGCGGCGCTGGTGTGCGAGGGCGCCCTCGCCGCCGGGGCGTCGATGATCCGCCTCGCCAGTCGCGGCGACGTCGAGACGCTCACGCTGCCGGTGGAGGTGGTGCGCACGAGCGAGGTCGGAATCGATGCGCGCTGCCGCGCGGTGGTGGCCGGTCCCGGGCTCGGCGAGGGCGCGCCCGCCTGGCTCGCCGAGCGCCTCGCGAGCACGAGCGCACCGGTCGTTCTCGACGCCGACGGCCTCGACCGGGACCTCATCGCGAGTCGCCCTGAGGAGTCGACGTGGATCCTCACCCCTCACGCCGGCGAGTTCGCGCGCCTGGGCGCCGAGACGTCGTCCGAGCGTCTCGTTGACGTGCGCGCCTTCGCCGCCGCCACCAGGTGCGTGGTGCTATTGAAGGGGCCGCGCACCATCGTGGCGGCGCCCGACGGGCGCACCCGCGTCGTCACCTCGGGCACCCCGGCGCTCGCCACCGCGGGCAGCGGTGACGTGCTCGCCGGCGTCATCGGAGCGCTCCTCGCCTACGGACACGACGCCCTCTCGGCTGCCGCACTAGGCGCGCACCTGCACGGGCGCGCGGGCGCGCGCCTCGCCCCGGGTGCGTCGGCGCTGCCCGCGGCCGTGGAATCGATGCTGGCTCGCGGGTAAGTTGCACCACGCCGCAGCGTGGACGACTTGCGTGGTGACCTCAGGTTGCTGCAGATCGTCAACGAGTTCTTCGATCCAGAACGCGTGAGCTCTGACATCCGTCGTCGTGGTCGCAACGAACAAGGGAGATGACCTCACCTCTACTGCGCAGCGCCCGCTGTCACGCGAACCTGGCCGGCGCCACGGCTCTCATCGCCTCGGGAGAGATCCACGGCTATCTCTTCTTCGCCGAGGGCTATCACGCGGTGCCGGTGATCGGTCCCCTCTTCGCGTCCCAGGCCGTCGCGGGAGTCGTGCTCGGTCTCGTCCTCGCGCGCGCCGCGCGCCGCGCGCTTCGCCTCGCGGGCGCCGCGCTCGCGCTCTTCAGTGCGGCGGGCTTCCTGGCCTCCGACGCGGTGGGCCTGTTCGGCTTTCACGACACGCTCGCCGCGCCCGGGGCGGTCCTCGCGTTGATCGTCGAGGTGGCGGCGGGAGTTCTCCTCGTCCTTTAGAGCGTGGTGGAGGCCACGATGGGCATCGTGGGCGTCACCGAGCCGCCGGAGGGCTCGTCGGTGATCGCGAGCACGCTCGCGCGCGCGCCCGACATGGTCACGGCTGCGAGGGAGGGCCGAGGTCCGAGCAGTCCGACTGAGATCGGTCGACCCGCCACGATCGCCCAGAGCTGGTAGGTGCGAGTGGGGGCGAGCGCGGGCAGGCGCGAGGAGACGAGGTAGGCACGCCCGTCGGGCAAGGTCACCATCTGGGCCAGCTCGCGGTGGTGGGATCCCGTCAACGTGACCAGGTGATGGCCCGGGGCGACGAGCGCGGCCAACACCTCGTTCTTCGCGCTGGCCGTGAGTGCGCCCTGCAGGCGCGCCGCACGGTCGTTGGCGTGACCCAGGGCGAGGGCCAAGACGGCGACGAGCGCCGCGGCGGCCGCCCACGAGATGATCAGGGCGCGCGAGCGACGCGGGCGAACCGGCGTCACGCTCGCGGGCTTGACGAGCGCGGGCGCCTCACTCGGCGCGTCGTAGAGGTGGCCCGCGATCTTCGCCCACAGGTGCGCCGGCGGCGCCTCGGTGGCGTTGCCCATCGCCGCGGCGACGCCGCGCAGCGAATCGAACTCACTGGCACAGCGCGGGCAGTCGACGAGGTGGGCCTCGACCTCGGCGGCCTCGTCGCCCTCGAGGGCGTCGAGCGCGTAGAGCGCCAGGAGCTCGGTGGCGTCGTCGTGGTTCATGTCGCTCCCTCGATGCCGGCGTCGACCAGGGCGCCGCGCATGCGTCGCATGCCGTTGCGGATGCGGGTCTTGACGGTGCCCTCAGGCTGGTTGAGCAATTCGGCGACCTTCACGTAAGAGTGTCCCTCAAAATACGCGAGCTCGATCACCTGGCGTTCCTCGGGGGGCAAGGAGGCGAGCGCGCGCACGACCTCGTCGGCGAGCACGAGGTCCCAGGTCTCGTGGCGCACGTCGTAGGTGGCCGCCGCGGTGATCGCGGCCTCGCGCGCCTCGCGCCGGCGCCGCGCCCCCTGGCTGCGGATCAGATCGACCGCGCGCGCATGGCTCTGGGTGAGGAGGAAGCTGCGCAGCGCGCCGCGGCTCGGGTCGAAGCGGTCGGGCTCGTTCCACAAGCGCAAGAAGACCTCCTGGGTGACGTCCTCGGCGTCGGTCGTGTCGTTGAGGACGCGTCGCGCGAGGCCGAACACCGCGCCGCCGTGGCGCCGGTAGATCTCGGCCAGGGCGACCTCGGAGTAGCGCGCGACCATGGTCACGAGCCGGGGGTCACTGGCCTCGCTGAGATCGTCCACGCTTACTCTTCGTCGCCGCTGCGCCGACGGATGTCGGTGGTCGCACAGTACCGGCGAGCCTCTCGCGCAAGAACAGATTTCGACATCCGTTCTCGCGCGGGCGCCGAACACTTCGTAACCGATCTACAAGGAGCGAACATGATCCCAGAATCGAGAGCACTCTGCGAGCTGCTCGAAGAGTCCCAGGACCTCCAGGCCGACGCGCTGCGTCCGACCACCGAGGCCCTCAACGAACTGGTCGAGGTGGCCCACGAGAGCCCCGACGACGAGGCGCAGCGCCGCGAGTTCCACGAGGCGCACCAGCGCTCGCTGGCCGCGAGCCTCTCGGGCGCGACGCTGCTGGGCGCGGCGGGCGGCGCGGCCCTGGTGGGCGTGCTGGCCTCCTCGGCCGCCGCGTCGAAGTCGCGCGACGTGCAGATCCTCCAGACGGCGGCCTCCATCGAGAACCTGGCGGTGGCCACCTACTCGACGGCCCTCACCCTGCCGTATATCGGCGGCGCGTCGGCCAACGCCGTAGTGGCCAAGTTCGCGCGCGTCACGCGCAACCAGCACGCCCAGCACGCCGAGGCCTTCAACGCGGCGGCCGAGCGCCTCGGCGGTCGAGCCCAGCACAAGCCGGACCCCGCCTTCGTGCCGGTGGTGAACAAGGCGGTCGCGAGTCTGAAGGGCGCCTCCGACGCCCAGGGGACCATGGGCGTCGTGGGGCTCGCCCTCGAGCTCGAGAACATCGCGGCCGAGACCTACGTGAAGGACACCGTCCTCGCGAGCGTCACCCAGAACCGGGCCCTCTTCGCCTCCATCATGGGCGTCGAGGCCCAGCACGTGGCGGTGCTGCTCGCGGTGAAGGCCCTGCTCGCGGCGAACGCGCCCCAGTTGATCTCGCTCGCTCCGGGCACCGCGGCCTCCCTGCCCGCGGCGGCCGGCTCGGTGGGATTCCCCTACGCCTTCTACAAGACCAACAGTGCAGCACCCGCGACCCAAGGAGCGATCAAGTGAACAACCCATCCGCCTTCTCCGGCTCCGAGCGCGAGCTTCTCGCGATGACGGCCGACCTCGATGAGATGAACAACGACATCGCGGTGCCCGCGATGCGCGACGGCGTCGCGGCGATGATCGAGGGGCTCCACGAGCGCTCCGCGAGCCGCCGGTCGTTCCTGACCGGCGCCGGCGCCCTCGCGGCGACGTTGGTCGGCGCCGGAGCCCTGCCCGGTGTCGCCGGCGCCGCCACGCGCGTCGCCTCGGCGACGGCGCACGCCCGAGAGCCCCTCGCCTTCCCCCCGAAGGGCCTCTCGGGCGACCTCGCGGTGGCCGCGGTGGCCGCCAGCCTCGAGAACCTTGCGGTGTTCGCCTACAGCGCGGGCCTCTCGGCGGCCTCCGCCGGCAAGCTGGGCAGCGTGCCCGCGGCGGTGGCGACGTTCGCCACCACCGCGCGCGCCCAGCACCGCCAGCACGCGGCCGCGTGGAACGGGGTGCTGCGCGCCCACGGCAAGGCGGCGGTCAGGGTGACGAATCCGACGCTGACCAAGGTTGTCGAGGCCGACTTCGCCAAGGTGAAGACCGTGGTCGACCTGGCGAACCTGGCCCTCACCCTCGAGACCATCGCGGCCGAGACCTACCAGGTCGAGGTGTCGCACCTCTCGAGCGCGGCCGCGATCGGGCTGTCGGCCTCGATCCAGCCGGTGGAGATGCAGCACATCGCAATCCTCTACTACGTATTGGGCGAGTACCCCGGCGCCCAGAGTGCGGGCGGCCAGCCGCTGGCCTTCTCCTCGACGGCCAAGGCCGTGTGATGCACCACGTCACGAGCAGGCTCGTCGCGCTTCTCGCGGCGAGCCTGCTCGTCGTGGGCGGCCTCGCCTTGGACACGCGCTCGACGACCCCGCGCGCGTCGGCGTCGGGCGCGCACATCGAGATCGCGAACTTCGCCTACTCGCCCGCGCGCCTCGTCGTCACCGCGGGTGAGAGGGTCACGGTGACCAACACCGACAACGTCGATCACACGGTGACCGCGGCGGACGGCTCGTTCGCCACCCGCGACTTAGCGAAGGGTCAGTCGATGAGCTTTTTCGCGCCGCGCCGGCCCGGCGTCTACGGCTACTACTGCGCCATCCACCAATTCATGCAGGCCGTGCTCGTCGTGCGCTGATCAGGGCGTGGCGAGGGTGGCGCCGGCGGCGAACTCCTCGCGGCCGTTGTCGTCGAGACGCCAGACGCTCGCGCGTCCGCGCACCGTCCACTCGAACGGGCCGCCGATCAGCGCGGTCTCCTCGTCGATGCCGAGCACGCTCACGGCGGGGTCGCGCTGGAGCAGGAACTGCGTGACGAGGTCGGGGACTCGCCGGCTGAAGGCGTCGAAGTGAGGAATGACGCGCAGGTGCGATAGCAGCCCGAGTCCGGGCGTGGAGCCGCGGCGCGGGTGGCGCAGCGAGGGAATCCACGAGGTCATGGCCATCGCGCCCGCACTGCATCCCGCGAGGGCCGCGCCAGCATGCCAGGCGTCGAGGATGGCCTGCCACAGGGCGCTGTCGCGCAGGGTGTCGGCGAGGAAGGCCGGGTGTCCTCCCGAGAGGTAGACGAGGCCCGCTCCGGCCACAAGCTCGACGATGGCGGGATCGTTGGCGTCGGCCGCGCTCTCCACGTTGAGGATCACCGGTTCGACGTCGAGGCGGCGGGCCTGCTCGGTGCCCAGGCGGTGCCAGCGCGCGACGACCTCGGGCCCGTCGGGCACGGCGGCGGTCGCGATCTGCACGTAGCGCGGGGCCCTCCCGGCGATCAGGCTTGCTTCGATGTCGGCCATCACCTCGAGGTACTCGCCCGAGCCCACCAGGGCGATCGGCCCGGGCACGCCGGCTGACTCGTTCACGCGCCGAGCCTATCGAGGCGACTTGGAATCGCGAGCGCGTCCCACCCGGTCCCAGCGCACGGTGGGTAGCAGCGCGAGACCGACCAGTAGCACGAGCTGCAGAGCGATCCACCAGGGCTCGCCCCACACGTTGGCAAGGACTGACGTGAGCTGGGTCTCGACGACGACGGCGGTCGTGACGTAGAGGGTGTAGGTGACGAGGCGTCCGGCGAAGAATGCGAGGCACAGTGGACCGAGGCGCAGCTCGAGCAGGCCGGCCGCGCTAAAGAGCTGGGCCGAGGGTAGCGGCGAGATCACGAAGAGGGTGACGAAGGCGGCGAAACCGCTGCGCCTCCTGGTGAGACGCGCCTGGAGGGCGGCGAGGTTCTCGCGATAGCGCGGCGCGAAGCGCCCGCGGAGATGTCGCGTGACGACGCCCAGTACCAGACGACCGGTCGTGGCCGCGGCCGCACCCAGGACCACGAGAGCGACCGGTTCGAGATGCCAGCGCAGGCGCGCGTAGACGAGGATCGACCAGGTGGGCGGCCCGAAGGCCGGCAGCAGGTTCACCCCGACGACGACTCCCACGAGGGCGAGGTAGGCCACGCTGTCAGTAGAGCACCTCGTGCTAGCGCGTGACAGTGACCCTCAACTGAAAGAGCCGGCTCGGCATCAGGCACTGCGGATAGCACGCGGGCGTGCCGGTCGCGCGCACGACGGCGCTGCCCACGCTGCGCGCCACGAACAGCGCGAGCGCCGTCGCGCCCCCGAGGGAGAGCCGCGCGGTGAGAGACGGCGAGCTCGTCGGCGCGGACAGCACGTAGAGCCCTTGCGCGCTCAAGCGAACGACGAGCGTCGCCCCGCGCGCGATGGTGACGCGCGAGGAGTTGGTGAGACTCGCGATGACAGTGGGCTGGGCGCTACGCGTCCCCAGCCGAAAGCTCGTCGCGAGCCGTGAATGGGTGCCGCTCGCCGTCGTCGTGACCGAGTAGGTCCCGCGCGCCGCCAGCTCCCCGCGGGTGTGCTGGTTCCACGACCAGGTCTGGACACGGCTGGCGCCGGGCGCCAGCGTCGCCACCATGAGATAGAGCGGGCACGGCGTCGTCTGGCCGCACGACGCCCACGCGATGGATCCGTCGGTGGCTCTCACGGTGACGAGAGGAGAGGATCCGCCCAGGGTGACGCGACAGGCGCTGGGTCCGCTGTTGCGCACGATCGTGGTGAGTCGCACCGGGGTCGACGCCGCGTAGGACGCGTAGTTGGACCAGGTGAGCACGGTGAGGGCGCTGGGCGCGCAGGCTTCGGAGGCGAGCTTCCCACTGGCGCCCGCACGGGGGGAGCCACGCAGCGGCGCAATCACGGTCGCGCTCGTCAACGCGAGCGCGGCAACGACGGCCCAGCGACTCCAGCGCGCAGTGATCATCGTGTCTCCCGAGTTGACGCTACCGCCGATGTCGATGTCGAGGGGGTCAGGCGGTGAATCGACACTGGCGCGTCGGTGCGCGTCGAACGGTACTCTGGCGAACGGCGTCGTGGCACACTGTCGCGACCACCATCTGTTGCGAGGATGTCCATGGCCCGAGTCGTCACACCACCGCGAGTACTGATCGTCCTGGTTGTCCTCGTGGCTCTCGTCGCAGCGATCGTCGTCCTCTCGGCTGGGTCTGGTCCCGCCACGAGCTGCGTCGGGCGCGCCTCGAACTCGCCGGGGTTGTCGGCGGTGTCGCTCGTCCCGGCCGCAGGTTCGTCCGGATCGCTCACCCCGGCGACGGGTTCGACGTCTCTCACCCCGGCCGCGGGCTCGACGTCGTTCACCACTTTGCCGCCGTCGCGTGACAACGACGCCGGCCGCTCGCGCATCCCGGACGCGACGCCCGACGCGGACAACGACACCTCGCGCTCTCGGGTGGTGTGCGCCACGAACTAGAACTGGTGCCCGTCGCGTCGCACGATTTGACGCGGGCCGATGGCGGGTCGATGCTGCGGATGTGGACGCTCGAGTCGGCGCGACAGTGCTGTCAGTTCTTTTGTCTCTTGCATTGACGGCCCCGGCACTCCCCGCGCAGGCGACGACCACGTCGACACAGGTGGCAACCACGACGCACGCCCCGATGCTCTCTCGGGGCAGCCATGGCGCGCTGGTCGTGGCCCTGCAGCGTCGTCTCAGTGCGCTGGGCTACTGGGTCGGGCCCGTCACCGGAGAGTTCAGCGACGCCACGCAGCAGGCCGTCTTCGCGATGCAAAAGGCGGCCGGCATCGCGCGCGACGGCGTCGTCGGGCCGATCACGTCGGCCGCGCTGGCGCGCGGTGTGCGACCGAGTGCGCGCAGCCACGCGGGCTACGTCGTCGAGATCAACCTGCGAACGAACCTCTTACAGCTGGTGCGCGGCGGTCGTGTGCTGACGATTCTGAACGTCTCGAGCGGGGGCGGTTATCGCTACGTGAGCGGTACCACGGTGGGCGTCGCTACCACGCCGACGGGCACGTTCCACCTTTTCCGTCAGGTGAACGGGCTCGATGTGAGCCCGCTGGGTGAACTGTGGCGGCCGAAGTACTTCACCGGTGGCTACGCGATCCACGGTGCCGCATCGGTCCCGCCCTATCCCGTCTCGCACGGCTGCGTGCGCGTGAGCGTCGAGGCTATGGACTGGCTCTGGGCGTCGAACCGGCTGCCCCTGGGCACCGCGGTTTGGGTCTACTGACGACGCCACCAGGCGCGGCCCGTTCACTCCGCTGGGCTGCTCGCAGGAAGATCCAACGGTGGCCGCCGTGGTTTAGGTTCACCTCCCTCCCGTATGCTGACAGCGTCGGCGGAGTTGGCGCCGTGACTGGGTCATCTGGCTCTACGGAGCCGGGAATGGGCAAGTGCCCTGGCCAAAAGGGCGACGAGTGACGGCGTGGCCACGGGGCACGGTGGGGTCGACGACGGGGCCGATGCCGGTGCGGTCTCGCCGGTGTTGCGATGGGTGAGCGGACGAAGGGGTCTCGATGACGGAAGCGCTACCGCGTGAAAGCCCGGCGTGGCGGGCCCTGAAGACGCACCGCGACGAGATCGCCCCGCGTCACCTGCGCGAGCTCTTCGCAGCGAACCCCGATCGGGGTCGTCGATTCAGCGCTGAAGCGGCCGGTCTCTATCTCGACTACTCCAAGAACCGGGTGAGTGATGAGACGCTGCGCCTACTCATCGAACTCGCCAATGAGTCGCACGTCGCCGAGCGGCGTGACCAGATGTTTCGCGGCGAGCACGTGAACGTCTCCGAGGATCGCGCGGTGTTGCACGTGGCCCTGCGCATGCCGCGCGAGGCGTCTCTCGTCGTCGACGGGGTCGACGTCGTCGCCGAGGTGCACGAGGTGCTCGATCGGATGGCGCGATTCTCAGCCCAGGTGCGCTCGGGCGAGTGGACGGGCTTTACGGGAAAGCCCATCGTCAACGTCGTCAATATCGGCATCGGCGGCTCGGACCTGGGACCAGTGATGGCCTACGAGGCCTTGCGCTTCTACAGCCGGCGCGATCTCACGTTCCGCTTCGTCTCCAACGTTGACAGCACCGACTTTGTCGAGGCGGTGCGCGATCTGAACGCGGACGAGACCCTGTTCATCGTCTCGTCCAAGACCTTCGGCACCTTAGAGACGCTCACCAACGCCCGCTCGGCGCGCGCCTGGCTTCTCGAACGCCTCGGCGCGGACGAGGCGGTCGCGCGCCACTTCGTGGCGGTGTCCACGAACGCTCAGCGCGTCAGTGAGTTCGGCATCGACCCGTCAAACATGTTCGGCTTCTGGGACTGGGTGGGCGGGCGCTACTCGATGACCTCGGCGATCGGGCTGTCCACCATGATCGCGATCGGCCCCGAGGCCTTTTCCGACCTGCTCGCGGGCTTTCACGAGATGGACGAACACTTCCGCACGGCGCCCTTCGCGGAGAACCTGCCCGTGCTGATGGGACTTCTCGCGGTGTGGAACCGCGACTTCCTTGACTTGCCCACCGTCGGGGTGATGCCTTATGACCAGTACCTCAAGCGGCTCCCGGCCTACCTCCAGCAGCTGACCATGGAGTCCAACGGCAAGCACGTGACGATCGAGGGCGCGCCGGTGAGCCATCCGACGGGGCCGATCTACTGGGGCGAGCCGGGCACCAACGGCCAGCACAGCTTCTACCAACTCCTGCACCAGGGCACGACGATCGTGCCGGTCGACCTGATCGGATTCGCGCGCAGCCTCAATCCCCTCGGCGACCACCACGCAATACTCACCTCCAACGTCTTCGCCCAGGCCGAGGCCCTGGCCTTCGGCAAGACCG
>JAJXTB010000109.1 GCA_021784205.1 Actinomycetes bacterium
CTGCTCGCGACGTCCGCCAAGACACTCGAACTCGCGCGTTACGCGTCCACACTCGCGCGTCATCGGATTCCCTACGTCACCGGCCACGCCGTCACCGCCATCGAGGGGAGCGAACGGGTCGAGTCGGTGACGGTCAGCGCCGTCGATGGGTCGTGGCGACCGATCGCGGGCAGTGAGCGCTCGTTGGAGGTCGATGCGGTCTGCCTCGGCCACGGCTTTACCCCACGGCTGGAATTAGCCATCGCGGCCGGCTGTCGGCTGACGAAGGATCGTTTTGTTGACGTTGACGACGAGCAACGAACGAGTGTGGCGTCGGTCTTCGCCGCCGGGGAGATCACGGGCATCGGTGGCGTCGACCTGGCCCTCGTCGAAGGTTCACTCGCCGGGCACGTCGCTGCGGGGGGACGACTGTCCGATCCCGCGATGCGCAGCCTGCGACTTCGTCGGCACGCCCTTTCTCAGTTCGCCCAGCGCCTGGGGCGCGCTCACGGCATAGGTCAGAACTGGACCACCTGGCTGACCGATGAGACCATCGTCTGTCGATGCGAGGACGTGACCCTCGCTCGGCTGCGCGCGGCCACTGACTCGACGCGATCGTCGGGACTTCGCTCGTTGAAACTTCTCACTCGCGCGGGTCTCGGTCCGTGCCAGGGCCGCGTGTGCGGGCGCTCGGTGGAGGCGATCCTCGGGCGCGTCTCGGATAGTCGATCCGCCGATTCGAGCATCACCGATCGTCGTCCCATCGCCGTGCCGATCCGTCTCGGCGAGCTCGCGGCGGTCGAACGTCCCGGCAGTGTCGTTGAATGAAACACCGTGGTGAAAGGCCAGAGATGATGAATGAACAAGTTAATTTTCGAGGGGTCATCGTCGCGACTGCACTCGCGTTCAAAGAGGACGCGAGCGCTCCGGCGGGTCTCGCGGTGGACTATGACCGATTCGCAGAACACTGCGACTGGTTGATCCGCAACGGCTGCCGAGGGGTTGGACCGAACGGCTCACTCGGTGAGTACTCATCGCTCACCGACGAGGAACGCCGCCGGGTCGTCCAAGTCGCCGTTGAGACGGTCGGGGACCGGGGGATCGTCGTCGCGGGCGTGCACGGGGTCGGATGGCACCAGGCTCAGCAGTGGGCGCGATACGCCCAAGAGGATGGCGCGCACGGCGTGCTCCTGCTTCCACCGACGATCTACCGCGCCTCGGATTCCGAGGTCGTCGAACACTTCACCCGGGTCGCAGAGGTGGGGATCCCGATCATGGCCTACAACAATCCCTTCGACACCAAGGTCGACCTTGTCCCCTCCCTCGTCGCCCGGCTCGCGCAGATCCCCGAGGTTCAAGCCGTCAAAGAGTTCTCCGGTGACGTGCGGCGGGTCATGGAGATCAAAGAGCTGTGCGACATCGACGTCATCGCCGGCGCCGACGACCTTTTGTTCGAATCGATAGTGGCCGGCGCCGTCGGCTGGTTCGCGGGGTACCCGAACGCCTTTCCCAGTGAAGCAGTGGCGATCTACGAGTTGGCGATGGCTGGAAATTTCGCCGAAGCGAAGGAACTCTACGAGAATCTCGTGGGGGTGTTTCGCTGGGACTCGCGCGTTGAGTTCGTCCAGGCCATCAAGTTGTCGATCGATATCGCCGGCCAGAGTTACGGCGGAGCGACGCGGCCCCCGCGGGGACCACTCAGTGCGGAGAATGAGGCGCGCGTGCGCGCCGACACCGCCAAGGCGCTCAACTACCTGGCCGCGAGGGCGAAGGGGAGCGGCCGATGAGGGCGAGCCGTGTAATCACCGCCGTTGATTCGCACACCGAAGGTATGCCCACCCGGGTGATTACGGGTGGTGTCGGCGTGATTCCCGGCGACACGATGAACGAGAAGCGGCTGTACTTCATCGAACACCTCGACGACATCCGCAAGTTCTTGATGTTCGAGCCCCGCGGACACGCGGCGATGAGTGGCGCCATCGTGCAGCCGTCGACCCGTCCAGACGCCGACTGGGGCGTGGTGTACATCGAAGTATCGGGCTGTCTGCCGATGTGCGGGCACGGCACGATTGGACTCGCGACGGTGCTGGTCGAAACCGGTATGGTCGAAGCCGTCGAGCCGGTCACGACGATTCGTCTGGACACGCCGGCGGGCCTGGTCATCGCCCGCGTGAACGTATCCGACGGACACGCCGACTCGGTCACGATCGAGAACGTGCCATCGTTCGTCGTGCGTCTCGACGACGTCATTGACGTCCCCGGCCTCGGAGCGATTCCCTACAGCCTCGCCTACGGCGGCAACTTCTACGCGATCGTCAACCTGGACGACGTTGGACTCACCTTCGACCGGTCCCAACAGCACGAGATCACCTCGGTGGGCCTGCGCATTATGGCCGCCATCAATGAGACCGCGCCACCCCATCACCCCGAGACCGAGGGCGTCGACCACTGTCATCACGTCGAGTTCCTGGCCCCGGAATCGACGGCCGAGCACTCGCGCCACGCCATGTGCATCTACCCGGGTTGGTTCGACCGGTCACCGTGTGGGACGGGCACGTCGGCGAGGATGGCCGAACTCTGGGCGCGCGGCGAGCTCGCCATCGGCGAGGACTTCGTCAACGAGTCGTTCATTGGCACGCGGTTCATCGGGCGCATCGTCGCCGAGACCGACGTCGCCGGCGTGGCCGCCATCGTCTCCACGATCACCGGTCGGGCGTGGGTCACGGGACTCGCTCAGTACGTCTATGACCCGAGCGATCCATTCCCCGTCGGATTCGAGTTCTAGCCGTGCCCGGGTCACCAACGACGCCCGAGTTGTTCGCGACGAGTCCCGACGAGCTCGAGGAACGGGCGAACGCCGCCGCGACCGCCTTCGTCGAATGGTCAACCTTGGCACCGCGGACGCGCGCCCGGGCGCTGGTCGCGGCGGCGGACGCGCTCGATGCGGCGGCCGACGAGTTGATCCCTATCGCCATGCGCGAGACCGGTCTCACCGAGGCGAGGTTGCGCGGTGAACTCAAACGGACAGCCGTGCAGTTGCGGCTGTTCGCCGACGTGGTCATTGACGGTGAGTACCTGGACGTGCGAATCGACTACGCCGATCCGCAGTTCACGCTCGGACCGCGACCCGACCTTCGTCGCGTTCTGACGCCCCTCGGGCCAGTGCTGAACTTCTCGGGCAGTAACTTCCCCTTCGCGTTCTCGGTCGCCGGCGGCGACACGGCGTCGGCGCTGGCCGCGGGCTGTTCGGTGATCGTCAAGGCGCACTCGGGACACCCCGAGCTGTCCCAGCGAACCGGCGACGTCGTGGCCGCGGCGCTCGTGGGTGCGGGCGCTCCGTCCAACACGCTGCAGCTGATCGTCGGCCAGGAACAGGGCGTTGCGATGTTGCGTCACCCACGTATCCGCGCGGGATCATTTACCGGATCGATTCACGCCGGACGGCTCCTCGCCGATGTCGCCGCGGCCCGCCCAGACCCGATTCCCTTCTACGGCGAGTTGGGTAGTGTCAATCCTCAGTTCGTCACGCGCGCCAAGCTCGACGAAGATCTTGAGTCGATCTGCGAGGGATTCGTCGCGAGTGTGGCGTCCTCGGCGGGTCAGTTCTGCACGAAACCGGGGTTCCTCTTCGTGAGCGACGCGGCGGCGGCGGGCGAGTCCATTCGCGTCGCCGCCGAGGCGGTGAGCGAGCACCGGATGCTGAATCCACGGATCGCACAGGGTTACCAACAGCGCCGCGCCGAGGTACTCGCCACGCCGGGTGTCGAGGTGCTCGTCCCGGGTACCGTGCGCTTCGACGGCGACGGGCAAGGATGGGTCACGCCGACCATCGTGTCGACGACCGTGGCGACCCTGGCGTCGAGTGGTCCACGGCTACTGGACGAGTCGTTCGGCCCGCTCGCGGTGGTTGTGCAGTACGACGACGAGTCGCAGTTGGCCGACCTCGCCCGACGGCTGTTCCCGGGCAACCTCACTGGGGGTGTGCACGCCCTCCTCGATGAGTCGTCGCCCGAGCTCGTTGCGTTGATCGACCAACTACGTCAATGCTCGGGCCGCGTGCTCTTCAACGGCTGGCCGACTGGCGTCGCGGTGACACCGGCGATGCAGCACGGCGGTCCGTGGCCCGCCACCACCAACGACGCGGGTACGTCGGTGGGCACTGCGGCCATCGGTCGATTCCTACGCGGCGTGAGCTACCAAAACGTTCCCCAGCACCTCCTGCCGATGGCGTTGCGTGACGACAATCCGTGGGGCGTGCCCCAGCGACTCGCCCGAGCGGGTGAGTCGACGACCTGGGGCGAGCGAGCGTCGTAGTAGCGACGCCGCTCGTACCGACGGTCAGTTGCTCGGTGCCTCACCTCGGGCGCGAAGCAGCTCGGCGGCGACGACAAGGTCCTCCCACGGCATGCCGGAGCTCTTGAAGATCCGCGGTCGGGAGTGTTCGACCTGCACCGTACCGGTGACGATGTCGCGCATGGCGACCAGCGCGGACCCCGTGAAGCGACCCTCACCGATCGCGATGATCACGTCACCCGCCTCGCGCAGCGCAACACCCGGATCTTCGACCACGACCTGGGCGCGCGCCAGCATCGTCGAGTCGATCTCGCGCGCGTCGGGTTCGTGCGATCCGACGGCCACGACGAGCGCGTCGTCGCGGACCGCCCCACCGTTAAATAGTGGGGTGCGCGCGGTCGTGGCACAGACGATCACCTGGGCGTCGGCGGCGTCGGCCGCCGTGCCGAGGCGCGCCGGTTGGCCGATCGCGAGAAGTCGGTCGACGAGTGCCGCACTTCGGCGCGGATCGCGGGCAACGATGCTCACGGTGCCAACCTCGCGGATGACGCGCATCGCTTCCACGTGGCCGCTCGCCTGGGTCCCTGAGCCGAAGACCACGAGATGGTCGACCTGACCGGGCGCAAGGTGGTCGGCGACCGCGGCCGAGACGGCGGGCGTACGCAGCGCGGTGAGCGCCTGGCCGTCCAATACCAGTATTGGGACCAGCGTGACGGCGTCAAACAAGACGTAGATGCCGTGAATCCGCTCCAAGCCTCGCGCCGGGTTGAGTGGTGCCACGGTGGACACCTTCGCGCCGACGTAGGGGCCGAACTGGGATGGCATGTAGAGGAGTTGGCCGTGCTCGAGGGTGTCGATCACCCGCGCGAGGTCGCGCGCCGGATCGAGTCCGCCGAGAAGGTCTCGTTGGACCGCGCGCACGGCCTGCTCCATGCTGAGCGTCGCGAGCAGGTCTTCGCCCGACACCCAATCCATGGACGGACCGGTCACAGGAGAAACCCGGCGCCGACCGGATCGGCTGGGTCGAGGATGAAATCGCCGCGGCCCGTCCGGTACGCCATGCCTTCGACCGTGGGGATGATCGCGCCGGGCGACTCGTGACCGGAGGGCCGGAAGCGTCCGATGAAGCGGGTGCCGACAATCGAGTCGTGGATCAGGTCCTGTCCGCTGTCCAAGCGCCCGTCGTCGGCGAGCAGAGCGAGACGCGCAGCGGTACCCGAACCGCACGGCGACCGGTCGATACGTCCGTCGGCGAAGACGGTGACGTTGCGCTGGTGTAGTCCGCGATCCGTGTCCCCGAGTTCCTCGACGATGATCGTTCCGTATATTCCGCTCAGTCGAGGGTCGCGTGGGTGAGACGCGACGTCGGAGTCGTTGAGCGCCCACTTGATCTCACGTCCGAGCGCCCGCAACGCGGGTACGTGGTCGAGCGTGACGTGAAGGCCGAGCGCCGACGCGGGTACCGACGCGTAGAGCGCCCCGCCGTACGCGACATCGACGTTGACGTGCCCGACCGATGTCGCGACGTCGACGCCACGTCGAACTGGATACGAGGGAACGTTCTCGAAGGCGACCGACGTCACCTCACCGGCGGTCTGGGTCACGTACGCGACAACCCGGCCCGACGGCACGTCGATAGTGACCGGCGTGACACCGTCGGGGTCACTCACGATGCGGCCGCTGTGAACCGCCCACGCACCGAGCGCGATCGTACCGTGGCCGCAGGCGGTCGAGTAGCCGTCGTTGTGGAAGAAGAGCACCCCGAAGTCCGCGTCCTGGTCGTCGGGAGCGACGACGAAGCACCCGTACATGTCACTGTGACCGCGGGGTTCGCGACAGAGCAACATTCGCACGGCGTTCAGCTCCGGGGAGTTCTGGGCGAAGACTCGTTTGGCGGCGACGGTTTCACCATCGATCGGTAGGCGAACGTCCTCAACAATCCGAAAGGGTTCACCGGCTGTGTGGTAGTCAGTGAACGAAATAGTGCTGAGACCGGCCGTCACGTCAGCGAACCGCCACTGACCCGCCCGGTGCGTCGTACGAGTGTTCCGTCACTTCGCTACCTCGACGCTGAACAGGGGAGCCCCGAGTGAAGCGACGTCGACGTCGATGCCCAGACCGGGGAGGTCGGCGTTGCTGACCGTGCCCCGCCCGTCGCGCGAACGAGGGGAGTAACCGGCGACGTGCTCGAGCACCCAGTCGTTCATGTACGACGCGGCGAACAACAGATCGGGGTCGGTGCTGGCGGCGAGGTGGCTCACGGCCGCCGTCGTCAGGTCGCCGCCCCAGGTGTCCTCGATCGTCATTCGAACGCCCAGGGACTCGCAGAGATCACGCATGAACTTGGCTTTCGTCAGACCTCCGACGCGACTGATCTTCAGATTGATTGCTTCCATCGCCCTGGCGTTGAAAGCGCGAATCAACGCCTGGGGGTCCGTGATCACTTCGTCGAGCACCATCGGCAGCGTGGTGCGCTCGCGCACGATCAGACATTCCTCGAGCGTTCGACACGGCTGCTCGAGGTAGACGCGGTCTAAGTCTTCGAGCAGTCGCGCGGCGATCACCGCATCCTGCAGGCGCCAACCACAGTTCGCGTCTGCCACGATCACGTCGTCGGCGCCGGTGACCGCAACGATGGCGGCGACCCGTGAAGCGTCGTCGTGCGGGTCCGCGCCGACCTTGAGTTGGAATCGTCGCGTGCCCTCGGCCTTGCGCGCGGTGACGTGTTTGGCCATCGCCTCGGTCGTATCGAGTGGCACCGCCACGTAGAGAGGCAGGTCGTCCTGACGGCGCCCGCCGAGCAGGGTGTACACGGGTTGACCGACGGCCTTGCCGAAGGCGTCCCAGCACGCAATGTCGACAACTGACTTCGCGTAGCCGTGCCCGGAGAGTTCGGTGTCCATGGTGTGGTTGATCAAGCCGAGGTTCTCGACGTCGAGGCCGAGCAGTGACGGCGCGAACTCCGCGATGACTGACGGTGCGCCAGTTCCGTAGCCCGGCAGGTAGTTGGGGCCGAGGGGACAGACCTCGCCGAACCCTTCGACTCCTGATTCGGTTGTGACCCGAACAACGGTGCTGAGTAAGGTGCGAATCGTGCGTCCTGCGGACATGACGTAGTCGCCGTGCGCGTACGTCAAGTCGTACGAGAAGACATCGATGCGTTGGATCCTCGACATCGCTGAAATGTACCACATATTACAGAGCAAGAGCCCGTGACTTCAGTGCGTGCGGTGCCAGGCGGTGTTCCCGTGATTGCGGCGACGTGCGTGGACAGCGGCGACGTGATGAGTTGGTAGTTCGTGCTCCACGTTCGTCGATGGCGCGAGGGCCGTTCCTCGTATCGTGAGGAGTCGGTCGCAAGGGCGACCTGCCCGGCCACGCGATGGACCGTTCTGCACCTCGCGGCAGCATTCACTCGAGGACCGGTATCCACGCCGTGAACAACAGGGCGCCAACGAGTGCAACGGGTCAGTTCTCGGCGGCCATGACGCGACAAACCGTTGGGAGGGGAAGATACTGGCTCCCTACGGTGACCTGCCCGGCCACAAGGGGAACGCCTCGCAGCGCCAAGCGATTCGAAATTGTCCCTGCGGGGTCTGCGCGGTCCGTTGAAGCGGATCATGTGACGTGATTCAAGTGCGTGTTAGGCGAACCGCACGCGGATAGCCGATGCTTCGGTCACCGAGCCATCCTTGGCTGAGCGGGTGTAGAGCACCAGGACGCCGTAACGACTCGACGTTGACGCGAAGTGCAACGTGGCGTGAAACGGCCCCATGACGCCGTTCGCGCCGCCCATCACCGTGGTTTGGACCAAGGGGGAGGCGAGTGCGTCACTGCGTAACGTGACGTTGACGACCCCTTCGAAGGCTGTGCTGACTCCGGTGAGAACGAACGGCGACCTGACGGCACTGCGTGCCGATGGCTGGTTGATGACGATGGCGTCACTGACGGCACCAAGAACCCACCACGACGTGTCGCGAGCG
This sequence comes from Actinomycetes bacterium, assembly GCA_021784205.1. Next base: position 8,256 of record JAJXTB010000109.1, read on the forward strand.
AGTTGGCGAACCAGCACCGTCGTCACCGGTCCCGTGGCGGTGGCGCGGATTGGGATCT
>JAJXTB010000110.1 GCA_021784205.1 Actinomycetes bacterium
CAGCGCGGGTGGCAGCGCCCTCACCTCGCCCTACACCCTCGCCGGCTCGACCACCCTCTACGCCCAGTGGAGCGTCGCGTCAGCAGTGACGATCACCGTGACCTTTGACGCCAATGGTGGCGTTGGCGCCATGGCCACCGAGTCTCAGAACTACAACGTCGGCGCTCTTCTCAGCGGCAACGCCTTCTCGCGGACGGGCTACACCTTCGTTGGCTGGAATACGACGCCCAATGGCACTGGCCTGTTCTACGCCGACGGTGCAATGTACCCCTTTAGTGTCAACGTCACCCTCTACGCCCAGTGGAGCGCACAGATCTTCACCGTGAGTTTTGATGCGAACGGCGGCACGGGAACGATGACCAGTGAAATGGGCAGTGCCAACACGTCATCGTTGCTCAATGCGAACACCTTCACCCGGACGGGCTACACGTTCGTCGGCTGGAATAGTGCCGCCAATGGCTCTGGTGCGGCCTTCGCCAACGATGCGAGCTACACCTTCACCACGAGCGTCACCCTCTACGCGCAGTGGAGGTCTAGCGGCCCGGTGGCGCAGGCCCCGCTCATCATCGTCACGACCTCCGGGCTAGCGGGTCGGCCTTTGACGCTCGTCATCAGTGGTGGCTCGGGCAGTGGAGCCGTCACGTTCGCCGTCACCGATGGCACGGCCCAGGGATGTTCGATCACGGGTTCGGTTCTGAGTGTCACTCACGCGGGCACGTGTGTCGTGGTCGCCACCAAGGCGTCGGATGCGACGTACCTCGCGACTTCGTCGTCGGACACGACGATCCTCATGAAGTCCCCTCCGCCCACTCCCGCCATCGTCGTGCGCGTCACCTTCGAAAGTGGCTCCAGCGCGCTGAGTGCAAGTGACGTGCGCGCGCTCACACTGGATGTCAAGAGGTACTCGGCTGGCGAGGTGGTGACGATCACCGCCTCAGCGTGGCGCAACCCGTCACTCAGTCGGGCGCGAGCCCTCGCCGTCGAGCGATTCGTGCTCGCTCGCGCGCGCGTGCACGTAGTTCTTCGTGAGACCAGTGGTCGGGCGAACGTGGCGGTGGTGGTGGCGCGGGCGTAGATCTGTGACGCGCACGCTGGCGCGCTACGAGAGTCGTCGCGGCGTCTCTCTAGAGGCCCGTGGGGAACGTCTCGGCCGGTTCTCCGCAGTCCCACAGGGCGGTCGTCTCGAGCGGCACGAGGGCGCTGGTGTGATCAAGGTGGATGAGAGCGTCGAACTGCGCGGCGAGGTCGGCTTGGAAGTAGTGGCTCTGTAGCTCGGTCTCGGGTCGGTAAATCACGCCGATGGCGCGTTCTAGGTGTGTGGCCACGTTCTCGGCGACCAGGTCCTCACTCGTCAACCAGAAGTCACACCCACCCGCGCCGTGCAGGACGGCCTCGTGACTTCTCGCGCGAGCGGCGCGCACGCGCTTGCGCTCGGTGGGTCCGCCCCAGGTTGAAGCCGCGGTGACCTCGCCGCCGTAGGTCGTCATCCCGATGAGAAAGGCCTCATCGCCGTATCTCTCGCGCGCGAGCTGGCCGATGTTGACTTCGCCGCGCCGACTCATGTCCGTCGCTCGGGCGTCGCCGACGTGAGAGTTGTGGGCCCACACGACCGCACGGGTCGGCGCCCAGCGCGCGTCGAAGTGTGTCAGGAGAGACTCGAGGGTGCCGACCATGTGTCGATCTCGCAAGTTCCACGACGAGACGTCCGCGCGATACATCTCGCGGTAGTAGATCTCGGCGTTGTGCACGAGGCGCGCGTTCTGCTCCGCGTAGAACTGCTCGTCTTGCGCGGCGGGTCCGTCAAAGCGCAGGTAGGTTGAGGCGTTCTCGCTCAGTTCGAGCAACTGGGCGACGACGTCGTCTTCGCAAGTGTCCAGGCGACCTGAGGCGAGCGCGTACCCGTAGGCCTGGCCGTCGGCACCGACGTGGTCAAAGCACGCGTAGCGTTGGCGCGCGCGGTGCGCGGCCACCGGGTCAACTCCCTCGAGGTAGTCCACCACCGCTTCGATGGAGGCCGCGAGGCTGTAGAGGTCGAGGCCGAAGAAGCGTACCTTGTCCGAGGCATCGTGTTCGTCGTTGTGGAGGCGCAGCCACTCGACGAAGTCGGCGACGTCGCGGTTGCGCCACATCCAGGTGGGAAAGCGTCGGAAGCCGCCGAGGGCCGACGCGGCGTCCGCGTCTTCGGAGAGCCCCAGTATGTAGCGATTCACCCGGTAGGCGTCGGGCCAGTCGCCCTCGATGCCGACGACCGTCACGTGATGCTCTTCGATGAGTCGACGGGTGAGACGGATGCGTTCGCGGTAGAACTCGTGGGTGCCGTGCGAGGCCTCGCCGATGAGGATCACGCGCTGGTCCGAAATCATGTCCACCAGGTCGTCGTAGTCCTGGGCCGATCCGGTTATGGGCCGAGCACGACCCGCGAGGCGGGGGGAGCCGTTGAGAGTACTCAAGCGGGCCATCTCCTCACCCTCCTACGCCACGTGCGCGTTCACCAGGGAACTAAGTCACGGTGTCGTCGTCACCGAGGATTCTGTAGGGAGGCATTCGCCCTGGCCACGGAGAAGATCGTGGGATCGTACCCCTCGGCCCGGCGCACGTACTCGCCGTGGCGGGCGTGATCGGGATCCGAGAGAACCAGGAGAAACTCCTCGAAACCCGAGACGCCCCCACTGTCTTCGGGTGGGCAGGCTCGCTCGCCGGCCACACACACCGGGTACTCGAGTTCGACGGCGAGTTCTTCAATCGCCTCGAGCACGAGGTGGTGAATCCAGGTGTCGCCGAAGTCGTACTCGTACTCGAAGCGCGCGCCGACATTCTCGCCGAGCACGTCGGCGAGGCTGACGGTGGTCTCGTCAATCGTCTCGGGTCCGTCGTCGTCCTCGTCGTCGATGCCGATGCGCAACTCGCCCACGCGGAACTCGTGCAGGTGGTAGTCCTCCCAGCCCATGGCTAACTGGATGGCCCCGTGCAGATCCTCGAACGTGTCTGACGCGTTGAGGATCACTCGGCGCCACACGAGCGGAGCGGTCCCCGTGAGTTCGACGCGAAGGGTCAGCGCGGCGTTCGCACGCCGCGCTCGTCGCGGGGTCATCGCAGCTTCCGTTCTTGTGTCATGTTCTTCTCGCGCCTAGACGAACTCGCGATACTCGTCCCACCACTCGCGCACCGACTTGAGAATTTCGGCGTCGGTCATGGCGACGATGTTCGAGTCGATCGCCCCGATCACCAGCTGGGCGACGTCGGGATGCTTGCGCTCCCAGTACTGGACGAGTCGCAACATCGCGTTGGCCTTACCCGTGCCGTGTCCGACGAGAATGATTTCGCGCGCACCGCGCACCGCGTCGGTAAGGCCCTCGAAGAACGCCACGTCGTCGTGGTTGGTGTCGTGTCCGTGGTGGTGCTGGGCCTCGCGCACGTGGTGGTGGCGCTCTCGCTCGTCGGGCGCGCGCAACTCCTCGGGCTTGGTGCCCGGTTCGAGGCCGCTCGACCAAATTCGGGCCTCATCTCGGGTCACGGCTACGGCGACCAGTCCGGTGGTCTCGCTCATGTCACACCTCCTGACCACAACGTAGCCAGGTCGCCCACGTCGCGCGAATTGCGCCGCGTGGACTTACTCTGGTCCGGCGTAGCGCCCGGCGGTCTCGGGGAACATTGCCTTGACGATCTTGAAGTTTGAAACGTCCGTCGTGCCATCGGAGTGCAGGTTGATGAGCGCGTCGCGCATGTACTTCTCGATGCCGACTTCGAGCATGGCGCCGTAGCCGCCGTGCAACTCCATCGCGTGTTGACAGACAGCGACGATCTCGTGGGAGGCGAAGACCTTGACCATATTGCACAGAACGTCGGCGTCGGGAGAGAACGAGTCGACCGCTTGAGCGGCGTGGCGCAAGAAGGCCCCGACCGCCTCGAGGCGCGTGGCCATGTCGGCCACGCGCGAGGCGACGGCCTGGTGCTTGATGAGTACTCGCCCGCCCTGGACCCGTTCGTGGACGAACTTGATCGTCTCCTCGTAGGCGCCCAGCCCGATGCCGAGGCTCTTCGCGGCGACGAGGACCTTGCCCGGACGAAAGTAGATGCCGGCCTGAGCCAGGGCGTCGTCTCGCACGAGGAGATTCTCGGCCGGCACCCGGCAGTCGTCGAAGGTGATCTCGCCGTTGTTCATGAAGCGCCCGCCCATGGTCTCGTTGCAGCGCGTGACCTCGAGTCCGGGGGTGTCGCGCGCGACGAGGAAGCTCGACGTGCCCGAGGACATCGGCACGGCGTCGTTCGTGTTGGCGTAGACGACGTAGAGCGTCGCGTCAAAGCCGTTGGAGATGAACTGCTTGCGCCCGTTGATCACCCAGGTATCGCCCTCGAGCACGGCGGTCGTGTTCATGTTGACCTCGGGCACGCTGTAGGGCAGCCACCGGTCCGACGCGCCCGCGGGCTCGGTGAGGCAGTGCGCCATGAGAAACTGCGGTTCGGCCATGTAGCGGGTGAACCAGTACTCCTGGAGGTGTTCGGGCGCGAACCGCTCGATCAGGACCGCAATCTTCCAGTTCTGTACGAGCTTGTCCGCGAGGCCCGAGTCGCCGCGGGCGAGCTCGGTGGCTATCAGCGCCAGCGTCTGGGACTGCGTGGCGGGCTCGAGGGCGACGCCCCCGAAGCGCTCGGGCACGCCGAGTGCGCGCAGCCCGGCCGCGTCGGCCTCTTCGAGCAGGTGGGGGGCGAGTCGCGCGTGGGGGTCCATGTCCCACTCGCGCATCCGGTTCTCGGCGAGGAAGGGCAGCACGACGCGGTCCACGTAGCGCCGGCTGGTGTCGCGCATCATGCGCTGCTCGTCGGTGAGGTAGTGGTCTTCGAAGTACATGGTGCCCCCTGGTCGACAACGCCGTTCCAGTGGATACTCACACGTTTGGCGCCGACGCGTCGCCCCGAGGAGCGCCGACGCGGTGAAATTACTTCACGCCATGCCGCGCGGTCGCGACGACGGTGCCATGATGAGCCCAGTGACGTTGTCGCGGACCTTTCTGTTCGCGCCCGAGAGCGCGTACGGGCCGACGAACAACTGCATTGGCATGGCAACGCGCCTGCGCTCGCGCGGGCATCGCGTCGTCTTCGCCGCGGAGAGGTCGTGGCGGGGGCGCCTCGAGGCGCTGGGCATCGAGGAAGAGTTGATCGACCTCGCGGCAGCGTCGACGACGCCCCAGGACGCGGGCCAGTTCTGGAAGGACTACGTGGGGGCGATCGCCCCCGAATTCGCCCGACCTACCCTCGAGCAGTTGGCGAGCGTGATCCGACCGATCTGGGAGGAGTTGATCGCGGGGGCCCGCTACGCCCAGGACCAACTGTGCGAGGTGGTGGCGCGCGTGGGTCCCGACGTCATCGTTCAAGACAACGTCGTGGGTTTTCCCGCCTTGGCCGCGGCGGGCGTCCCCTTCGTGCGCATCGTCTCGTGCAACCCTCTCGAGGTGCCGAGCCTCGGCGTGGCACCGGCGTTCTCGGGCCTCGGCGCGGATGAAGTTGAGCATTTCTCCCACTTTCGCGCGGCTTATCGAGAGACGCACGAGGAGATCTGGCGCGACTTTGACGCGTGGTATCGCGATCAGGGTGCGCCGGGACTGGCCGAACTCGAATTCGTCGCACGAGGTGATCTCAATCTCTACGTGTATCCCGAGGAGCTCGACTACTCGCGCGACCTCGGGCCGACGTGGCACCGCCTGGACTCGTCGGTACGCGAGACGGAGTCGCCTATCGCGTTACCCGAAGGTTTCGCGAGCGGTGAGCGCCCGGTCATCTACTTCTCCCTCGGTTCGCTCGGCGGCGCGGACGTCGCTCTCATGCGTCGGGTGATCGAGGCTCTCGCGAGTGAGCCCTACGACGTGATCGTCTCTCTGGGGCCGCGCCACGACGAGATCGAGCTCGCCGCAAACATGTGGGGCGGCGAGTTCGTCCCCCAGACTCGCCTGGTGCCACTGGCCGACCTCGTCATCACCCACGGGGGCAACAACACCGTGACCGAGTCGATGCACTTTGGCAAGCCCATGGTGGTGCTGCCTCTCTTTTGGGACCAGTACGACAACGCCCAGCGCGTCGACGAGTGTGGCTACGGTCGGCGACTGGCGACCTACGAGGTGAGCGTCGATGACCTGCGACGCCACGTGGCCGAGATGCTTACCGACGGGGCGCTGCGCGAGCGGGCTCGCGCGGCCGGTGAGCGCATCCGGCGCGCCGATGGGCTCGCGAGGGCGCTCAGCCTGCTCGAGGGGGTCGCTGGCTAATCTCGTGGCGTGAGCGGCCCCCTCGTTGTCAGCGTGCCTGACGCGAGCCTGCGCGACGCCCTGCTCGCCTCGGGCGAGGACGTCACGGTCCTCGAGTGGGACATGACGACGCCGGCGCCACTCGCGCACCTGGACATCGTCGTGCCGCCCTACATGAGCCTCGTGCGCGCGCTCTCGAGGCTCGAGGGCGTGTCCGTGCGCCTCATCCAGAGCCAGTCAATCGGCTACGACGGCGTGCTCGGGGTCCTCGGGGCGGGGCGCGTCTTTGCCAACGCCGCCTCGGTGCACGAGGCCTCCACAGCCGAGTTGACCCTGGGGCTCATCCTCGCCTCCCAACGAGGCATCCCCGACTTCGTGCGTGCGGCTGAGCACGGACGCTGGGCGCCCGCGTGGCATCGCAGCCTGGCCGACTCGACGGTGGTCCTCGTCGGATATGGCGGGGTCGCGCGGGCCATCGAGGCGCGACTCGCCCCCTTTGAGGTGGAGATCCTACGCGTGGCGCGCCACTCGCGTACCGACGAGCGCGGCCTCATCTACGGCGTGGACTCGTTGGCCGACGTCCTGGCCCGCGCCGACGTCGTGGTGGTGGCGGTGCCCCTGGCCGCCGAGACGACCCACCTCGTGAACGGTCCCTTCCTCGCGGCGATGAAGGACGACGCGCTGCTCGTGAACGTCGCGCGCGGGCGCGTCGCCGACACTGAGGCCATCCTCGCCGAGGCGCGTCGGGGGCGTCTGCGCTTCGCCCTCGACGTCACCGACCCTGAGCCGCTGGCGCCGGGCCACGAGCTCTTTTCACTGTCCAACGTCCTCATCACGCCCCACGTCGGTGGGGCGACGTCGGCGATGGGTCCGCGAATGGCCCGCCTGCTCGTCGAGCAGGTTCGTCGCATGGCCAGCGGCGAGGCGCCGCTCAACGTCGTCCTTCGCTCCTAGCGAGCTCGCCGAGGGCCTCGCCGACGACGATCTCCACGCAGGCCAACGGCTCGACGAGCCCACGCTCGGGCCAGCGTTCCTCGAGGCTGACGATGCTCGCGTGGGCGTAGCGCGCGCGCAGCGCCGCGGCGGCGCGCGTCTCAACGGACCCGCAGATAATGAGTAGCGCGCTCTCTAGTGCGACGTGCTCGGCGACGCCCAGGACCACCTTGCCCTCGAGACTGCCGGCGTCAAGACGTCCCTCGCCGGTGACAACCAGCGCGGCGCCGTCGAGGCGCTCGTCGAGGCGGGCGGCGCGCGCCGCCTCTTCAAAGCCACTGGTCAGACTGGCGCCCAGAGCAGCGAGGGCGCCGGCGATGCCGCCGGCGGCCCCGGTGCGCTCGAGGGCCTCCACGTCGAGGCCACCCTCGCGCTGGTAGAGCCGTCGCGCCTCGTCGAGTCGCTCGTCGATCAGCCTGAGGTCCTCTTCGCGCACGCCCTTTTGGCGGGCGTAGCGCCGGGCTCCGAGGAACGTCGTGCGCACGTCGGTGGCGACCGTCACGGGGACGGGTAGTCCTCCCGCCTCGCGCAGCACGCGATAGCAGCCCCGGCCCGCGTCCGAGGTCGACGTGCCCCCGCAGCCCACGACGACACCGCTCACCCCGAGGCGCGCCGCGGCCAGAATGAGCAGACCCACGCCGTCGCTGCTCGCGGCCAGGGCCTGTTCCCCACTGGGGTTCTCGAGCAGGTCTCGACCGACGACGCTCGCCGTCTCGATCACCGCCACCTCGCCCGCGCCGGTGCGCACGAGAGTGAGGGGTGCGTCTCGCGCGTCGCCGAGCGCGCCGAGGCTGGCCGCGGTGACGACCTCGCCGTCAAAGGTTGCGGCGAATCCCTCGCCCCCGTCGGAGACGAGGACCGCGTCGCACTCGAGCGAGCGCGCCCGCGCCGCCCGGGCGACGACGTCATTGAGCTCGCGCGCCGCGGCGCTGGAGCGAAACTTGTCGAAGGCCGCGACGACGTGGCCGCGCCGCACCGAGGTGGGTGGGGAGCCGCTCACCAGAGCGGCGAGAGCAGGGGGGTCGCGACGCCGA
>JAJXTB010000111.1 GCA_021784205.1 Actinomycetes bacterium
CCTTCTCGATGGGACCCCTCGGCTCGAACATCGCCCACATCGGCGTCGAGATCACCGACTCGGCCTACGTGGCGGTCTCGATGCGCATCATGACGCGCATGGGCGCGGGCGCGCTCGAGGTCATGGGTGAGCACGGCACCTTCGTGCCGTGCCTGCACTCGGTCGGCATGCCCCTCGCCGACGGCCAGGCCGACGTCGCGTGGCCGTGCGACGCGGAGAACAAGTACATCGTGCAGTTCCCCGAAACGCGCGAGATCATCTCCTACGGCTCGGGCTACGGCGGCAACGCACTGCTCGGCAAGAAGTGCTTCGCCCTGCGCATCGCGTCGGTGATGGCGCGCGACGCCGGTTGGCTCGCCGAGCACATGCTGATCTTGAAGTTGACCAGCCCCGCCGGTGAGACCCGCTACGTCACCGGGGCCTTCCCGAGCGCCTGTGGCAAGACGAACCTCGCGATGCTCGTGCCCACCCTGCCCGGCTGGAAGGTCGAGACCATCGGCGACGACATCTGCTGGATGAAGCCCGGTCCCGACGGGCGCCTCTACGCGATCAACCCCGAGGCGGGGTTCTTCGGCGTGGCGCCCGGCACCAACTTCGACACGAACCCCAACGCGATGTACTCGGTCGAGGCGAACACTATCTTCACCAACACCGCGCTCACCGACGACGGCGACATCTGGTGGGAGGGCATGGGGCCCGCGCCGGCGCACCTCACCGACTGGCGCGGCCGGTCCTGGACACCCGAGACGGGCACGCCCGCCGCACACCCCAACTCGCGCTTCACCGCGCCGGCCGCCCAGGACCCGGCCATCGCACCCGAGTGGCAGGACCCCGCGGGCGTGCCGATCGACGCGATCCTCTTCGGTGGCCGTCGCGCCAGCGTCGTGCCGCTCGTCTTCCAGTCGCGCGACTGGGCCCACGGCGTCTTCCTCGGCTCGATCATGGCCTCCGAGACGACCGCCGCCGCCACGGGCGCCGTCGGGAACCTCCGTCGCGACCCCTTCGCGATGCTGCCGTTCTGCGGCTACAACATGGCCGACTACTTCGCGCACTGGCTCACGTTCGCCGATCGCTTCGACGAGTCCAAGCTGCCCAAGATCTTCTACGTCAACTGGTTCCGCAAGGCTGACGACGGACACTGGCTCTGGCCCGGCTACGGCGAGAACAGCCGCGTGCTCGAGTGGGTGTTCGAGCGCACCGCGGGGCGCGGCGAAGCCGTCGACACGGCCATCGGCGCGGTGCCGGCGCCCGGCGCGCTCAACGTCGAAGGGCTCAACCTGCCCGACGCCGATCTCGCACTGCTGCTTTCGGTCAACAATGACGAGTGGCGCAACGAGGTGCCACTCATCCGCCAGCACTTCGCGCAGTTCGGCGACCGACTGCCCGCCTCATTGGCCGAGCAGGTCGACGACCTCGAACGTCGACTGGGCTAGTTCACCGCTGCACGCCCCCGCGCAACGGCCGCCTTCGCGGTCGCCGTTGCGCGGGGGCGTGGCCGCTCGACAATCGCTTACAGCGTGTGTCCTAATTCGACACACCGGTTCGCCTTGGCCGACTTGACGATCTCGGCACTTGCTCACCGTCCGGATGACCAGGATTCCCTGGCACTTCCCGGTTCCGTCCCAGGGCCCTGCCTCAACCTCGAGGCTTGTGCGGGTGGCGAACGGCTCTTCCCGTGTGCTTCACGGTGCGGGCTCGCAGTGCCAACGACTTGCGAGCACGTCAATGACAGTACTTGGTCGATGTGACAGCGCACTGACCTCTACGTGCCCAGAAATAGAACACACGCTGTTAGCGGCCGGCGTACCGGCGGCCGACACCGTAGAAGAGTGCGCCCACCGCGGCGATGACCGCGATGAAGCGATCGCCCGAGACGAACGCGAGCGAGATCCCGACCGGGATGACCGCGCCGATCACCCAGGCGAGCTGCTGGCGCACAGCGAAGCGGGCGAAGGTCCGGCCCTGGGCACCGGGTGGGACGTGTCGTTGGGTGATGGCGTCAAAGCTCGGCTGGGCGACCGCCGCGCAGAGCCCGAACCAGCCCGCGACGATCGCCTGTCCGACGAAGGACGGGTAGTTGCTCGCCACCGCGGCGCCGAGTGCCGTGGCGAGCAGCGCGTATGCGAGGAGCGTCGATTCGCGCACGGCGTTGCGGGCCCGGGTGACCAGGCCCAGTCCGAGAAGCGCACCGACGGCGCTCATGGCGAGCGCGAAGGCGAACCACCCCAGACCCGCGTGCCCTCGACGAAGTCCGAAGGCGAGCAGGAACGTGGCGAAGCCCACGGTGAATCGCATCAACGCGGCGGCGCCGAGTCCCCAGGACACCTCCACGTCGCCGAGCGGATTGAGTGCGTGACGGTCGCGCTCGGCCTGGGACATCTGGGTAAACTCCTCGCGCACGATCCGCGCCGGACGCTGCAGCCTCATGCTCACGAGCGTCGCGCCCACGTAGACGATCGACGCCGCCACGAGGACCGACGGCGCACCAATTCCCTTGAGCAGGCCCGCCGCCACGGTGCCCGCGAGCAAGCCCGCAATGGTCCCGAGCAAGGTCAGCTGGGCGTTGAAGCCGGCGAACCCGGCGGCCTCTCCCCCGGCGTCGGTAGGCCACCCGGCGTTGCCAACGGATGATCCGTGTTCGCTGAACTGATCGGTGCGCGCCATCTCGGGCACGAGGGTCCCGCGCGTCACCACGTAGAGCTTCGACGAGATCAGCACGAGAAACGCCTCGGGATAGAGCCAGAGCGAATTCAGGTGTTGGCTCATCGTCCAGCACAGCACCGCGCGCGCGCCCGCCGAGAGGGCGACGAGCACGCGGCGCCCGTTGGGCGACCGGTCGATCAGCGGCCCGAGCAAGGGCGAGACCACCGCGAACGGCGCGATCGTGATCAGTAGGTACGCGAGCACCTTGCCCTTGGCCTCAGTGGGCGAGACCGAGAAGAACAACGAGCCGGCGAGGGACACCGTGACGAACGTGTCGCCCGCCATCATCGCCACGTGCACGAGCGCCAGCCGGCCAAAGGCCGTGCGCTGGTCGAAGAGATCCTGGGTCGACGCCCACGCCAACGAGCCCAGTCCGCGATGACCCACGACTACGTAGCGTAGGTGATTGGTCCTCGGGCCCGAGGGCGTCAGTTGGAGAAGCAGGCGCGCCGGTAGATGACGCTCGGCAACGCGCCGGGGTGACAGTACGTCGCACGCGACGCGAAGCGCCACGCGTTGGTCGCCGTGTCAAAGCGCATGAGCTCGGTCACGCCGATGCGGTTCGGCCCCACCATGATCGTCGCCCACAGATAGGCCCACGACCCTTCGCAGCCGTACGCGTTGATGCCACCCGTAGCGGCGAGGTGTTGCACGGGAGCGCTCAGCGCCGCGGCGGAGCACGATGCGGCGCTCGGAGCGAATGACGACGTGGTGGTCGCACGAGCGACCAGCCAACCCAGACCGACGGCGACGGCCGCCGCGGTCACGACGCGCGTGATCGACACCACGCCGCTCTCGTCACAGATCCTGCGCGTCGCCGCTCAGGACCGCCGACTGGAACAGCGTCACCATCGTGAAGTCCCAGTCTTCTTGCTCGATCGGTGAGGCCGTGACGTCGTCGAGCACCCGACCGAAGACGATCGCCTGGACCATCACCGCGAGCGACCACGCCGATACGTCCTTGCGGACGAAGCCCCGGTCCTGGCCCATGACGAGCACGTCGCGCAACTGCGCCGTGAGCCGTGATTCGGTGACGCCGATGAGTTCGCCGAGCTCTGGTCGCGTCAGTGCGGCCGCGACGATGCGCGCGCGCATGGCGCGGCTGCGTCGTCGATCCTCGCCCGCCGAGAGCATCCCAATCAATGGTTGGACGCGGACCAGGAACTCGTCGAAGTCGGCGGACTCAGTGCTCACGTGTGACAATTCATCGATGTCACGCTGGACCAATTCACTGAACAGCTCGTTATACGCTGCGTCAATCACGCCCTCGCGTGATCCGAAATGGTGGTAAACGGAGCCGTAATTCACACCCGTAGCGTCACAGATCTCGGGAATCCGAATCAATGATTCGTCACCGCACCATAGACGAGAAATAACCTCGTCGATCACCGCCTTCATGACAGGAATCGACCGACTTTGTTTGGCCACCTTTTGATTGTACCGTGCAGTAGGGCGACGTGTGTTTGTGAATTTCCTTTGAGTGGCACGCCACGGTCCGAACCGAGTCGCGCAACGCCCCCGGTAGAGTTCTGCTGACGACCCTGCCGAGCTTTCGAGGAGTAGTAGTGCCGAAAACGACCCGCCTGGAACCCGAGATAATACGGGTCGGCGTGGTGATCGTCCTCGGGGCAATTATGTCGATCCTGGACACCACGATCGTGGCTGTTGCGCTGCACACCCTCAGCCACGATTTCCGGGTTGACGTGTCGACGATTCAGTGGGTCACCACCGGCTATCTGCTGGCCCTCGCCGTGGTCATTCCAGTATCGGGCTGGGCGATACATCGGATCGGCGCCAAGCCCGTTTACATGATTTCGCTCGTGTTCTTCATCACCGGCTCGGCCCTGAGCGGCCTCGCCTGGTCGGCGACGAGTTTGATCATCTTTCGCGTCCTCCAGGGCCTCGGCGGCGGGATGATCCTGCCCGTGGGCCAATCGATCATGGCGCGAACCGCCGGCCCACAGCGGATGGGCCAGGTAATGGGGATCATCGGTGTTCCCCAGCTGCTCGGCCCGATTCTCGGACCGGTGATCGGCGGTGTGATCATCTCCAATACGTCGTGGCGGTGGATCTTCTTCGTCAACGTGCCAATCGGCCTGGTCGCGCTCTGGCTCGCTCGGCGGTCGCTGCCCGCGACCTCGGGCGACCGGGGGCACCAATTCGACCTGCTCGGCTTCGCGCTGCTCTCGCCGGGGCTCGCCTTCATCGTCTACGGACTCGCCGAGGTCGGATCGCGCGGCGGATTTCACGGCGCCGCGGTCTATGACAGCCTGCTTGTCGGTCTCGTCCTGAGCGTGCTGTTCGTCCTTCGCTCGCTGCGAGCCCCCGAGCCGCTCATTGACCTTCGGCTCTTTCGTGATCGCACGTTCTCGCTCGCTTCGACTGGAATATTCCTGGTCGGCGCCACGTTATACGGCACAATGTTCCTGCTGCCGCTGTACTACCAGATTGTGCGCGGGGACTCCGCGTGGCTCGCGGGTCTCATGATGGCGCCCCAGGGGCTCGGCGCGGCGATGTCGATGCGCGCTGGCGGACTCATGGCCGACCGCCGGGGACCGCGCGCCGTGGTGCCCTACGGCGTCGTCATCCTCGCCCTCGGCACGTTCTTCTACACCCAGGTAACTGCGACGTCTAACTACTGGCTGCTCGGCGTGGCGCTGTTCATCCGCGGCCTCGGCATGGGCGCGACGATGATGCCCACCTTCGCCGCGTCGTACTACAACCTCACCCACGAGGACGTGCCCAAGGCCACCTCGGCGACCAACATCTTGCGCCAGGTCGGCGGCTCGCTCGGCGTGGCTGTCTTCGCCGTCGTGCTGCAGACCCAGATCACCCGACACGCCCCGGCGGCTGCACTGGCGATCCAGGCCGGTAGAATCGACGCGAACGTCAGCCAGCTCCAGGCAGTGGCCGCCGCGTTCGCCCATTCGTTCTGGTGGTCGTTCGCCGTCTCTCTGCTGGCGCTGGTCCCCGCCGTTTTCTTGCCGAATCGTGGCCTCGCGGCCCAACGATCCGCGTCCATCGCCGTCCCATCGCAACCCGAAAGCCCTAGCTGACATGACCAAGCCCGTACTGCAAGTGATCATCGGATCGACCCGACCGGGGCGCGCCGGCGCGCCCATCGCCACGTGGTTTTACGACCTGGCGGTCGCCGACGGCCGGTTCGACGTCGAGCTCGTCGACCTGGCCGAGGTCAACCTGCCGATCTTCAATGAGCCGAACCACCCGATCCAGGGCACGTACGAGTTCGACCACACGAAGCGGTGGTCCGCCAAGGTCTCGCGCGGTGACGCTTTCGTGTTCGTCGTGCCCGAGTACAACCACAGCTTTAACGCCGCAACCAAGAACGCGCTCGACTACCTGCACAACGAGTGGCGTTACAAGCCGGTGGGCATCGTGAGCTACGGCGGCGCGGTCATGGGGACGCGCTCCGCCCAGCACCTCAAGCCCGTCTTCACCGCCCTCAAGCTCGTGCACGCGGGCGACGTCTCCATCCCGCTAGTCACGCTGCCCGTCGTCGACGGGGTGTTCACCGGCAACGACGTCGTCGCCAAGGCCGCCCAGAACCTTCTCAACGAACTCGACTTCATCACGCCCGGGCTGATGCAGCTCCGAGCCGGTCGCTAATCGTCGACACACGACCGGCGACGCGAGGCGGCGCCGACAGCGTCGACGCCGTGTGCGGGGTCATCGCGGTGACTGGCGGTGCTGACCAGTACGTCGACAGCGCTGCGTAGGGCCGGTGGGGATCGAACCCACGACCGAGGGATTATGAGTCCCCTGCTCTAACCACTGAGCTACGGCCCCAGAAATCGTGGCGCAGTGGAACGACGCCGCACCTGCAACTTACCGAATTTCACCCACCGTCCACGGCCTTGCGACGGCGGTGGAGCCACACGACAACAAGCTCCCAGAGCAGGACTCGAACCTGCAACCTAGCGATTAACAGTCGCTTGCTCTGCCAATTGAGCTATCTGGGACCGCACCCGAGGGCAACGCAACATTAGCACCGCAGGACCGCATCACTGGAGGTCGAACCACGCTTGGAGCCGCTCGGCGTCCTCGCTTTCACGCACCGCCCGCCGGCTTCGCTCGATGCGCTTGGCCATGCCCTGGCGCGTGATCGAGTGCGCTGACGCCAAGTCCTCAAGCGTGGTCGTTCGAAAGGTGTACTGCCAGAAGTCGTCGAAGTCCGGCCCGCAAATACGCTTCAGGGCGTCGATCACCCACGGTGGCGCCTCGGGTGGGCCGTCGGCGCCCCGGGCGTCGACCAGCTCGGGCAGCGCCGACTCGTGGAATCGCCGGCGATTGAGCTCGCGGCTCATCTGGGTGATCTCGTCGGCTCGCGACAGCGACACCCCCAAGTGTGCGGCGACCTCTCGTCGCGACGGTGGTCGGGTCCGCGAGCGCTCGAATCGCTGCAGCGAGACGATGAGGCGCATCTCGCCGTCGGTCAGGCCCGCCTGCTGTTGGACGGCCTGGTTGACGAGCTTGGTGATCCAGTAGTTCGCGTAGGTCGCGAAGCGAACGCCCCGGGCCGGATCGAAGCGACGCAGTGCGTTCACCAGCCCCTCGACGCCGGCGGCTTCGAGCTCCTCGTTGCCAAAGCGATACCCACGCTCGGTGACGCGCGCGCGCACGAGTCCGCACGTCGCTCGCAGCAGCGTCGACTCCGCCTCTTGACCGGCTTGGCGCTGGCGCAACAGGCGGCGACGCGACGACGGATCGAGCGGCGTCGCGAGGGCTGCCTGGGCCTCGCGGCCGCGCACGATGATCGGGTAGAGACTTCGTTCCTCGTCGATACTGAGCGGCTCGGTCATCGACAGGCCCCCGACGATGCGACGCGACGGTGTCATGTCAGCTGGGCGGCCAGACGACTCGCGAGCCATTCCCGAAGTGACGCCTCGGCCGACGCCGCCTGGTCCGATCCGAGCAGAGCGAGTCGCTCCTTGACGTCACGGATCACGGCGACGGCCACGTCGGGCGCCACCGATCCGCCGCGAAGTTCGCGCTCAAGCTCGTGCAGCGCCACGTCCGAGGCGTGGCGCAACAGCTGGGCGACCACGGCCGCGACGGCGGCGTCGGAGGGCCGCGGACCCGGGTCGTCGACGACCACCTCGCTCAGCACCCGCGCGGCCTCCTCGAGCCCCTGGTGGTCGAGGCGCTCGATGACGCCCGATATCGACTCGCCGCTCGCCAGCGCACTGAAGGCGTCGCGCTGGACCTCGTGGACGAAGTACGCGACGTCAAAGCGCGCCCGCAGGTCGGCGAAGTGCACACAAAGCCGCAGCGCTTCGATCCCCGGACGCGGGAGCCGGCCGGCGGCCGGCCGGGGCAGGGCGACGATCGGCGCGATACGGGTCTCCCCGCGCGCCACGTCGGCGACCCGCGCTCGCAACATGGCGACGTCGAGGCGGAGCCGATCGGCCACCTGCATCACGTACTGGTCGCGCACGAGCTCGCTCGGGTGCTCGGCGAGCACTTCGATCGCCTGCTCGCCCGCGCGGGCGCGCCCCTCGGGGGTG
>JAJXTB010000112.1 GCA_021784205.1 Actinomycetes bacterium
AGCTGGCCAACGTCCTGCACGCGTCGGGACTGGCCGAGGGGATCGACTTCGAGATGCAGGTCTCGGCGGTGTCGGACTCGGGGCGGGTGCGCCGACCCGACTGCGTGGTGACCTTACCCAACGGGCGTGTCGCGATCGACGCGAAGTTCCCCTTCGATCGGTTCGAAGAGGCGGTGTCGGCGGCCGAGCCCGACGTTCGCGAGGCCCTCTACCGCGAGCACGCCCAGGCGCTGCGCGGCCACGTGAAGACACTGCGCGAGAAGTCCTACTGGGAGGTCGTGGGGCCGTCTCCCGAGTTCGTCGTCTGCTTCGTGCCGAGCGACGCCGCGGTGACGGCGGCCTTCAGCGTGGACGCCGACCTGCACGCCTACGCCACGCGCGAGCGCGTGCTGATCGCCGGTCCCACGAACCTGCTCGCACTGCTCTGGTCGGTGCAGATGGTGCTGCGCCAGCACGAGGTGGCGGTGAACGCCGAGGAGATCCTGCGCGTCGCCGAGACGATCTACGACCGCATCCGTGTCGTCGCGGGGCCCATCGAGTCGGTGGGCAAGGCCCTCAACGACGCGACCCGGGCCTACAACAAGATGGTCTCGTCGGTCGAGAGTCGACTCATACCCGCCGCGCGCTCGATGCGCCGGCTGCGCGTGGCGCCCACGGCCAAGCCGGTGCCCGACCTGGCCGAGGTGACCACGCTGGCTGGCGGACTCGACCCGCAGCGCTGGGGGATCGACCCGAGCGCGACGTCGGACCTGGCGGGCTTCGAAGTGCTCGAACTCGAGGGCGACGAGCCCGACGCGCTCGAGCTGGAGACCGAGGACGGGGAGTCCTGACCGGCCGGGCCGCGCGGCCCAGTGAGTAAGTTGGTTCGTCGTGGCCCGTACTCGCGCACAGCGCCGTCGCTACCAGGTGCTGGTGGTTCTCGCGCTCGTGGCCACCCTCCTCGTGCTCGCCTTCGCCAATGACGTGACGCATGCCGCACGCGAGTCGCGCTCGCCCCGGCGCACGGAGAACCGGACCTTCGGGGTCCTGGCCAACCGGATCATCGCCCAGGAGAACCTCGACGACGCGCGCATCGCCTATCTCCTCGGCCACGGCGCGACGCTGAGCCGCTCGGTGCTGCTCGCCCGGCTCGCCCAGATCGCCCAGCAGCTACCGGCCTGGTCACAAGATGCGCGACTGCTGCGCCGCCCGAGCATCACCCGCGGGCTGAACACGACCCTCGCCGACCTCGCGGTCCAGCGGATCGACGACTACCAGACCATCCTCGACACGATCGCCCAGGCCCTGCACCTGCCCTGGACGCCGACGGCGACCGTCGCCCAGTCCTGGGTGGCGGCCCAGCAGTCGCTCGCCCAGAGCGCCGCGACCTGGTCGGTGGCGCGCTGGGGTCTCGTGCGCGAGCCGGGTCTGGTGCGGCTCGAGCCGTTCGCCACCACGCTCGCCACGACGTCCTTTCGCACCGCGGTCACCACGCTCGCCGCGTCGCCCTCGCTGGTCCTCACGCGGGGCATCGGCATCACCGCGGTCTCGGTGACGCCGGCGCCCCTGCCCGCGCCCGCGGGCCAGCTGGTGCTCGCGCCCGTGACGTCGGTCCACCTCGCGGTGACGGTCTCCAACGCGGCCGTGGACACCCAGCCGGTGAGCCTCACGGTCACGGTGACCCCGATCGGCTCGCTCGGCACGGCCCAGCGCCAGGTCATGGCCGCGACCCTCGGCTCGCTCGGGTCCTACGGGTTCGCGCTCAACGACCTCACGACGGTGCCGAGCGAGCGCTTCACGCTGACCATCGCGGCCGGGGGCGCGCCGAGCGGGCGGGGCTGGGCGACGACGCGGATCTACCAGGTGACCATGGCGCCCTCGGGCAACGGCTGAGCGGCGGCACTGGTCGAGGGACGATTTGACCACCCGGACGTTGGCCTAATGTGAACGAGGGCCATTAAGGAAGTGAGGAACCGTGACCGAGTCAATTACTGTGACCGACAATCGGACGGGTGAAGTTCACGAGATCCCGATCAACAACGGTGGCATCGCCGCCAAAGAGTTCCAAAAGGCGGTGCCCGGCGTCTGGTTCTTCGACCCCGGTTTCATGGCGACCGCCGCCGCCGAGTCGGCGATCACGTACCTCGACGGTGACGCCGGGATTCTCCGTTACCGCGGCTACCCGATCGAACAGCTCGCCGAGAAGTCGACGTATCTCGAGGTCGCCTACTTGCTGAACTACGGCGAGCTCCCGACCGCCGAGCAGTTCGACGTGTGGAAGCGCGAGGTCACCTACCACACCTTCATCCACGAGAACGTCCGCAAGCGCTTCCTGGAGGGCTTCAACTACGACGCGCACCCGATGGGCATGCTGGTCTCGGCGGTCGCCGCCCTGTCCACCTACTACAAGGACGCGAAGCTCCTCTCGGACCCCGAAGTCCTACACAAGCAGGTGGTGCGCCTGATCGCCAAGATGCCCACCCTCGCCGCGGCCGCCCACCGGTTCTCGGTGGGGATGCCATTCGTCTACCCCGACAACGGGCTCGACTACACCCAGAACTTCCTGTCGATGATGTGGAAGGTCGCCGAGCCTCGCTACGAGGCCAACCCGATCCTCGCCCGCGCCCTCGACGTGCTGTTCATCTTGCACGCGGACCACGAGCAGAACTGCGGCACGACCGCGATGCGCACGGTCGGCTCCTCGCACGGGGACCCCTACGTCGCCACGGCGGCGGCGACCGCGGCCCTCTACGGCCCGCGCCACGGCGGGGCCAACGAGGCCGTCTTGAAGATGCTCGCCAAGATCGGCAGCTACGAGAACATCCCGGCCTACATCGAGTCGGTCAAGCAGGGCAAGGTGATGCTCGAGGGCTTCGGCCACCGCGTCTACAAGAACTACGACCCGCGGGCCAAGATCATCAAGGAGACGGCCGACTCGGTCTTCTCCGTGACCGGGCGCAACCCGCTGCTCGACATCGCGCTCAAGCTCGAGGAGATCGCGCTCAAGGACGACTACTTCGTCTCGCGGCGCCTGTACCCGAACGTCGACTTCTACTCGGGCATGATCTACCAGGCGATGGGCTTCCCGATGGAGATGTTCACGGTGCTCTTCGCGATCCCGCGCACGTCGGGCTGGCTCGCGCACTTCCAGGAACTGCTCGACCAGGACCTCAAGATCACGCGGCCGCGCCAGCTCTACATCGGGTCCGACGCTCGCGACTACGTCCCCATGGGGCAGCGCTAGTCAGGCGTTGATCGCCTCGAGGAGTTGCTCGGCGTGCACCCTGGGGTGACGCGAGTAGGCCTCGAGCCAGTCGGCCACGCTGAAGCGGCCGCGCGCGCTGTGCTCGCCGTAGCGCTCGAGGTCGGCCTCGTCGAGGTGCGCGAGGACGGCGAGGTTGTGCGCACGCAGGCTCTCGATAACGAGCAGTGCCGGCGCCACCGGCAGGACCTGGTAGCCGAGTACGTCGGCGCGCGCCCAGGCGTCCTCGTCGAAGCCCAGCAGCGCTGAGCCCGGGGGCTCGGCGAGCAGCCGGCGCAGCCGGCTGGTCGACTCGGCCTCGGCGTCGGCGAGGTGGTGGATGATCTGGCGCGGTGACCAGCCGCCGGGCGCGTGCTGGTCGAGCTGGGCCTCGGTGACGCCGCGCGCGACCGCGAGGAAGTGCGACGTGGCGTTTTCGTAGTCGGTGCGGTACTGGTTCAGGTCCATGCGCGGATCCTACGGGGCCGATTGGGGCGCGTGCGCCGGGTCGATCACCCGGGTGAGCCCCTCTTGGACCATCGAGACGCACAGCTGGCCCGTCTGGTCGAAGAGGAAGCCGCGCGCGAGGCCCCGGCCCCCGTGGGCGATCGGCGAGTCCATGTCATAGAGCAGCCACTGGTCGGCGCGCAGGTCGCGGTGGAACCACATGCAGTGGTCGAGGCTCGCGCCCATGAAGGTCCCGTCCATCCAACTGATGTTGTGCGGGCCGAGGATCGCGTCAAAGAGGCTCATGTCGCTCGCGTAGGTCACGACGCAGGCGTGCAGCAGCGGGTCGTCGGGCAACTTACCGTCGGCGCGGATCCAGAGCCGCTGGCGCGGCTCGCGAGCGCGCCGCGGGCTCCAGGGCACCTCGCCGATGAAGCGCTGGTCGATGGGGTGCTGGCGCTTGAACCACTCGTCGACCTCGCCGAACTCGGCCTGGACCCGCTCGGCGAGCGGCGCGATCGTCTCGGGGCCGGGGACCTCGGGCATCGGGAACTGGTGCTCGAGGCTGACCTCGTCGGTGTGAAAGCTCGCCTGCATGTTGTAGATCGCCCGGCCGTGCTGGATGGCGACGACCCGGCGGGTCGTGAAGCTGCGGCCGTCACGGATGCGGTCGACCTCGTAGAGGATGGGCGCGGCCGGGTCGCCGGGGCGCAGGAAGTAGGAGTGCAGCGAGTGCACCCGGCCCTGGTCGACCGTCCGACCCGCCGCCATCAGCGCTTGTGCGGCGACCTGGCCCCCGAAGGTCCGCTGGCGCTCCTCCTTGGGGTGCTGGCCCCGGTAGGTGTTGACTTCGATGGTCTCGAGGTCGAGGAGCGTGAGCAGAAAGTCGAGCGCGTCGGACATGCCCCATTCTGGCACCGCCTCGACACGCCCCGGACCGGCGCCGGCGGGTAGGCTGATCCGGATGATTGAACGGTTGCGCGCCCTGTGGGCGTGGTCCAAGACCCACGAAGGGCGCAAGATCATCCGTTTCACGTCGGTCTCGGCCATCTCGACCGTGGTGTCCTTCACGGCGATCTCGGTGCTCTACGGCTTTCACATCGTCAAGGGCGTCATCTACGCGACGGTCTTCGGCAACCTGATCGCCACCCTGCCCTCGTACTACCTCAACCGCACCTGGACCTGGGGCAAGCGGGGCCGGAGCCACTTCCGCACCGAGATCGTGCCCTTCTGGGCGATGTCGTTCCTCGGCATCGGGGTCTCGATGCTCGGCGCCAGCTGGGCCAAGGACATGGTGAAGGACCACCAATGGGCTCACATCATCAACACCGGGATCGTGTCAGGCACGAACCTCGTGAGCTTCGGGCTGTTCTGGGTGCTGAAGATGATGGTCTTCAACCGCATCTTCCACGACCACACGCTCGAGGAGATGGACGAGCACCTCACCGCCGAGGAGGCGCGCCGCTAGTCGCGGAAGTTGGTGAACTGCAAGGGGACCGCGAGCTCGGCCTCCTTCAGGTGCGCGATCGCCGTCTGGAGGTCGTCGCGCTGCTTGCCCGTGACCCGGACCTGATCGCCCTGGATCGAGGAGCTGAGGCTCTTGACGCCCATCTCCTTGACCAGCTTGTTGATCTGCTTGCCGACTTCCTGGGAGATCCCCGCGCGCAGCGAGACCTTCTGGCGAGCCGAGCCGTGGCTCGCCTCTTCGACCTTGCCCGGGTCGAGGGTCTTCAAGGACACGTTGCGCTTGACCAACTTCTCCTCGAGCAGCGAGTAGAGCGCGCGCAACCGGTCCTCGGTACTCGCACTCAGCGCGAGCTCCTTCTCGGTGAACTCGATGACCGCGTTGGTGTTCTTGAAGTCGAAGCGCGTGCCGGCCTCGCGGTTGGCCTGGTCCACCGCGTTGCGAACTTCCTGCAGGTCGATCTCGGAGACGACGTCGAAACTCGGCATGACCCCATCGTAGGAGACCGGCCCGGCCCGAGGCGACGGTGGGGGTGGCGGTCTTGTAGGATGCTCGACGGGTCGGTGCCCGAGCGGCCAATGGGATCTGGCTGTAAACCAGACGGCTTTGCCTACGGGGGTTCAAATCCCTCCCGGCCCACCGCTGGCCGACCCCGCCTCTGGCGGGGTCGGCCATCAGCAGTTATCGCCGAACCGTTCGAGACCCAGGGAGGAGTGGCGTGCAGCGAATCCGGGCGTTGACCGAGCGAATCCGCCACCACTACGAGCGGCTCGCGAGCGGATTCGAGTCGGGCGTCCAGGTACTCGAGCGCCGCTACACGCCCCTCGGCCGCTTCACGCCCGGACCCTTCGAGGGCTGGTCGTTCCTCTGGCAGCCGGCCGCGCTCGGCCTGCTCGCGATGGTCCTGATACTGACCGGCGGCACCTTCACGAACTCGCCGTTCAAGCTCAACATGGCCGGCACGTGGTTCTTCGGCGAGCCGTCGGTGAACCCGACGGGCGTGCCCAGTGAGACCAAGTCGCTCGTCGCGATCGTGCTCGTCTACGGGGGATTGCTGCTGTTGATGCGGGTGTGGCTGCGCCTCGTCGAGGTGATGAAGATCCACCCCGGTTCGCCGACGCGGCGGCTGTGGATCATGCTCGTGCTCTGGAGCCTGCCGATGATCATCGCCCCGCCGATGTTCTCGCGCGACGTCTTCAGCTACGCGGCCCAGGGCGAGATGACGAGTCACCACCTGAGCCCCTACGTGCTCGGGCCCTTCTCGCTCGGCTCGAGTCCCTACGTCAATCCCGTGGACCCGCTCTGGGGCAACGCGCCCGCCCCCTACGGCCCGCTCTTCTTGTTCCTCGACGGCAGCATCGCGCGCCTGACCGGCCACCACCAGCTCGCCACCGTCGTCGGGCTGCGGCTGCTCGAGGTCGCCGCCGTCGCACTGATCGGACTCGGCCTGGTCATGCTGGCGCGCGCGCTCGGGCGCGACCCCGGCGAGGCCTTCGTCCTGGGCGCGATGAACCCGCTCGTCCTGCTGACCCTGATCGGCGGGGCCCACAACGACGCCATCATGACCGGCCTGCTCGTCATCGGCATCGCCTTCGCGGTGCGAAAACAACCCTGGTGGGCACTGCTGTTCTGCTCGCTCGCCACCGCGATCAAGGCGCCGGCCGCGCTCGGGCTCGCCTATGTGGCCTGGACCTGGCTCGGGCCGAGCGCGAAGATCAAGGAGCGCCTGCTACCCATCGCCAAGGCGACCCTGGTCGCCGCGGCGACCCTCGGGATCTCCTCGTGGCTCGCCGGGTTCGGCTTCGGGTGGGTCCAGAACCTGCTCTCCAACGGCACCGTGCGCTCCTGGGCGGCCCCGGCGACGGCCCTGGGGATGGCGCTCGGCAACACCCTGCACGCGGTGGGCCTGCACGCGATCTCGACGACCACGGTGCTCTCGGGCGCCCGGGCACTGGGCCTGGGGATCGCCGGGGCCTTCGCCCTCTGGCTGCTCTGGCGCGGCGAAGAGCGCGGCTGGGTCCGCTCGCTCGGGGTGTCGCTGCTGCTCGTGGTCGAGCTCGGCCCGGTCGTGCAGCCCTGGTACCTCGCCTGGGGCCTGGTACTGCTCGCGGCGAGCTACCGGGGCCGCGAGCACTTCTGGCTGCTCGCACTGACGATCACCGGGCCCTTCATCGGGCTGCCCGGCGGCCGCCAGCTGCTCTCGGGGCTCGTGCACGCCAACCCCCTGCTCATCGCGGGCGCGGTGGCCATCCTCGGGGGCGTGCTCGTCGCGCCCATGGGGCGCTGGACCCAGTGGTCCTGGCCCGAGGAGCGGGCGCTCGTCAGCTAGGACCGCGTGGGCATCACGTACTGGTACTCGACGACGTCGAGCCAGATCCCGTGCTTGCGACCGACCTCGATCTCGGTTCCCACCAGGTTGAACCCGCACTTCTCGTGCAGCCGGATCGACCCGTCGTTCTCCCCGACGATCCGCGCGATCAGGGCGTGGAAGCCCGACTCCTGGGCGACGGCGATCAGCTCGCGCAACAGCAGCTCGCCGACCCCGCGCCCGCGGGCCCCGCGGTGGACGTAGACCGAGTTCTCGACGGTCGTGAGGTAGGCCGGGCGCTCGCGGAAGGGCGAGACCAGGGCGAAGCCGATGATCCGGTCCCCGTCGGCGCCGACCTCGCCCACGTCGTCGAGGTCGTTCACCGCCACCAGGCAGGGGTGGGTGGCGCGGTGCCGGCGGATCCAGGCGACTTGCTCGTCGTAGGTCCGCGCGACGAGGTCGAAGGTCACCGTGGTCTCGACGACCTCGGGGTTGTAGATGTTCATCAGGGCCGTGGCGTCACCCTCGTCGACCAGGCGGATACGCATGGGACCCAGGGTAGTGCGGCCCGGGTGGAAAGCGAGGGCCTCGGGGCACTACAATTCCCCTTCGCGTCGTTTACGGCGTGTCGCCCTCTTAGCTCAGTGGTAGAGCACTTCCATGGTAAGGAAGGGGTCGTCGGTTCAATCCCGACA
>JAJXTB010000016.1 GCA_021784205.1 Actinomycetes bacterium
CGGCCGAGGCCGAGCGCGACGACGCGCCCTGGCCGGGACAGCTGTGCGCGCCGAGTCCTGCGACCACCCTCGCGCGCCCGGTGCCGGTCGAGCTGCGCGACGCCAACGGGGCGCCGCTGCGCGTGGCGCCGCGCGGGGGGCTGACCGGCGAGCCGGCGACGTTGTGGTTCTCGCACGCGATTCGCCGCGACGTGGCCTGGCACGCGGGGCCCTGGCCCAGCCTCGAGCGCTGGTGGGCGCTGGCGCGTCCGCGCGCTCACGTCCAACTCGTTCTCACCACCGGCGAGGCCGTGCTCCTCGTCGCCCACTCGCACCGGTGGTGGCTCGTGGGGATCTACGACTGATGGCGACCTACGCCGAACTGCACGCGCACTCGGGATTCAGCTTCCTCGACGGGGCGAGCGACCCCGAGGAGTTAGCGGCCGAGGCCGCGCGACTCGAGCTGGGAGCGCTGGCTCTGACCGACCACCACGGCCTCTACGGCGTGGTGCGCTTCGCCGAGGCCGCCCGCGCCCTGGGGCTCGCGACGGTCTTTGGCAGTGAGATCACCCTGAACGGCGAGGAGCGCACCGGGGTGCGCGATCCCTCGGGCGAGCACGTGGTGGTGATCACGCGCTCGCCCGAGGGATACCGCGCGCTCTCGGAGACACTGGCCGAGGCCCACCTCGCCCGGGGCGAGAAGGGCGCGCCGCGTCTCACCCTCGAGGATCTCGCGCTTCGCGCGAGTGACTGGCTCGTGCTGAGCGGGTGTCGCAAGGGGCCTCTCGCGCGCGCCCTCTACGACGAGGGGCCGCGCGCGATGGGCCGCGCGCTCGAGCGCCTGATCGCGGCGTTCGGGCGCGAGAACGTGGCGGTGGAGATCTGGGACAACGCCCAGCCCGAGGACGTCGCGCGCAACGACGAGTTGGCGAACCTCGCGGTCGCGCGCGGCGTCGACGTGGTGGCCACGGGCAATGTCCACTACGCCACCCCCGAGGGGCTGGCGCGCGCGAACGTGCTCGCGGCCATTCGCGCGCGCTCGAGCCTCGAGGAGATGCGCGGCTGGCTCGCCACGTCGGGCGCGGCCCACCTGCGCAGCGACGCCGAGATGCGCCGGCGCTTCGCGCGCTGGCCCGGCGTGGTCGACGCCGCTGGCGAGATCGGCGCGTCGCTCGCCTTCGATCTGCGCCTGGTGGCGCCAAACCTGCCGCGCTTTCCCACGCCGGCGGGCATGGACGAGCAGGCCTACCTCACCGAGCTGGTGAGGGTCGGCACCACGCGGCGCTACGGCAGCCGTGACGCCGAGCGCGTCGAGGGGGCGTGGCGCCAGATCGACCACGAGCTCTCGGTGATCGGCGCGCTGGGCTTCGCCGGGTACTTCCTGACGGTCTGGGACATCACCGAGTTCTGCCGTCGAGAGAACATCTACTGCCAGGGCCGCGGCTCGGCCGCCAACTCGGCGGTGTGCTACTCGCTGGGCATCACCAACGCCGACGCGGTCTCTCTCAACCTCTTCTTCGAGCGCTTCCTCTCGCCGGCGCGTGACGGCCCCCCCGACATCGACGTCGACATCGAGTCGGGCCGGCGTGAGGAGGTGATCCAGTACGTTTTTACGCGCTACGGACGTCGTCACGCCGCCCAGGTGGCGGCCGTGATCACGTACCGCTCGCGCTCGGCGCTGCGCGACGTGGCCCGCGCCTTTGGCTACAGCGAGGCCGAGGCCAACGTGCTGCGCGACGCGCGCCACGTCGAGGGCGCGGTGCCGCCGATGATCGCTCGCCTGGCCGGCGAGCTGCGCGACCGGCCGCGCCACCTCGGACTGCACTCGGCGGGCATGGTGCTCTGTGACCGGCCGGTGACCGAGGTCTGTCCGGTTGAGTGGGCGCGCACGAGCGGGCGCAGCGTGCTGCAGTGGGACAAGGACGACTGCGCGGCGATCGGTCTGGTGAAGTTCGACCTGTTGGGCCTGGGCATGCTCGAGGCGTTGCACCGCGCCGTCGACGTGGTGGCGGCCTTTCACGGAGTCACCCTCGACCTCGGAGCATTGCCCCAGGAACCGGCGGTCTATGACCTCTTGTGCGAGGCCGACACCGTGGGGGTCTTTCAGGTCGAGTCGCGCGCGCAAATGGCGACCCTGCCGCGGGTGCTGCCGCGCTGCTTCTACGACCTGGTGATCGAGGTGGCTCTGATCCGCCCGGGCCCGATCCAGGGCCACGCGGTGAACCCCTACCTGCGCCGACGTCGTGGCGACGAGGCGGTGACCTATCTGCACCCGCGACTCGAGCCCATCCTCTCGCGTACCCTCGGGGTGCCGCTTTTCCAGGAGCAGCTGATGGAGATGGCCGTCGCGGTGGCGGGGTTCTCGCCGGCCGAGGCCGACGAGCTGCGCCAGGCCATGGCGGCCAAGCGCTCCGAGGTGCGCATGCTGCGCCTAAAGAGCCGCTTCTACGCCGGCATGGCGGAAAACGGCATCACTGGCGCGCCCGCCGATCAGCTCTTCGAGGCGCTGGCGGCCTTCGCCAACTTCGGCTTCCCCGAGTCACACTCGGTCTCCTTCGCCCACCTCGTCTACTGCTCGGCGTGGATCAAGCTGCACTATCCCGCGGCCTTCCTCGTCTCGCTGCTGAACGCCCAGCCCCTGGGGTTCTGGTCGCCCCAGAGCCTGGTGGCCGACGCGCGCCGCCACGGGGTCAGCGTGCTGCGCCCCGACGTGAACCGCTCAGGGGTACTCGCGAGCCTCGAGGGAGACCCCGAGCGGCCGAGCGCGCGCCTCGGCCTCTCCTCGGTGCGCGGGATCGGCGAGGCGCTGGCCGCGCGCATCGTCGAGGGCGCCCCCTGGGCGAGCACGACGGATCTCGCGGTGCGCGCGGGCTGTGCGGAGCGTCACCTGGAGGCCCTCGCCGCGGCCGGCGCGCTCGACTGCTTCGGCCAGAGCCGGCGCGCGCAGGTCTGGGGGGCCGGCGCGGCGGCCCAGGCGACGCCGGAGCGCCTCGCGGTAGTGAGCGGGCTGACGGCGCCCCTTCTTCCCGCGACGAGTGAAATGGAGCGCGTCGCTGACGACCTCTGGGCGCTCGGGCTGACCCCGGAGGCCACGGCGATGGCCCTCATACGCGACGCGCTCGCCGCGCGCGGGGTGGCGAGCGCGGCGACGCTTTCGAGTGTCGAGGCCAAGCGGGTCCAGGTTGCCGGGGTCGTCACGCACCGTCAGCACCCCGAGACGGCCAACGGTGCGGTTTTCGTCAACCTCGAGGACGAGACGGGCCACGTGAACGTGATCTTCTCGCGCGGTGCCTGGGTGCGGTGGTCGTCGGTGGCGAGCGCGCCGGCGTTGCTGGTGCGCGGGGCGCTGCAGCGCGACCGCGGCAGCGTGACGATCGCGGCGGACTACGTCGAGGTCCTCGCCCTCGACGCGGTGCCGGCTTCGCGCGACTGGCACTAGTCACGTCGTTCTCAGCTTGGGAAGGTACATGTCGATCGAAGTCGCATTTCAGTAACTACCTGGTAAGAAGTAATTTCCAAACACGAGAGGTTTGGCTTTGCTTTTGCCGGGCAGGTTCTGGGCAGGGGCAGGGGCAGGGGCAGGGCAGTCAGCAGGCAGGGGATTCGAGGTGAAGTGGGTCCGGGTTGCGTGAGTACTTCACCGGCCGTGATGCGTGGATCGCTGATCAGGTAGATTGCAGGACACCGAACAAAGTGATTGCATGACACCGAACAAGGTGATTGCAGGAAACCGAACAAAATCATTGCAGGACACCGATCGGATGTTAGAGTTGCCGTGCGTGGCAAATCAGACTCCATATCTCCCAAGAGTGGTCGACAGTCTTCTTAGCGCGTCCCTCGAAAAGCCCGTGGCCGTCGTCATCGAAGGGGCCAAGGGGGTCGGCAAGACTGAGACAGCCACCCACCACGCGGCAAGTCGCGTGCTGTTGGACGTGGACCAGGAAGCAAAAGCTGCTGCAGCTGTTGACCCTTCGCTGGTGCTCGCCGGTGACAAGCCGCGTCTGCTTGATGAGTGGCAGGAGGTACCCCAACTCTGGAACAACGTTCGCCGAGCAGTGGACGCTCGCGAGGGCCCCTTCATCCTGACCGGATCCGCGGTTCCCGCGGATGATGCATCGAGGCACACGGGGGCGGGCCGATTCAGTTGGATTCGTATGCGACCGATGACGCTCTTTGAACTGGGGCGCTCGTCGGGATCCGTGTCGCTTCGCCGACTCCTCGACGGCGAGACAACGAACGTCAACGCGGGAGAGTTGGGCATTGGCGAACTCGCCGAGCTCATTTGCATCGGGGGCTGGCCGGCGCTCGTTGGCAGCGGAGTTGACGCGGCGAGTCACTTCCTGGGCGGTTACCTCGACTCGATCGCGAGAGCGGACATTCAAAGAGTCGACGGCGTAGGACGCGACCCTGACCGCGTTCGGCGCGTACTTCGCTCACTAGCGCGCAACGTCAGCACTGAGGTCGCCATTACGACGATCGCAAGCGACGCGGGTGGATCTGATGGACCGGTCGACCCCGACACCGTGAGTTCGTACTTGCGAGCGCTCGAACGGTTGATGGTGCTAGAAGATCAACCCGCCTGGGCGCCGCGCTTGCGATCGAGGGCCCGGCTGCGCTCCGCATCGAAGCGGCACCTGTGCGACCCCAGTCTGGCTGCCGCCCTACTGAACGCGACACCCGAGCGACTGCTTAAGGACTTCAATTTCCTCGGTTTTCTGTTTGAAAGTCTGGTCGTGCGCGACCTTCGCGTCTACGCACAGAGCAATGGAGCGACAGTCTCGCACTATCGCGACAATGTGGGTGAGGTTGACATCATCATCGACGGCGGGGAGCATTGGGCGGCAGTGGAGGTGAAACTCGGAATCTCGTATGTCGATGAGGCAGCTACTAGTCTGCGGCGCTTCCTTGGACGAATTGAAACGGCGCATCACGGTGAACCAGCCTTCCTCGCTGTCGTCCTTCCAACTCCATACGGGTACGTCAGAGAAGATGGCGTTCATGTCATTCCGATTCATGCATTAGGTCCCTGAGTGGGTGGGGGGCTGCCCCAGCAAAGGAGCGCTTGCGACTTGGTCGTCAGAACAGTCCCGTGATGAAGGTTGCGTAATCACTAGTCAGTTCGTGTCCATCAAACCGTGGCAACTCCACGGGGCGTTCACCGAGTTCGACCGGAGGCGCACGTCCCTCGGGAAGAGGGGTAGGTCGTCGACGCGGGTGGTGCCCACGCACCATGACGACGTTGGGATGACGTCACGACGCATCGGGAGACTGAGGGTCAGTGATCCGACCCATCGGCAGCCACGAGTTTATCCGCCGAGAGGGCGAGACCCCGTCTCGCCCTCTCGACATCAACTGTTACGAGACTCAGCAGCCCGACACGTTCCCCGACACGTTCACTGCGTGGAACATGCCGCTGTCGCCGTTCAGGTTGGCATGAAACATCGCGACGCTTCCCATGGACGCGTCACTGAGCATGTTGCAAGCCCCGATCAATCCAGATGGGG
The DNA here is from genome assembly GCA_021784205.1 of Actinomycetes bacterium. Next base: position 5,484 of record JAJXTB010000016.1, read on the forward strand.
TCGGCGGCGCGGCGGCGGACGCGGTGCCGACGAACGCGGTGGCGGACAGCGCCGCTCCCGCGAGAACTACCACGACTCTCTTGAACATGTGACCCCCTCTTCTCGTGGCGGCGGATGCCGCCATCCACGACGGCCACTTCAGTCGACGTCGCCCGGTTGAGACGTCGGCCCCGGATCTATCGGTCGCGGTGGCTAAATAGCCGACCGAAATAGTCATCGCCTTCGACGGTAAGACGATGAGTCGCGCCGATCATCCGGCATCTCCCTCAAGTTCGTGGCTGAGGGTGGCAGCGAGCTCGGTCCGATTTCGGGCGCCCAGCTTGGCGAGGATGTGTGAGACGTGTCGCTCGACGGTCTTGCGCGAGAGAAAGAGAGTCTGGGCGATCTCGGGATTCGTGGCGCCGGCGGCCACGAGGCGAGCGACCTCGCTCTCTCGCGAGCTGAGTGTGCCCACGTCACTGGTCATTCCTCTCTGCCACGTACGCACACCGAGCCCTCGTAGCGCCTGGAGTGCGAGCTGCTGCTCGCTGCGCGCGCCCATCGACGCGGCTTCGTTCGCCACGGCTCGGAGTGACTCAATTCTCGATTCGTGGTCCATTTCGGCGAACTGGGCGGCGTCGAGTTCGATCCACAGCCGCATCAGCTCCTGGCCTGCTGAACGCGCGAGGTCAGCCGCCGCGTCGAACAGCGGACCGCTTTGCGCGACGTCGCGACGTGCCGCGACGAGGGCTCGGGCGTACGCGTAGCGAGCGGCCGGCCCCGGAGACGGATGGGGATGGGCCGAGAACCACTCGTCGAGATCGGCCTCGACCTCAGTGAGGTCGCCGAGTCGGGCCTGGGCCTCGGCGAAGTGGAGCACTGACTCCCACCGGCATCGCCCGCAGTCCGCCGCCAGGGCGTCTTCGTGGGCTAGTGACTTAAGGACGACGAGTTCCTCGGCGCTCGGCGCGGCGAACCGTCCGATCAGCCACACGTGGATCACCCGGATGACGAGGCGAAAGTGCGGGTCGGGCTCGGCGGCGATCGCGTCCTCGATCGCTGTCACGCTTCGACGCCAGTCGTCTCGGCTGGCGTCCACGCTGTGGGCGACCGCTTGGAGTATGCCGAGGGTGAAGCGGCGAGGGGGGCCGACCCTCGCGGCGATTTCTAACGCTCGTTGCAGCGTCTCGGACGCCTCGTCGAGACGACCGCGATGATGCGCGATCCACCCGACCCAATGGGTGGTCTCAACCTCGAGGTCGGGCAGGGCGAGCCGCCTCGCCTCCTCGAGCGCCCGCCGGGCCCGCGGCTCGGCCTGTTTGGCCATGCCCCCGAACTGGAGCATCGCGAAGACGCCGTCGGACGCCGCGGCCAGCGCGGCCGCAGGATCACGGGCGCCGGCTTGGATTATCTCGGCGCAGCGCACCACGGTGTCGCCGTCGGCACGGCGAATCGCGAGGTCGAGCTGTGAGCGAAGGGCGTCGAGATAGGCCTCACGGGCGTCCTCGTCCAACGAGTCCACGCCACCGGTCCGCTCCAGTAGCGTCAACGCCGCCGCCATCGCGCGTTCGACGACGGGGCGTGCGTCATCTACGCGGTTCTCCAGCCACAGGAGTGCCTGGGCGTCCCAGCAGTCGGCCCCGATCGTGAACGCCACATGGTCGGCCATCTCGTCGCGGGCACGTTTGGCAAAAGCGTGCACGTCGTCGGCGCGCCCGAGTCGCCACGCCGCCTTCGCCGCGGCGAGCGCGGCGAGAGCGCGCTCGCGCCTGCTGGGTAGGCGATCGGTGACTACAGCCCAGCGCTCGAGCGCGAGGGACCATTCGCCGAGCTCGGCGGCCAGTGAGGCAACCGCTCGTTCCAGGCGGTCCGCCTCGCCGCCGGTCGTGCTGCGGGCGACCGCGTCGAGCGTCATGAGACCCTCATGGCCCAGCAGGCGACGACGTGGCGAGCGCGCAATACGCCAGGCGAGCGCGTTCGAGGTCTCTCCGGCCGCGTGCCGATGTTCCAGGGCGCGTAGTAATTGCCCCACGTCTTCGCTCGCGCGAGCCTCAAACCAGTCGGCGAGCAAATGGTGAAGGTGTCGCTGCTGAGCGGTGGACACGTGGCTTATCGCGGCTTCGCGAATGAGGTCGTGAGAGATGCGCAGTGACTCGTCGTCCGCGAGCACCAGTCCGCGATCGGCCAGCTCGATCGCCGCACGACGGCACCGCGGCTCTTCCCACTCGAGCACCTCGTGCGCGTCGGTGAGCGTGAGCGGCTGCGCAGCCACGACCAAAGTGGCGAACAACGTGGCGGCGTCACTGTCGAGATCGGTGAAACGTGCGCGGACCAATTGAGCGGGTGACGTGTGGCGCCCATCGCTCGCGAGAGCTTCGAGCCAAAAGGGTGAGCCGTTTGCTCGTTGCCACAGATCATGGGCATCGGCGCGAGAGAGTCGTGGAGAAAGTGCCAATACCAACTCCATCCCCTCCTCGCGGTCAAGGGGATCAAGTGAGATCTCTCGGTATCGGTCGGGTGCGAGAAGCGTCTGGAGGTGCGCGGCGACGTCGCGCATCGCGGTGCTGGGACGACCCGCGCCGAGTACGAACAGCGCGTCATCGGCCATCTTCGCTCCGCACAGTACGTAATTGATAAGTGCGAGCGTCTGCGAGTCCACCCACTGGAGGTCGTCGATCACGATGCCGAGCGGAGCCATCTCGTTCAGGCAGCGAAAGGCGATTTCGAAGACCCGAAGGGTCTCGAGCCCGACACGGGCTCCCATCTCTCCCACGAGGAGCGCATCGAGCTGGTCGCCCGCGAGCGGCGCGCGCGCCAGATCTCTCAGCAGGTGGCCCGCCGCTCCCAGTGGGATCTCTCGGGCTGGTTCGTATCCCTGGAGCCGGATAGTCGGCACCGTGAGGCGTGCGGTCACCTCGTCGAGCAAGCGGGTCTTTCCGAGGCCCGGTGGGGCGAGGACGACCGCCGCGGCTGCACCACCCGTCGAAACGGCGTTACCGAGCGCGCACAGAGCGTCGATTTCCGCTGAGCGACCGACGAAGGCGCCTCGGTGGCGGGCCACGGCCGAAGCCTAATTCTGTGACGTACGCGAGGGTCGGGTTCACGCCCGGGCGAGTGTCGGTCCTCAGGGCGAGGTGGTCGGGCCGTCGGTGAGCGGCGTTCAGCTAAATCAGGGAGAAGGCGCTCTCCGGGCGTTCCCCGAGTTCGACCTGGAGGCGCACGTCCATCTGGACGAGGGGCAGGTCGTCGGCGTGGGTGACGCCCACGCAGCGAGACGACGTGGCAAGGACGTCGAAGCGCATCGGGTAGTGGTGCAGGATGCGTCCGACGAAGGTCGACAGCGCCACCTCGGGCTCGTCGTCGAAGTCGTGGCTCTCGAGCGCGTGGTGCAGCAGCGGCCAGATCGCGGGCTGGAATCCCCACAGGTTCATCGACACCGTCGTGTCGGACTCGAGCAGCACGGGAGAGAGCCCGTCGTCGGAGGCGAACCCGCCCTCCCACGCGTAGACCTGGCGGCGCTCGACGATGTCGGTGAGGTGTCCGTTGACCACGTTGCACACGCCGCGTGAGACGGGCAGGTCGCCGACCAAAGCGCGATCAAGCTGGAAACCGATGAGACAGTTCGTGCTGCGCTCGCGCAGGTGTTCGCCGAGCTTTTCCAGCGCGTCACGTCCGTAGAGGTCGTCGGCGTTGGAGATCGCGAAGGGCACTGACGTGTCGAGCAAGCCCTCGGCGGCCAGCGTCGCGTGCACCGTGCCCAGCGGTTGGTGCTGGAGGGCGAAGGAAACGTTGACCCCCTCGGGCCAGTTCTCTCGGACGTGGGCCTCGATGTCGGGTCCCGTCTCGGGGTTGACGACGACGACGATTCGGTTGAACCCGGCCGCCAGCGCGTCCGAGGCGATGAGATCGATCACGCCTTCACCGTGCACGCCGATCGGCGCGAGCGGCTTGAGGCCCCCGTAGCGGGTGGCCCGCCCAGCGGCGAGGATGATGAGCGACGGGTCTAGGACCACTTCACCACCGCGGAGGCCCAGGTCATGCCCGCGCCGAATCCCGTGAGGAGCGCGTAGTCGCCCGCGTGCACGCGGCCGTTCTCGCGCGCGTCGTAGAACGCGAGGGGAATCGACGAGCTCGAGGTGTTGCCGTAGCGGTCGAGCACCACGACGCAGCGCTCCATGTCGATGCCAAGGCGCTGGGCCGCGGCCTGGATGATGCGGATGTTGGCCTGGTGGGGCACGACGAGCGCGATGTCCTCGGCCGACACGCCGGCGCGCTCCATGGCCTCGCTGGCCGAGTCGACCACGACGCGCACGGCGCGGCGAAAGACCTCTTTGCCATCCATCTGGAAGAAGCCATCGTGCTCGCAGGACAAGAGGTCGGCGGACGTGCCGTCGGTGCCCAGAACGAAGGACAAGACGTCTGTGCCAGTCTCGTCGTAGTCGAGCACCGCGGCGCCGGCGCCGTCGGCGAGTAGGACTGCCATGTTGCGGTCGTCCCAGTCGACCCAGCGCGAGAGGTTCTCCGAGCCGACCACGAGGATGCGCTTGTTGCCAGTCTCAAGCAGTCCTTGGGCCGTGCGCAGTGCGAACATGAAGCCGCTGCAGGCGGCGTTCACGTCCATGGTGGGACACGTCAGTCCCAAGTTGGCCGCGATCGTGGTCGAGGTCGCGGGAGTGATCCGGTCCGGGGTGGTGGTCGCGAGAACCAAGAAGTCGATCGAGTCGAGCGCTACGCCCGCGTCGGCGATCGCGGCCGCGGCGGCCGTGGTGCCGAGGGAACCGGCTGACCCACCGATGCGACGCTCACGAATGCCGGTGCGCTCGCGGATCCACTCGTCGGAGGTGTCGAGGGTCCGTGAGAGCTCGTCGTTGGTCACGACCCGTTCGGGAACGGCGATACCCCAACCCTTGAAGCGAACTCCCATGAAGACGGCCCTTTCCTCTGGCTTTTCGCCAGTCTAGGTCGGCCGCTTATTGGGCCGGTGGTGCCGCGAGCACCTGGAGCGAGCACCGCGCGACGCTGATGAGACGCCCACGCTCGTCGGTCATCTCGATGCCCCAGACCTGGACACTGCGCCCGAGGCGCATCGGGGTGGCCGTCGCCGAAAGCGTGCCCTCGGACATGGGACGAAGGTGTGAGCAATTGAGCTCGGTGCCCACCACGATCTGGTCGGACTTGACGTTGAGCGCCCCGCCGAAGGACGCCGCGCCCTCGGCCAGCAGTGCTGAGACGCCGCCGTGGAGGATGCCGTAGGGCTGGTGGTGGATGGGCCCGACATCAACGGCTAGGACGACTCGCTCCTTAGAACTCTCGACGACGCGAACGCCCAGGTGCGCGTGCACCCCTGAGTTGATTGGGATTCGATCGGCCGGATTCTCAGTCATGGTCAAAGTGTAGGAGCGTAACCTCGTCTCATGATGAGACGAGTCGACCTTCGCAGCGACACCGTGACCCAACCCACTCCGGCAATGCGCGAGGCGATGGCCCGCGCCGAGGTGGGCGACGACGGCTCGGGTGAGGACCCGACTGTCAACGCTCTCGAATCTCGCTATGCGGCGCTGGTGGGTAAGGAGGCGGCGCTCTTCGTGCCGTCGGGCGTCATGGCCAATCAGATTGCCCTGCGTATCCTCACACGACCCGGCGACGTCGTCGTCGCCGGGCGCAACCAGCACCTGGTCGAATTCGAGTTCGGCGCGGCGGCGCGCAACTCGGGCGTGCAGTTCACCACGGTGGGCGACGAGCGTGGCGTGCTTGACGCCGACGAGGTCGCCGCGGTCCTCGGTGCTGAGGCCTACCACCGGCCCCACGTTGCGATGGTGAGCATCGAGAACACGCACATGCCCTCGGGGGGAACGCCGTGGGAGAGGGCGAGTTTGGCCGCACTCGCGGACGTGCTCGCGGGAACCTCACTGCACATGGACGGCGCGCGGCTCTTCAACGCGGTGATCGCTACAGGGATCTCAGCGGCCGACTACGCCGCGCCGGCCACCACGGTGATGTCGTGCCTGTCCAAGGGACTCTGCGCGCCGGTGGGGTCTCTCCTCGCCGGGCCGGCCGATCTCATGGCGACCGCAAGAATCGAGCGCAAGCGCCTTGGCGGCGCGATGCGCCAGGCGGGTGTGATCGCGGCGGCCGGACTCGTGGCCCTCGACACGATGATCGAGCGCCTGGCCGACGACCACCGTCGCGCCGGAGTCATCGCCGCGGTGGTCGCCGCAGCCTGGCCCGAGTCGGGCTACGACCCCGCCTCGTGTCGCACCAACATCGTGGCCTTCACCCACGAGCGCGCCGGCGAGATCGTCGGTGCCTTCGCCGAGCGCGGCGTGCTCGCTGACACGCTCGCCGCCAACCTCGTTCGTCTGGTGACCCACCACGACGTGACCGATGAGGACGTTGACTACGTGAACGACGTGATCGCGACGATCGCCTGATCCTCACCGTCGTCGCTGGTCGCCGACGGTGTCCGGACAGTAGGCTTGGGAGGTCTCGAGGTTCGTATGGCCGACATTTTTCACCTCTCAACGTTCCTGCACCGGCCCATCTTTGATCAGGCCGGTGACCGGATTGGACGCGTCCAGGACCTGGTCGCGCGACTCGGCGACGACGCGCACCCGCCGATCGTGGGCGCGGTGATCCGCATCGAGGGTCGGGACCTCTTCATCCCAATCAAGAAGATCGGCGGCCTGGCCGAAGGGCGAGTCACCTTCCAGGGCCGGCGGGTGGATCTGCGCCGCTTCGAGCGCCGTCCGGGCGAACTGCTGCTCGCCGAGGACCTGCTCGCTCGTCATCTAATCAATCTGGTGCGCGGGCGACTCATCATTGCCAACGAAATCGAGCTGGCCGAGGTTAACGGACGCTGGGAGGTCATCGGCGTCGACTCGGGCCGCCGCCCGCTCCTGCGTCGGATCTTCGGTCCCGGCATCGCGAGCCACGTCAAGTCCGAGACACTGGTGGACTTCGCCTCGATCGAGCCCTTCGTCAGTCACGTTCCGACCGCGCGTCTGCGCATCCCCTATCGCAAGCTCGCCAAGCTCCACCCCGCCCAGATCGCCGATCTCGTCGAACAGGCGAGTCACGAGGAGGGCGAGGAGATCATCGAGGCCGTGGGACTGGATCGAGAGCTCGAGGCCGACGTCTTCGAAGAGCTCGACACGACTCACCAGCTCGAGTTCCTCGAGGGTCGCAGTGACGTGGACGCGGCGCGCCTGCTCGCACGAATGGAGCCCGACAACGCCGCCGATCTGATCAGCGAGATCGACCAGGAGCGCCGCATGCCGATTCTGGAAAAGCTTCCCGAGAGCCAACGCACTCGGGTTCGCAACCTGCTGTCCTATAACGCCGACACGGCGGGCGGGCTGATGAACCTCGACTACGTCTCGGTGGCCGAGGACGCCACCGTCGGCGAGGCCATTGAGGCGATCCGGCGCTCGAGCGCGCCGACGGAGTCGTTGCACACGGTCTTTGTCCTTGACTGGATGGGACATCCTCTCGGGGCCTGTCCGATCGCGACTCTGGTGCGCACGCGAGAGTCCGAACTGGCCATCAACGTCGCGCGCACGCACCTCACCCACGTGCACCCCCAGTGGGACCTGCATCGCGTGGCGCGCAAGATGAGCGATTTCAATCTCACCGTCCTGCCGGTCCTCGACGAAGAGCACGGACAGATGATCGGTGTCGTCACGGTCGACGACCTGCTCGAAGTGATGCTGCCCCAGGGCTGGCGTCGCGAGTTCGGCATGAGCGCGGTGGAGGAGTAGTGCGCTGCGCGGGTCACGTTCTAAGGGGGTCTGTCTGAAACCCCCGAGTACCGGCTTGCCGGTTCCTTCCCTCACGCACCCGCGACACGGACTTCAGGGCGACTAGCGCCTCCTGATCGTCGTGGCTGCGTGTCACGACGATCCGAAAGGAGGTGGGCGGTGTCCCGCGAACGTGTTTCCGATAATCAGATCAGCGGCGCCTTCGGGACCATCGCCGAGCACGACTCGGGCGCGCGCCGTGGCGTGCGCGCGCGCCTACTGACGCTTCTCGCCATCATCGGACCGGGTCTCATCGTGATGGTCGGGGACAACGACGCCGGTGGCGTCTCGACGTACGTCCAGGCTGGTCAGAACTTCGGGTATTCGTTGTTGTGGACGTTGCCACTCCTGATCCCAGTTCTGATTATCAATCAGGAAATGGTCGCGCGACTAGGAGCGGTCACCGGCGTCGGACACGGCCGGCTGATTCGCGAGCGCTTTGGTCGGCGCTGGGGCAACGTCTCGATCGGTTCGATCCTCCTACTCAACTTTCTCATCATCATCACCGAATTCATCGGCATATCACTGTCGATGCGTTACTTCGGCGTGTCGCCGTACCTCTCGGTGCCGGTCGCGGTCTTCGTGCTCTTCGCCGTGACGGCCACCGGGTCCTTCCAACGCTGGGAGCGGTTCATGATGCTCTTTGTTGCCGTCAATTTTCTCGTCATTCCTCTCGTGGTCCTCGCGCACCCTCGTCTGCACGCCGTCGTCAGCCACGCCGTTTCGCCCAGCGTGCGTGGCGGTGTCACGTCGTCATCGGTGTTGCTCATCATCTCGATCATCGGGACAACCGTCGCGCCCTGGCAGCTCTACTTTCAGCAGTCCAACATCGTCGACAAGAGAATTACCCCGCGATGGCTGAACTACGAGCGGATCGACACGGTGCTTGGCAGCTTCATCGTCGTCATCGGCGCGGGTGCCCTCGTCGCCGCGGCCGCCGCAGGACTCTCCGGGCATGGCGGAACGAACAGTTACATCAACGCACTGGAGGTGGCTCACGGGCTTCGCCGCTACGTCGGGCACGGTTCGGGTGCACTGTTCGCGATCTTGCTGCTCAACGCGTCAGTCATCGGTGCCGCCGCGGTGACCCTCGCGAGCTCCTACGCCCTCTCGGACCTCTCAGGGGCGCGCCAGTCGCTCAACTCGCGTCTGGTTGAAGCGAAGGGCTTTTACAGCGTCTTCGCGGGCCTGCTGGTCGTGGCCGGGGCCGTCACCCTGATTCCCGGCGCGCCCCTCGGACTGATTACTCTCGCGGTGCAGGCCATGTGCGGATTGATGTTGCCAAGCACCACGATCTTCGTGCTGTTGCTGTGCAACGATCGCGAGGTCCTGGGTCCCTGGGTCAACGGGCGACTTCTCAACGCGGCCGCGAGCGTCGTTGTGACCGTGCTCGTCGTGCTGTCGATCACCATGATGGTGTCCACACTCTTCTCATCGGTGAACGTCATTGGCATGTTGAAGGTCCTCTCGATTGCCGCGGTCGTGGGACTCGTGATTGGCTTGCCGCTGGCCTGGCGTCGACGCGGTCCTGAACCCGTTTACGGCGTCGACCGGCGCGACTGGCGTACACCACGGCTCACGTTGCTCGCGCCGCCACCGGCGACGCGTTCGCGGCGGGTGCTCTTTGGCGCGGTGGGCACCTACCTGGCTGTTGCGGGTGTGCTGCTGGCCGTGCGAATCATCCAACTCGCGTCCTCCTAATCTCGTGGGGTGACTGATACCCCCACCCTCGTCTGTGTGCACGCCCACCCTGACGACGAGGCCCTCTTCACCGGAGGGGCCACGTCGCGCTACGCGGCGCTCGGCTATCGCGTGGTGCTCGTGACCTGCACCAACGGCCAGTACGGGATCGACCCGGCCGGACGCGCCGGCGACGACCCCACCCATGACACGCCGGCCACGCGCGCGACCCGCGCGAGCGAGCTGCAGGTGGCGGCTCGCTTGGTGGGTTACGAGCGCCTGGTGAACCTGGGATTCGACGACTCGGGCATGGCCGGATGGCCCCAGAACCACGCGCCCAACGCCTTTACCAACTGCGACGTCGAGGCGAGCGCGGCGGTGCTCGCGAGTCTCTTCGACGAGGTGGGGGCCAGTGTTGTTCTCACCTACGACGAGAACGGCTTCTACGGACATCCTGACCACGTGATGGCTAATCGCGTCGCGCGCCGTGCGGTGGACCTCGCCGCGTCGCCCGAGCGTCTGTACTACACGATCGTGCCCCAGAGTGTGCTCACCGACTTCGTGCCCGACGCCCACGAGCTCGAGATCTTCCTGCCGGCGTGGGTCCTCGAGGCGGGCATCGGCGTGGCCGACGATCTGGTGGCCACAACACTCGACGTGACCGACTTCGTTGACGTGAAGCAGGCGGCCATCGCCGCGCACGCGAGCCAGATCGACAACGCGGACCTCGTCTCGATGGACCGGTCGCTCTTTCTCACGCTCTTTGGCACCGAGTACTATCAGCGCGCCTGGTCGAGACAAGTGGCGAGCGGCGACGAGAGCGACCTGTTCGGAGGGTTGTCATGACACTCACCTTCATGGCGGTGCACGCGCACCCCGACGACGAGGCGAGCTCGACTGGGGGCCTCTTGCGGGTCCTCGCAGACCAGGGTGTGCGCACCGTGCTCGTGACCTGCACCAACGGCGAGTACGGCGACGCCCCGGGCGGCGTGAAGCCCGGCGACGACGGACACGACGCCGACGAGGTCGCCGCACTGCGCGAGGGCGAGCTCGACGCGGCCGTCGCCATCCTCGGGGTCTCGCGCCTCGTGCGCCTGGGATATCGCGACTCGGGGATGATGGGCTGGCCCCAGAACGACGACCCGCGCTCCTTTTGGTCGAGCGACGTCGCCGAGGCCGCCGCGCGGCTCGCCGCGGTAATGGCCGAGGAGCGCCCCCAGGTTGTCGTCACCTACAACGAGGTCGGCTTCTACGGCCACCCCGATCACATCCAGGCCCACCGGATCACGCTCGCGGCCATTGCCTCGCTCGACTACGAGCCCACTCTCTATTTCAACGCCATCCCATCGAGCGTGATGAAGATCTACGAGGCCCGCTGGGCTGAGGAGGAGAAGCGCCGCCGCGCCGAGGACGAGGCCAAGGGGATCGTGCGCGAGCCCGACCCGGCCGACGAGGCCGAAGGGATTGACATGGCGACTCCGGACGAGGAGATCGCGGTCACCGTGGACGTCTCGAGCGCGGCCGACGCCAAGTTTGACGCGCTCGCCGCGCACCACTCTCAGATCGGCGACTCGTTCTGGATCCGCCAGGGCCGCGAGGAATTCCGGCGCACGAGTGGGCGTGAGTGGTTCGTGCGCGCGCGCAACCCGCTGGGACTGAGCGGCGCCGCGCAGGACATCTTCGTGGGCTATCGCTGAGACCCCGGCCGAGGCACCCACGGTAGATTTGGCCGGTGGAGAACACGCTGCTCGAACTGCGCGGGGTCACCAAGCGTTTCGGCGAGGCCACCGCGCTGGCTGAGACATCGCTCTCGATCCACGAGGGGTCCTTCGTCGCCATCGTGGGACCCTCGGGATGCGGCAAGTCGACGCTCTTCAACGTGATCGCGGGACTGCTCGCCCCCGACGGGGGAGAGGTCCGCCTCCAGGGTGAGCCGGTGACTGGGGCGACCGGACACGTGGGCTACATGCTCCAAAAGGACCTCCTGGTGCCCTGGCGCACGGTGGAAGACAACATCACGATGGCCGCGCGCCTGACGCGGCGCGTGAACAACGCCGATCGCGCCGAGGCCCGCCGGGTGGCCACCGAATACGGACTCGGCGACTTCTTGCGCCACTACCCGCGCGCCCTCTCGGGCGGGATGCGCCAGCGCGTCGCCTTCATGCGCACCCTCGTCACCCACCAGCCGCTGCTGCTGCTCGACGAGCCCTTCGGGGCACTCGACGCCCAGACCCGCCTCGACATGCAGCAGTGGCTCCTGCAGGTCTGGCGTGACACCGGTCGCACGGTTCTATTCATCACCCACGACGTGGACGAGTCGCTGTTTCTCTCGGACCGCGTCCTGGTGATGTCGCCGCGACCCGGCCGCGTGGTGGCCGACATCACGAATCCTCTGGCGCGCCCGCGCGAGATGGAGACCCTGACCGATCCGGCGTTCATCGAATTGAAGAGCCGAATCATGCACCTGCTTCACGGTGGTGCGTCGTGACCCGAAAGTTACTTCGCAACATCGGCGTGCCGGTGCTGTCGCTCCTTCTTCTGCTCGCTCTGTGGCAGGCGATCGTGGTGGGATTCAACGTCGCGCCCTACGTCGCGCCGCGGCCCTGGCAGGCGATCCTGTCGGTCACTCAAAACTGGTCCACGATCTGGCCACTGGCGCTGGGCACGATCCGCGAGACCGTCTACGGCTTTCTGATCGGCGCGTTCCTCGGGGTGTTCCTCGGGGTTGTGATGGCCAAGATCCCGGTGTTGCAGCGCTCGGTCTATCCCGTGCTGGTGCTCTCCCAGGCGGTGCCGATCATCGCGCTGGCCTCACCACTCGTGTTGATCCTGGGCTTTTCGATCATGCCCAAGATCGTCATCGTCGCTTGGATCGTCTTCTTCCCTGTGACGGTGAACGTGGTCGACGGGCTGAGCCACGTGGACCCGGACCTGATCAACCTGGCGCGCGTCTACGGCGCGCCGCGCTGGCGCACATTCGTGCACATCGAGATGCCGGCCACCACGACGCCGCTTTTCTCCGGACTCAAGATCGGGGCGACCTACGCCGTGACCGGCGCCGTGATCGGCGAGCTGGCCGCCTCCGAAGGCTCTTCGCTCGCCCTGTACCAGGAGCACGCCAACTCGAATCTGAACGCGGCGGCGGTCTACGGCACGACCATGGTCATGACCGCGATCGGCATCTCGTGGTTCCTCCTGGTGGTCGCCACCGAGGTCGCGGCCACGCCCTGGCAGCGGCGCAGCGTCGCGCGCCGCTACCCGTGGCGCCGTGCCCGTTTTGAGACCGACGGCGCCGCTAGCATCGTCTCCAGCCTTTCGAAAGGGGAATCGTGAACCGTCGTCACCTGGGGGCGCTCGCCCTCGCCGCATCCCTCGCCGTCACGCCGCTGGTCGGCCTGGCCGGGGTCTCCTCGGCCGCGCCGCTCACGACCGTGAACTTCGCCTACGACTTTCCGGGCCCCGACTTCGAGCTGACCCCGCTGGTGGTCGCCCAGGACCTGGGCTACTTCAAGGCGGTCGGTCTCAAGGTCAACGTGAAGTTCCCGCCGGACACCTCGACGACGACCAGGATGCTCGCCACGGGATCGGCCGACATCGGCTTTCTCACCACGACCGACATGGGTGTGGCAGTGAACGCTGGCGCGCCGGTCCTCTCGGTCGCCAACTACTCGATGCGCAACAACTGGGCTCTCTTCGCCAAGCCGGGCTCGGGCGTCACCGCCGCCAACCTGAAGGCCAAGCTCAAGGGCAAGCGGATCTTCTCCTACGGCGACACCTGGACCGAGGCGATGCTGCCGTTCGTGCTGCGCCACGCCGGCCTGACGTCGAGCCAGGTGAAGATCGTGACCGACCCCACGGGCAATGACCTCACGGCCCTCCTCCAGGGCCGGGTCGACTACTCGACCTCGACGACCAACTACGAGATCCCCGGTTTCGTCGGCTCCAAGACCAAGGGCCATCTGATCACGGTGCTCGGCACCGCGGTCGGCGCACCGGACGTGCCAATCTGGGTCTACGCGGTGACCAAGGGCTACGCGGCCGCCCACGGCGCGACGGTGAAGAAGTTCCTCGCGGCCGTGAAGCGGGCCACGATCTGGGCCGCGAAGAATCCGACGGCCGCGGCCGCGGACTTCTCGAGGGCCTACCCCAAGAGCGGCTACACCAATGCCTACAACAAGTTGGGCTGGAAGTTGACGGTGCCCTTCCTCACCAACTCGAAGGGCCAGTACTTCACGCAGACGAGCGCCCAGTGGTCGACGCTCGCCACGGCCCTTAAGAGCATCAAGCTGATCTCCAAGGTGCCGGCGCCCTCGACCTACTACACCAACAAGTTCCTTCCCTAGGTGGGGGTGGGTGACGATCCCCGTGTCGGGGTCGTAGGCAGCTGCAACGTCGACTACGTCGTGCGCGTCGCGCACCTCGCGCGTGCGGGTGAGACCGTGCGCGGCGCCGACGTACTGCGCCTTCCTGGCGGTAAGGGGGCCAATCAGGCCGTGGCTGCCGCACGCCTGGGCGCGGCCGTGACGATGATCGGCTGCGTCGGCCGCGACGCCGACGCTGAGCTCATCACCGCGAGCCTCGCCGAGAACGGTGTTGACGTAACCGGCCTTCGCCGCTCGGAGCGCCCCACGGGCGCCGCGTTCATCAGCGTCGACGACGCGGGCGAGAACCAGATCGTGCTCTCGCCGGGCGCCAACGTCGATCTCGACACCTCGGCGAGCGACCTCGAGTCCTTCGACGTCGTGCTCGCCCAGCTCGAAGCGCCGGCGAAGGCGGTCGCCGAGGCCTCCCTTCGCGCGCGCCGCTTAGTCCTTAACGTCGCCCCGGTCGCCCCGGTCGCTGTTGAAGTTCTCGATCGCTGCGCGGTCGTCGTCGCCAACGAGGTCGAGGCCGAGTCGCTCGACCTCGCGCGCCTGGGCCACGTGATTGTGACCCTTGGCGCTCGGGGGGCGACACACTTGCGCTTCGGCCGCGAGGTCGCCACCGTCGCGGCCCCGCGCGTTGCGGCGCTCGACACGGTGGGAGCTGGCGACGCGTTCTGCGCGGCCTACGCCGTTCAGTTCGCCAAGGGCGCGGACGCCTACGACGCGTTGACCTACGCCGTGGTGGCCGGCGCGCTCGCCACCCGGGCGAGCGGGGCGCAGGGCTCTCTCGCCACCGACCAGGAGGTACGAGCGTGGCTCGCACGCGGGTAATCGTCGACACGGATCCGGGGGTGGACGACGCGGTCGCCATCCTGCTCGCCCTGGCGAGCGAAGAGTTAGAGGTGGTGGCCATCACGTCGGTCGCCGGCAACGTCGGTATCGACGCGACGACGTTGAACGCCCGCCGGCTCGTCGAGCTCGCCCAGCGCCCCGACGTCCCGGTGGCGCGCGGCAGCGCCCGCCCCCTCAACGGTGACCCGCAGCTCGAGGTGAGCGTGCACGGTGCCGACGGGCTGGGCGACCTCGTCTGGGATGAGCCACAAGTCCCCGAGCACGAGCTTGATGCGGTCGACCTGCAGTACCGGTTGATCACCGAGGCGCCCACAACAATCGTGGCGATCGGACCCCTCACCAACCTGGCGAACCTCCTGTCGCGCTATCCCCAGGCGGAGTCGCTCGTCGAGCGCGTCGTCATCATGGGCGGCGCCTCCTTCGAGGGCAATGTCACTCCGGCCGCGGAGTTCAACATCTGGTTCGACCCTGAGGCCGCCGCCGCGCTGGCCGCCGCGCGCTGGCCGATGACCTTCATGCCGCTCGATCTCACGCATCAGGCCCTGTTGAACGACGAGGACCTGGCGCACCTGAGGGGACTGGACACCGCGGTGGGACATCGGGTTGCGGCCATGCTCGAGCCCTACGCGCTCTTCCACGACGAGTGGTACGGCAACCGCGACGTGATCATGCACGACGCGACCGCGGTCTACGAACTGATCGACCCGACGGCGATCGAGAAGCAGGGCGTCGCCGTGACGGTCGAGACCGGCGGAGAGCACTCGCGCGGGGCCACGTGGTTCGACCGTCGCCGCGCGAACTCGAACAGCACCACGACGGTGGGCGTCACGCTCGACAACGACCGTTTCGCCTCGGTGATCCGCGAGCGCCTCGCCCGATTCGCTTAGTTGGTTAGTAGCGGTAGGTGTCGGGCTTGTAGGGTCCGTCCACCGAGACGCCGATGTAGTCGGCCTGCTGCTTGGTCAGGGTCGTCAACTTGACCCCGAGCGCGTCGAGGTGCAGGCGGGCGACCTTCTCGTCGAGGTGCTTGGGCAGCACGTAGACCTTCGCTTCGTAGTCGGCGTGATGCGTGTAGAGCTCGATCTGGGCCATGACCTGGTTGGTGAAGGAATTGCTCATCACGAAACTCGGGTGCCCGGTTGCGTTGCCGAGGTTGAGCAGGCGGCCCTCGGAGAGCAGGATGATGGAGCGCCCGTTGGGCAGGGTCCACTTGTCCACCTGGGGCTTGATCGTCTCGCGGGTCACTCCGGGCAGGGTGGAGAGACCCGCGATGTCGATCTCGTTGTCGAAGTGGCCGATGTTGCCCAGGATCGCCTGGTGCTTCATGGCGAGCATGTGCTCGACGCGCACGATGTCGCGATTGCCCGTCGCGGTCACGACGATGTCGGCGATCGGTGCGGCCTCCTCGAGGGTCGTCACCTGGAAGCCGTCCATGGCGGCCTGCAGCGCGCAGATCGGGTCGATCTCCGTGACGATCACGCGCGCCCCCTGGCCACGCAGGGACTCGGCCGAGCCCTTGCCGACGTCGCCGTAACCGCACACGACGGCGACCTTGCCACCGATTAGGGTGTCGGTCGCGCGGTTTATCCCGTCGATCAGCGAGTGGCGGCACCCGTACTTGTTGTCGAACTTGGACTTGGTGACCGCGTCGTTCACGTTGATGGCGCGAAAGAGCAGCGTGCCGTCGCGCTCCATCTCGTAGAGACGGTGCACACCCGTGGTCGTCTCTTCGGACACGCCGATGATGCCGGCGGCCATCGGCTCGAAGATGCGTTCGCCGCTGGCGATGATGCGTCCGAGCACGCTCAAGATGACCTTGTACTCCTCACTGGTGGACTCGTCGGGAGCCGGCACGAAGCCCGCCCGCTCGAATTCGAGGCCCTTGTGCACGAACAGCGTCGCGTCACCGCCGTCGTCGAGGATCATCGTGGGACCGGCGTGTCCCGGCCAGCGCAGCAGCTGCTCGGTGCACCACCAGTACTCCTCGAGGGTCTCACCCTTCCAGGCGAAGACCGGCACGCCGCGGGGGTCCTCGGGGGCGCCGTTCGGACCGACTACGACGGCTGCGGCCGCGTGGTCCTGGGTCGAAAAGATGTTGCAGCTCACCCAGCGCACGTCGGCGCCGAGGGCGACCAGGGTCTCAATGAGAACGGCCGTCTGGATCGTCATGTGCAGGGATCCAGCAATCCGCGCGCCCGCGAGGGGCTTGGACTCGCCGAACTCGGCACGCATGGCCATCAGGCCGGGCATTTCGTGCTCGGCGAGGGTGATCTCGGCGCGCCCGAAGGCGGCGAGGGAGAGGTCGGCAACTTTGAAGTCGAAGGCGTCAGAGGTCATGATGCTCCTGTGGATAGATCTGCGGCCGGCGCCGACCTCTGTCGTTCACGCCTGGTCAAATCGTAGCGGCCCGATGCGGGGCTAGACCCCGACGCGAAACTCCACGACGTCGCCGTCGCGCATGACGTACTCCTTACCCTCGATGCGGGCCTTGCCGGCCGCGCGCACCGCGGCGACCGAGCCGCCCTCGACGAGATCGGCGAAGGAGATGACCTCGGCCTTGATGAAGTGCTTCTGAAAGTCGGTGTGGATCACACCGGCGGCTTCTGGTGCCGTCGCCCCCTGGGGGATCGTCCAGGCCCGCGCCTCCTTGGGCCCCGCGGTGAGAAAGGTCTGCAGTCCCAAGGCGCCAAAGCCGACCCGCGAGAGCGCGGCCAGTCCCGACTCGTGCTGGCCGTAGGACTCGAGCAGTTCGAGCGCCTCGTCGGGATCGAGACCGGCGAGCTCGGCCTCGATCTTCGCGCAGAGCACGACGCACGGCGCGGGAGCGACCGAGTCGGCGAGCTCCCGGCGGCGCGCCTCGTCCGAGAGCGTCGCCTCGTCGACGTTGAAGACGTAGATGAAGGGCTTGTCCGTCAGGAGGTGCAGGTCCGCGAGGGCGTCGCGGTCGAGCTCGGGTCCGACCTTGGCGATCACCAGCCCTTCATTGAGGGCCGAGCGGGCGCGCTGGACGTGGCGGAGTTTCTCGGCGGCCTCGGGGAGGCGTTTGGCGTCGCGCTCGAGGCGCGTCACGACTTTGTCGATGGTCTGCAGGTCGGCGAGGATGAGCTCGGTCTCGATCGTGGCGACGTCGCTCGCCGGGTCGATTCGCCCGTCGACGTGGATCACGTCGTCGTCGTGAAAAGCCCGCACGACCTCGCAGATCGCGTCGGATTCGCGGATGGCGGCGAGGAACTGGTTGCCCAGACCCTCGCCCTCGGAGGCGCCTTTGACGATGCCGGCGATGTCCACGAAGGTCACCTGGGCGGGCAGAATCCGCTCGGAGTGAAAGATCGCGGCGAGCTGGGCGAGGCGCGGGTCCGGCACCGCGACGACGCCGACGTTCGGCTCGATCGTGGCGAAGGGGTAGTTGGCAGCCAGGACGTTGTTGTTCGTGAGCGCGTTGAAGAGCGTGGACTTGCCGACGTTGGGCAGGCCGACGATACCGATGGAAAGCGCCATAAGGCACTCAAGGCTAGTAGAGCCGTGACCTCCGCCCATATGGTGAATTGAGTCGAAATTGAGGTGACTCCACGGAATTTCTCAAGGTCGGCCACGACCATGGAGCCATGCGAGGACATCTCAGCGGACGCGTGCGCGCCCTCTCATCGTGGGCGGTGGCCGGCACCTTGACCCTTGTCCTCTCAACGGCGGCGGTTGCCTTGATGATGCACGCGTCGAATCCCGCCCCGCTCTCCAATTCGCTCTCTGCGAACTCAGCACCGACGACGGTACCGAACACCCCGGCGGCTCCACCGACGATGGCGCCCGCTCCCGCCGTGGTGACCTACACCTACAGCGGCGATGACGGCGCGTCGGGCGACGACGGATCGCCGTCTTCGGGGACCTACGGGTCATCGGCTTCTGGTTCCTACGGCGACGACTGACCCAGGCTGTAGCGGTCGCTTCGCGAGCGTGCTGACACCTGACTCGAGCGCGAATCTGACCCCTCGCTAGCCCTACTACCATCGGCGCGGGAGGTTCTATGTCCACAGACTCCGCAGTGCCGACGTCGCGCCGATGGATTCCTTTTGCCCTGCTCACCCTGCTTGGTGTCGCCAGTCTCGCTACCGCGTGGCTCTCGTCGCGTCCATCTTCGGCGGTGGTGGGTCCCGAAGGTGTCGTGATGTACCCCGGGGCGGATCTGGCCAGTGCGTCGAGCACGCGTAGTGGGGCGACGACGGACGGCGTGTCCTGTCAGACCGGGGCGAAGGAGGTGGTGAAGTACCACATTCACGTCCACGTCGCGATCTTCGTCGATGGCCAGCGTCGGAACCTTCCAGCGGGCATCGGCATCACCCAGCCCGCCCTCGTCGAGCACTATCCCAGTGGCGAGTTCTACGACGTGGGTCTCACCGACTGCCTCTACTGGCTCCACACTCACGTCGCCGACGGAATCATCCACGTCGAGGCGCCGCGACAGGGCGCCTTCACGCTCGGCCAGTTCTTCGACATCTGGAACCAACCGCTGTCCGCTCACCAGGTCGGTCCGGCGCATGGGTCCGTCGTTGTCTTTGAGAACGGCCGACGTCTCAGTGGTGATCCGCGTGCCACGCCGCTGCTCTCACATGGCGACATCCAGATCGACGTGGGCTCGCCCGTCGTAAGCTTTCAGCCATTCTCTTATCGAGTGAGCGGCGGCTGCGGCGAGGGAACTACGTCGTGCTCGGCGCCGACCGGTTGACGTCGTCGGCGAGCGGCGGCGGGACTCTCATTCGAAGAAGCTGAGCCAGATCGTCTCGGCGCGGTGCAGGTCGCGCAGCACGACGTCGAGTTCGCCGCCCAGGCGCGCCTGCTCGTCGCGGTCGCTCACCGTGAGCAACTTCTCGGTGAGGGTCTGCTTTCGTCGCTCGAGGCGGGTCATCTCCTTTTCCGCGTCGCGCAGAGCTCGTCCTCGCGGCACGGCGGGCGGGTTCGTCTCACCGGTGGCGGCGGTCTCGGGCTCGACGGTGCGAGCGATCCACGCGTCAATGCCGCCCGCCACGTCGGACACGGTGCCGTCGCGAACTTCGAGGAGCCGGTCGGTGGTGCGGCTGAGAAACGTGCGGTCGTGGGAGGCGATGATGAGGGTCCCGGGCCACTCGCTCAGGAAGTCCTCGATCAGGCGAATGGTTTCCAGGTCGAGGTCGTTGGTGGGTTCGTCGAGGAAGAGGACGTTCGGGCGCTTGGCGAGGGCGAGCAGCAGCTGGAGTCGCCGTCGCTCACCACCCGAGAGCTCCCCCGACTTCGTCGCAGGAAGGGCCCCCGTGAACCAGAAGCGCTTCATCAGGGCGACGTCGGCGGGCGAGCCCGGCACGCCGCGCGGTCCCGCAACGAGCTCTTGGACTGTGGCGGTGGGATCGAGCTCGCGGTCGTGCTGTTCGAAGTATGAAACGACCACGGTCGAGCCGTGCTTGATGGTGCCACTCGTCGGGTTCCGTCGATGGGCGAGGAGGTCGAGCAGAGTGGATTTACCCGCTCCGTTGGGCCCGACGATTCCCACGCGGTCACCGGGGCCGAGCTCGAGGTCGACGTCGCGTAGCAGCGCCTCATCGCCGTAGCCAAAGGAGACCCGGTGGGTCTTGATGACCGTGGTGCCGAGGCGCGGGGTCTGGACGCTCAAGTCCAGTGGACCGCTACGCGCCGGGGCGTCGGGACGGCTGGCCAGGAGCCGATGGGCGGCGTCGATGCGGGCCTGGGGCTTGGTCGAGCGCGCCTTCACCCCGCGACGCAGCCACGCGAGCTCGGTGCGCGCGAGATTGCGGCGCACCTGCTCAGCGGTGGCGGCTCGCTCCTCACGCTCGGCCTGGGCCTCGAGCAGACGCGAGTAGCCCCCCGCGTGCACGTAGGTGTTTCCCCGGTCGATTTCGACCATGCGGGTCGTCACCTGATCGAGCAGGAATCGATCGTGACTGACGAGGACGACGCCGCCGGCAAAGTCGAGGAGTTGCTGCTCGAGCCAGCGAATCGCGTTGAGATCGAGGTGGTTGGTCGGCTCGTCCAGCACGAGCAAGTCCACGGGCCGCGAGAAGACGCGCGCCAGGGCGACGCGCTTTCGCTGTCCGCCGGATAACGAGGGAATCGGCGCGTCGGCGAAGCCGAGCATGTCCAGGCGATCCAGCGCGGCGTCTACCTGCCAGCCCGATCCCAAGGCCTCGCGCACCGTCGACGCGGGCAGGGACGGTTCTTGCTCGAGGACCCCTACGCGCAAGTCGCGGGGCCGACGAACTTCTCCGGAGTCTGGGGTGAGATCGCCACGCATGATCGACAAGAGAGCGCTCTTGCCGGCGCCGTTGATGCCCACGACGCCAATTCGCTCGCCACTCGAGACGGTAAGGGACAGATTCTCAAGTACCGGGCGGTCCGCGCCGTGAAAGGTAACTCGCTGAAGGTCGACGAGGATGCTCACGTGAGGACCAGGCTAGCGAGAGGTTCATCGCCCGCCGCAACGACCAACGAGCGAGAGAGATCCCCGCTCGCTTTGACGTTGCGCGGCCCGTTTTACAGTTCGAGGATCGAACACCGTGGCGAGGCGCAGGTGGCGAAAGGCCTCTTGAGGTGGGACAATCTGGTGGGAGAGGGGCTCGAATGGCGTACCAGATCGTGGCGCTGGAGGGTTCGACGTGGGATCAGTTCGCCGAACTTGTCGAGCGCAATAACGGCGTATTTGGCGGGTGCTGGTGCATCGGTTATCACCCTGAATGCGGCCAGCGCGGAGTCGATTACCGAATGGTGAAAGAGGACCGGGTGAGAACGGGCCGGGCCCACGCGGCGCTCGTTCTCGACAGCGACGGCTTCGCCCAGGGATGGTGCCAATACGGCAGCCCAGACGAGTTATCCAATTTGAAGCACCGCAGGATGTACGACAAAGATCCGCCGCCCGTCCCCGACTGGCGCATCACCTGCGTCTTCGTTGACAAGAGGCATCGGGGCCAAGGTGTCGCCCGCGCCGCACTCGAAGGGGCCCTCGACATGATCGGCGCCGCCGGTGGCGGTCCGGTCGAGGCGATCTCCGAGGTCACGAGTGGCCGCGCGGCTCAGGGCCGCTTCCTCTTCAGCGCCACCGTCGAACTCCTCGAACAGTACGGATTCCAGCGTGGACGCCAGGTCGGACTGCACGCGTGGATCATGAGTAGGTCGATCGAGCCTCCTAGGAGTTGTGCCTCGGGCGACTGAGGAGACTCGCAGCGACAAACCGCGTGCTCATCGGTGGGCGAGCCTCAGCGCTGAAGTACCCGTGAGCGAAGGAGGAGCGATCGGTGGTCCGCGTCGGTGGACGTTCCGCGAAGGCTGCGTGGCCACAGGTGTTCGGCGAGGACCACATTGAGCTGCGCCGCGTAGAGAGTGAGCTGGGCGCCGAGGTAGATCCAGGCGAGCAGTCCCACGACCAGAGAGAGGGGACCATAGAGGTGCGACGCGTGGGCGATCTCGTGGCGGGTGTAGTAGGCGCCGATGTTCTGTAGGAGCGTCCAGCCAATGGCTCCGACCAACGCGCCTGGCAACACGGTCCGCCACGACATGCGGCGGTTGGTCAGGATGACGAAGGCGCCGAGATAGAGCACGAAATTAAGTATCAGCGGCCCGACGACGCTGACGAGATTCGCGGCGACCGGGGCGATGACGTGGGTCCCCTGCAGGCCAGCCAGGGAGCTCGAGAGTATGAATGCGACGCCCAGGGCGACGAGCATGGCCAGTCCGCGCAGTCGCGACCACCACAGGTTTGGCCTCTGGGCGAGGGGAATGTACCAGACCGTGTTCATGGCGCCTTCTACTGCGCGCGTGACGCCCAGGCCGGCCCACAGGGCGACGACGAGTCCCACGCCCAGGGCGATCCCGCTGCCCGTGATCGTTGCGTCAATCGTGCCGGCGAAGCCTGGAAAGGAACGTGCGACGTTCTCGAGGACGTGGACGCGAAGACCCGAGTCCCCGGCGAGCACAAAACCGAGAATTGACACGAAACTCAGTAGCAGTGGAAACAGCGAGAGGAAGCCGTAGTACGCGATCAGCGCGGCGAGATTGCCACCCTGGTCGTCGCTCATCTTGCGCACGAGCGAGAACGGCAGCGCGATCCAGCGGTGGCGGCGCTGAACGCGGTCAACGGCGTCGAGAAAACCTGCGAGCCATTTCACAGCCCCATCCTTTCAGAGGTGTCTGCACCGTGGGCTACGTCGCGTCGTTTACCCACTGTCGTCACCTCCATTTGTCGTGCTGACTAAACGGCCAGAGCTCGACCGGTCGCTCACCCGGCGACTGCGACGTGCAGCGTCGGACGTTACGACGACACCGCGCCCGCGGGTCCCACCGAAGAGGGATCCGCGGGCGCGGTGTCGTCGCCGGACGATCGAGTCGCTCGTCTCCGGTTTAGAAGTAGTAGTACTCGGGCATGAAGTTCGCCAGCGGGTTCGGGGTGAATCCGATGGAGCTCTTCAACGTCTTCTTGATCTCAATCGGCGTGACCGGGTTCGGCTGATAGAGCACGGGGAGCTGCTCGGCCGCGTACTTGGCGTACGTGGTCAACTTGGCAGTGCCGAAGGTCGTCGTGTTGATGATCTTGTTCATTGTGGGGTCGCTGTAGCCACCGGGGTTGAAGCCGCCCTTGGTGGTAAAGAGCGTCTCGCCCGACGGGTAGTAGTCCGGGGCGTAGATCCACCCCGCACCCCATGAGCACAGCTCGTAGTGCTGCTTGGCGCTCGTGCAGTCCGCGATGACCGTGTTGAACGTGCCGGTTGAGTGCGTGAACTTGATGCCGATGCTCGCCCAGTCGGCGATCTCCGCGTTGAACGTGTCATCGAGCGACGGTGACCCGCTGGCCCAGACGATCTTGAAGTTCAAGGTGTAGCCCTTTGTAATGCCCGGCCCGCACTGATTGGCGCTCGTACCCGGGTTGACGCAGGTCTGCACTCCGTTTTCGATCTTCCAGCCGTGCGATGTCAGAAGCGACTCCGCCTTGGCCTTGTTGAAGGGATACGGGTTGGCGACGGGACCGCTGATCGACGCCGGGGTGTTGGGCGGCAGTGGACTGTAGGTCGGCACGCCGTAGCCCTTGTCGACCACCTTGATGATTCCCGTCTGATCCACGGACATCTGCAGAGCCTGACGGATGTAGAGCTGGTGGATAGCCGCGGAGGTGGGATTGGCCGAGCTGAAGTTGAACGGCGCGTAGTTGAAGCTCCACGGGGTACCCGCGTAGATGTTGTAGGTGCTGGCGATCGCTGGCCAGTTGGGACCGGCCTGTCCGGGTCCGGGGGCTGGCGACGTCAGAATCGTCGGGTCCACGAAGCCGACGTCGATGGTGCCGGCCTGCAGGCTCGACTGCTCGGCCTGGTTCGAAGTGAAGGGAATCTCCTTGACGGTCTTGACCTGGGCCTTCTGGGGACCTGAGTACTTCGTGTTGGGAACGAAGGTGACGTTGCCGAGGTTGTCCATGAAGGTGAGCTTCCACGGACCGTCGACACCGCTCTGCCACATCGCGTCGGTGTAGGTACTGACTTTGGAGGACTGGGCGTCCAGATACTTCTCGACCGCCTTACAAGCCGTGTCGGTCGAGGGTGCCCCGTAGGCGCCGGTCGCGCAGGTCGACGGTGTGGAGGCCGATGTGACGTCCCATGTGTTGGGGAAGGGGGTGATCTCGGAGAGGTAGTTGTAGAGCAGCCAGTTCGGGTTGACGGACGTTTTGAATTTCAGCGTCACAGTGTTTCCGTGTCCCGTGGCACTCTGGACCTGGTCGGGGATGCCGAAGCCGGGGTTGTATCCCGCGTACGACGTCGGGTCGGCCTTGTACATGTTGAGAAAGAACATCACTGACTGGGCGTCGACGGTTTGGCCGTCGGCAAACTTCCAGCCCTTCATCGTGATGGTCACTGTCTTATTACTGTTCGAGAACACTGGCATGTTTGCGAGCGATAGCGGCGGCTGAACGGCGACCGATCCTCCGAGACCAAACCAGTACAAGGGTCGGAACATCAGCTCTTGGAACTGGTTGATGTTATCGACCGAGAAGTACTGGCCACCCATGTACGGGAAGATGTAGTTGGGATTGGCCCCGGGCGCCTCGGCGAAGGTCACCGTGCCGCCGGAGGCGGTGGACTTTGGTGACTTCGAGCTCAGGACCCCTATCGTGATTCCGGCCGCGATGACGATGACCACCACCGTGACGAGTATCCAGATTTTTCGTGCCGATTTCATGTCAAATTTCTCCCGTCTCCACCGATTCCGAATTATCGAAAAAGGAAACCTAAATGTGTGGATTCGGTTCCATAGTAGGGGCTTGATTAACGTATTCGTACCGCACGATAAGAAATAGAAAACAAAAAGAATATTATTGTAATATTCTGAGAATTTTCCTCGATTCGCTCTATTATTGGAAAACCTTCCGCACCACAGCCACGCAGAGGGCTACGATCCGGCGCTGAAGGACCGGCTTTTAGCACGCCAGGCCCCACACGGGGCCCGAGACGACCGGCGCGGACGTCGAATGGAAGTTCGCTGGCGGGAGCCGTTGCCGGTGTGATCGACGCGAAAAGGACTAGTGACATCGGTTCCAAGTACCATCGATCCGGTGGGATTCTGACGGAGATGTCGCCACTGACAGGCCCTCGTAGCTCAGGGGATAGAGCATCGGTTTCCTAAACCGTGAGCGCAGGTTCGAATCCTGCCGGGGGCACCACTGAAATCTGTCGCGACATCGCGAACAGTTGAACCCGTGCAGACTATCGAAAGCCGTGGCCCTTGGGCTGGTAGTCCCGATTGGGGTCGAGCCTCGTCTCGCCGATGAATTCGCCCTCGTCGGTGGCAAAGGTCACCACGTCATCGAGGATGAAGAGGCGGATCGAGCGACCCCGGTAGCTCCAGCCGACGTTGAGGTGGCGCAGCTTGCCCAGGTAGCGCAAGGTGACGTGACCGCGCGCGTCGACGACGTCGGTTCGCACGCGCCAGTGGGGCTCGTAGATGAGCGTGTGGGCCGTCGCCTTGGCGCGCGAGCGGTAGGCGACGCTCGGCGTTAGCCGGTTGATGCCGCGATGGGGTCGCACGTCGTTGTAGTAGCGAACGACGTCCTCTAGGACGGCGTTGAGCTCTCCCAGCGTCGTCGCGGGGCGCTTGGCGAGGAAGCCCTTTAACGTGCGGTGCCAGCGCTCGACCTTGCCGCAGGTCTGGGGATGGTAGGGGCGCGAGTGCTTGTAGAGCACGCCGGCGGCCATCAGGTCGCTCTCAAAGCCGCTGCGCCCGCCGCGCGAGGCGGCGTTGTAGATCGCGCCGTTGTCGGTCAGCACGCTCGCCGGCACGCCATAGAGCGCGCAGGTCTGGGCGAAAACCCCGCGCACGGTCTCGGCACTCACGGTGGGGTAGGCGCGCACGGTGAGGGCCAGGCGCGAGTGGTCGTCGAGGAAGGTGAGGATCTCCACGCCGGTGCCGTCTTCTAGGTGCCAGTGAGTCATGTCGGACTGCCAGCACTCGTTGGGCAGCTCGGCCGTAAAGCACGTAGGAGGCCTTGGGGCGCTTCTTGGGTGCCGGGGTGACAAAGCCGCGCCGGGTGAGGATCCGCTGGATCGTCGAGACCGACGGCGCGCGAGCACCCTCGCGCTCGAGGAGCGTGTGGATCGTGTCGGCCCCGGCGTCGGTGCCGAGGTCGACCAACTCCTTTCGCAGCTCGACGATGCGGTCCTCGACCAGGGGCGACGTCGCCGCAGGGTTCGTTCGCGGTCGTTTCGAGCGCGCGTGAAGACCCGCCGGGCCCTCGGCGCGGTAGCGCTGGACGAGGGTGCAGACCCAGGCCGGCGAGACCCCGTATTTCTTGGCCGTCGCGCGAACTCCCAAACCCTGGGACACCACCGACGCCACAATGACCTGGTTCTTGACCACGACTCACCTCCACCGAGGTGTTCACTATGTCGCGACAGATCCGTTCACTATGTCATGAAGGTAGAGACTGCC
>JAJXTB010000113.1 GCA_021784205.1 Actinomycetes bacterium
GTTGGTAGACCCGTGAGTCGCCCACGTTGACGAGCGTCGGCGAGACGATGCCGGCCGCGTCCTCGGTCAGCGCGATCGCGATGACCGTAGTGCCCATGCCGAAGTGGTCGGGGTTCGCGACGGCGTCGGCGAGTACCGACTGGTTCGCGGCCTCGACCGCGGCGTAGAGACCGTCCACCGTCTCGTTCTCGTGGAACTCACGGGTGATCACCTCGACGGCCAGCGACGAGGCGACTTCCCCCGCGGCGTGTCCACCCATCCCGTCGGCGACGATGGCCAGCGTCCGGTCCACGGACCAGGCGTCTTCATTCGCGTCTCGCACGAGGCCGGTATCCGTGGCGGCCGCGTAGCGCCACCGCGTCAACGAACCACCTCCAAGAGGACGCCTCCGACCTGGATCACGTCGCCCCGCTTGAGCAGCACTCGTCCGCGAAGGAGTTCCTGGTTCACGTAGGTCCCATTGGTCGAACCCAGGTCCTCGATCGACAGGTCGCCCGCGTCATTAGCGACGCGGGCGTGGCGCGTCGAGAGATACGTGTCCGCGAGCGCCACGTCACAGTCGGTGCCGCGGCCGATCACGACCGCGAGGTCCACGTCGATGCGCTGTCCCGCCATGTCGTCGGGCTCAAGGAACTCCAGCGCCAGGGGTGTCGAGCGCTTGCGCCGCGACCGACCGTTCTCCTGATCGGCCGGACGGGACTCGACCATCGCCACCCGCAGGACGCGGGCGAAGAAGAGCAGGGCCACGACCATGACCAGAACCTGCAGCGGCCGGATCACCGCGGCGTAGTTCGACGACGCGGCGAGAAGACTCAAGCCAACTCAATCCGTAGGTGCAGTGCCCCGACCGTCACGTCGTCACGAGGCGAGAGCGAGACGGCCGTGACGCGATGTCCGTTCACGTAGGTCCCGTTCGTTGACTGCAAATCCCTGATGGCGATTCCTTCAGCGGTTCGCCAGACCTCCGCGTGGCGACGCGAGACGTTCGAGTCGTTGATGACGACGTCCACCTCGGGGCTCCGCCCGATCACCACCGGCCGGTCACCGATCGTGAAGGTGCGCCCGTCATCGGCGATGAGCCGCGGGTGCGCGTCACCGCCGAGGAAGTCGGTCTTGACCGCGAGGTCACCGGTGCGAAGGTCGTCGTCGACGAATATCTCGACGACGACGGGCCCGACGAAGTTGTAGCCCTCGTTGATCGCGTGCTGGCGCACTGTCTCTTCGAGTTCGCTGATCAACGCCTTTTGGAAACCGTCGAATCGGTTGGCGTCCGCCGGGCTCAGCCAGACGTGGACCTCGTTGGGCGAGATCGGTCCCTGGTTCGTCAGCTGGCGCGTCAGGTCGACCTCGCGGATGATCCGCGCGCCAATCTCGATCGGTTGCAGTCCGCTCTTGAAGGGGCGCGCGAAGGTCCGCTCGAAGAGCCGCTCCAGGCGGTTTTCCACAGACTTGAGCACCATAACCACCCAATGGTACTGGCCACCGCCCCAAAACCGACGTCGTAGACGTCGGGGTGGCCAACTTGGACTAATGTAACCAAGTCCCAGGGCGAGTGGCGAAATAGGCAGACGCGCAGGCTTCAGGTGCCTGTATTCGAAAGGATGTGGGGGTTCAAGTCCCCCCTCGCCCACCACCGACCGGACTCCCGTCCGGCTCCACGAGGTAGTTCGCCAACCTCGCCCCCCGGGGCCGTCCCGACGCTGGGCAAAAGGGAGACCAGAAACGGTCGCGTCGACTAAACCCGATTCCGAGCTTGGAAGGCGCGACGGCAAGCGAGGTTCGATCGGCCTCCTCGCCCTCGAGGCGCTTGCGGTAATAGCGCGTCGTCGAGCCGCGCGACATTCGAGTCTCGGCACCTCCTATCCGGGACGGGTGGGCCGAGGTTCACGCACGATTGGTTCGGCCCGATGACCTCGCTGCGGTCGCCCCGCACCACCGGACGCCGTTCGCGTTCGAACGCCGTTTTAGTCAATGGACCAAACCGGGTCCGGTGGTAGCGGTGGACGAATCCCGCCGTACACACTCCACGGTGCAACATTAGGATCCGCTTACGGCAGTGCATGAGCGGCCATCGCGTTAGGGGGTCACTTCGTATGTCGAGTGACAGCGATCGAAGGAGTCCGGGAGCCCTCCCCTTCGAGTTGCTCGCCTCGGATGAACTGCTGCGCACGACGACCGAGATGAGTGGCGTGGCCGTGTGGGAGTACAACGTCCGCGAGAACCTCATGCACCGCTCCGCGAACCACGACGCGCTCTACGGACTGGAATGGCAGACCCTCTGGCACGCCGAGACCTTCCTCGACGCGACCGTCGACGAGGACCGCCCCCTCGCCAACCGAATCATCGACGAGTCACTCGCACCCGGCGGCCCAGACTGGTACGAGTTCGACTTCCGGGTGCTCTGGCCAGACCAGAGCGTTCACTGGCTCTGCGTTCGGGGTCGCGTCGTCGCCCGTGACGAGACGGGCTCTGGCCTCACGATCCGTGGCGTCATCTTCGATATCGGCGAGCGCAAGGCGATCGAGGAGGCGAACGAAGAACTCGTCAAGTTGTACAAAACACTCAGTGCCTGCAATCAAGCAACGGTTTCCAGCCGCGACGAGTCCGAGCTCTTCCATCGCGTGTGTCAAGCGATGGTGGACTCCGGACACGCCGACGCCGCGTGGATCGGCCAGTTCGTCAACGAGCGCGAGCTCGTGCCCGTGGCCTGGGCGGGGGCGGGAATCGAGGAGTTCCTCGCTGCGCGCGTAGAGATCCTCGAGCGGAACCCGGCAGATTCCTACGACTTGGCGTTGATCTCGCTGAACGAGGGGCGCATCGTCTGGCGACGCGCCTCCACGACGCTGGCGGACGACGCCATCGGCCAGCTGGTGATCACGCACCACTGGGCGTCCAGCGAGTCACTCCCCCTCAAACGCGACGGGTCGACCGTGGCCGTCCTCACCGCGTACTCGCGCAGCGAGCTGCACTTCAGCGAGGAGATCGACCGACTCCTCAGTGAGGTCGCCTCGGATATCTCGTTCGCACTCGAGAACTTCTCCTCGCGCCGACAGGAGTTGCGCTCAAGGGAAGTCGCCACTCGATTCGAGCGCAACCTCAATCACGCCCTGGACCAGCTCCACCTCGGCATCTACGTGATCCAAGACAGCCGATTCAGCTTCTTGAATGACCGCTCGGCAAAGCTGCTGGGCTTCTCCTCGGCGAAGGAGTTGATCGGCCGCGAGTCACGGCTCAGTGTGCCAACGGAGTTCCGCGATCGCCTCGACGCACTGATCGAGCAAACGCGCACCAACGACGAGGCGAACATCGACTTCACCTTCGAGACCACAGACGACACCGGGCGACGGATCGTCGTGCGCGCGAGGTCGATCGTCACGGACTTTGATGGGCGGCCCGCGCGCATTGGCGTACTCACCGAGTCCACCTCGACACCGCCGGAACGCTAGGTTCGCCCTAGCGGAACCTCGACACGGGAGCCGGGCGGGACCACCAGTAACCCTGTCCCCACAGGATCGCTTCGGGCCATTCCCGCGCGAGGTCGCTCAACGTTTCGAACTCCTCGGCCCGCTCGACCCCTTCGAAGACCAGGATCGTTCCGGTCAGCGAACCGAAGTGAACCAGGGACGCGACAAGCGCCTGTTTGTCGGGCCGCGCGTCGATGTTGCTGATGAGCGAGATGTCGATCTTGACGATGTCGGGATTCAGCTCCATCACGTGGCGCAGGCTCGAATGCCCGGCGCCAGCATCGTCGACCGCGAGTCTCGCGTTGGGCAGAGTCGCGATGGCGTCGAGCAAATGGGAGTAGTCGTCGACGGCCGCGTATTCGGTGACCTCGACGATGACCGGACGAGCGGACTCGTTGATGAGGTGCCGCGTGGCCGTCTCACCGAGCACGCTCGGAAGGAAGTTGAGCGTCACGAACGCGTCGGCCGGCAGGAGCGCCGCCTGGTCGAGCGCGGACTGGGCGCACGCGCGCTCGAGTTCGCCGCGATAGCCCAACCGGCCAGACTCGTCGAAGACCTGATCCGGCGTCCGCCCGTCTTGGAACCTGGTCAGTGCCTCGAATCCCAGCGTCGCGCCAGAGCGGAAGTCCACGATCGGCTGGAACCGCGTGTCAAAGGACTTGTCCGCGATGAGCTCAGCCATCTGTTGTCGGCGGACGTAGGCGTCCGCGTAGCGCTGCGCGAGCTCGGCGAGCGACTGCGTCGCGATCAAGCCGATCTCGCGGAACATGATGTCGTCCATGTGGACCAGATCGGCGTCATTGCCAACGCCCATCACGATGAGCGCACGGGGAGCAGCGTCCCACGAGAGTCCTACGAGCGCGGCGCGCTCGTAGGACTCCTCCCCGAGGGCCGTCAGCAGCGAGGGGGCCAGTACTCGATCGCCGATGTGCTCCTCAGCCGCAGAAACCAGCAGCAGTGGCCCGGACTCCAATCGTGCGACCAAAGCTGGATCGAGTTCGATGGGCTCGCGACCGAGGTGCAGTACCCCGTGGAAATCGATCACCTCGGGCAGCAACGAATGACTCGTTCCCATCACCGCGATGCGCGCCGACTTGATCACCGGCAGTGAGAGTAAGCGCACGCAGAAGTCCCTCGCCGCCTCCGCGAACTCCGCGGCCGACAGCGGCTCAGCGAACGCGAGAGCCAGCGCCTCGCGCTCGTTGACGACGTCACCCAGGCGCTCCTCGAGCGCAAACAACCCGGTCATGTCCTTGCGTACGCCGACGTAACCGACGATGCGGTCCCCTTCTACGAGCGGCGAGATGGTGGTTTGCTCGAAGATCAGCCGTCCGTCCTTGCGGCGATTGACGACCTGGCCACGCCACGTCTCGCGACGCAGCAGTCGATCCCACATCTGCGTGTACACCTCGGGCGACGTCAAGCCGCTCTGGAAGATGCGAGGGTTGTGCCCGATCACCTCGTCGCGCTCGAATCCCGTGTTCTCTAGCAGCGAGTCATTGACAAAGATGATCTGACCGTGGACGTCGGTGATGAGCACCGAGTCGCTGGTCTGCTCGATGGCCCGCGAGAGGATTGCCTCCTGGGACGAGCTCTCGGCCATGCGCTGTCTCGTGCGGATGCGCTCCAGACTCGAACCGACCAGGATCGCGATCTGGGTCAGCGTCTCTTGCGCGACACGGGGGAACGCTTCGCTCTCGCCGGCATAGATGGTGATAACTCCGTCGAGCCCCGAGGATGCGAAGACCGGAATCGCAATGGAGGATCGGAAACCGTGCAGCAGGGCCGCCTGTTGCCACGGCTGGAACGTCGCCTCGCTGTACAGGTCGTCGATCGCCACGAGCAACTCTGTCGCGAGTGCGCGCCCCGTCGGACCCCTGCCAACGGCGCTGTCGTCGTAGCGCAGGGAGATCGAGTTGAGGTATTCGCGGTGTTCGCGGCTCATCGCGACCTTCTCGACGGTGAAGTCATCGCGACGTCGCCCATACCACGCGAAGACGTAGTTGCCGTCGTTGACCAAGACGTCGCAGAGCTGCTGCACGAGGGTCGACTCCGATTCGGCGGTCGCGAAGAGCTTGCCCGCCGCCAAGAGGGCGGCGAGGGCGTGACCCTGCACCGTCTCGGCGTGGAACTCTCGCAGGCTCATCACCGCGCCCACCACTTCACCGGCACTCGCGCGCCGCGTCGCCCCGACGATGACCCAGCGGCTGCCCCTTGTGGCGTGCTGCACCCGCAAGGGCCGCTCGCCCACGACCTCGCCGCGCAAGATGGCCTGTCGCCTGGTGCGGGCCACGGGTCGGTCACGCTCGTCGAAGAGGTTCCAGGCCATCGTGCCCACGATCGCGTCGGGACTCACACCGAGCAACGTGTCCACCGACGTCGAGGCACCGACGATGCGCCCGCTCAGCTCAGTGTCGATCCAGGCCATCGACCCCGTGTCGATGAGGTAGTGAACGTGTTCGAGCAGGGCGACGCTGCCGATCAACGAAGTCGGAGACGTCGGCCCGTCTCGAGGAGCACGTCGGACGTACTCGTCGTGCGGCTGATTCCACAGCTGTGACGCCGCGGCGCTCCACACCACCACTTGGTCTCGTCCCGCCCGCTTCGCCGCGTAGAGTGCTTCGTCGGCGTGCAGCAGGGCGAACTCCACCCCGCCCTCGTCGTCGACGCTCGCGACGCCGGCCGATGCGGTCACGCTCAGGGCCACGCTCACGGTGTCGACGGGCTGGCTCCGCAGGTCGTGCAGGATTCGCTCGGCAATCGCTCGTGCGTCGTCCCCGCTCCGCGAGAGCACGACGAACTCCTCGCCCCCGTAGCGCGAGACCACGTCCTGGTCGCGCACGGCGCCGCGCAGCCGGTGCGCCACCTCAATCAGCACCTGATCCCCGGTGTCGTGCCCGTAGGTGTCGTTCACCTGTTTGAAGTGATCGAGATCCACCAAGATCACGGCGAGCGGCCGGCCCCCTTCGAGGCCATCCAGCGTCTCGGTGCTGATACCGCGGCGATTGCGAAGTCCAGTCAGGCTATCGTGATTCGCTTCCTCTGAGGCCGCGACGACCTGATTGCCGAGTCGCCGCGTCAGCGTCGCGATCCACACGGCGAAAGAGCACACGAGCACCACCACGACGAGCGACGTCCATTGACGCTCGGTGTTGACGGTGCGATCGTGGATGCTGAGCGCGAGGGCGACGAGAAACGCGACCAACGAGCCCGCCACCGTCGTGGCGCGCGACACGTAGGGCGACAACGCGAGGACGGGTACCGTGAGCAAGATCAGTGTGACGTGATGGCTCTTGGCCGCGAGGTCGACGGCGATGACGGCGATTTCCCACGCGATACCAGCCGTGATCAACCAACGGCGTGTCGCCCCGTGCCCGTCCACCGCCTCAGATTACGCCCCGGGTCATGTGACGTCGCGGTGCGACGTCGACTCGTCACGGCGTGGCTAGGAGCCACTGGTCGATCGCGCGCGTGACGTCGACGTGCAGTTCGGCGCTGCGAACCGCGTCGGAGACGAACATGCCGTGGTCTGCGCCGTCAATCTGGACGATGTCTCCACCGATCGCCCGCGCGACCGCAATGTCCCACGCGGGGTCCTCGGTGCCACCGACGAGCAGCTGTCGACCCGAGTTGTGAGTCATCGCCGCGACAACGTCGGGCACGTGCAGCAGTGGGGTCAGCCAGATGGCGTCGTAGCCGAACTGACTCGCGTAGACCGCGCTACACGTACCGAGCGATTTTGCGATCACCAGCACGCGGCCGTCGAAGGCGCCGATCGCGTGCCGCAGCTCGGACCCGACCCAGGTGATGGCCTCCTGGATGTCCAATTGCGGCGCCTGCCACGACACGGCACGAATTCGCCAGCCACGCTGGGCTGCCACTTTGCCCGCGAAGGTGAGTAGTGGCATCGTCGCCGGATAGTGCTGGCCCGGCAGCAGTACGGCGAGCCCGACCGGCTGTTCGTTCGCCACCGGCCAATCGACGTACTCGCTCATGTGCGATGTCCCCAATCTTCTTCGTCAGCATAGGAACGATCGCCGCTGCCCGCCCGACGAACGCCACATAGTGATGACGGTCGAGCGCGCTTGGACCGCGCACGTCTCGAGAACCGCTCGACACCGGAGCGGCCGTCAGGCCACGTGGCCGTGATGACAGCGTCGCGAAAGAGCCCAGGTATACGGTGGGTTCCAGACCGGTCGAGGCGTTGGCGCGACGAGGTGCCAGCCCCCGGGGCCCGTCTAACACCACGAGAGGCGGGAGACCGATGCGGGAAGGCAAGCCCGGCCCAGATCCCTCGCTCACCTTCGCCGCGCAGGTCGGCGACGAACTGACCCGTGTGCTGGCCAAGTACGGCGCCGAGGCCGGACACTTCACCGTGCTCGGACCCGATCCCTGGCAGGTGCTCTGGAATGAGGAGCGGACGGGGTTCGTCGCCTTCCTCGAAGCCCGGCACTGCCTGGTCTCGTGGCGCTCGCCCGTGGCCGAGCCGTCCCAACAGGCCCAACTCGTCGCGCGCC